>JAZRNE010000030.1:0-60034 GCA_045648045.1 Christensenellaceae bacterium
GTCTAAAAAATCCCTAAGGGAAGAGCCGAAAGGCTCTTTTTTGGTTTTTATTAATATTTTATTAATATTTTATTATTTTTTCTTTGGTTCGTAAGAAGTGTGTAAAAGTTCATGCGCTTTGTGTCCGCCGATTTTGCCGAAGAAATTATCGTACAGATAATTTACCGACATGTTTTCGTGGCTCTTTCTAGTGCTCATATCTGCATCAGTATCGTAAAGACCTTTTGCACGCATACCTTTATAATCCATTTCAGAACGCTTGAACGCGTCAACGAAAGGTTGACCAGCACCGTTTACACAACCGCCGGGGCAACTCATAACTTCAATAAATTGATAGTCTGCTTCGCCTGCCCTTACCTTGTCGCAAAGTTCTCTTGCGTTTTTAAGACCGCTAACAACTGCAACTTTAACTTTAAGGTTTTTAGCGTTGTATTCGGCTTCTTTAACCCCTTGCATACCGCGAACTTCTTTAAATTCAACGTTGCCGAGTTTTTCGCCTGAAATACTTTCAACCGCAGTACGGAGCGCTGCTTCCATAACACCACCTGACGCACCGAAGATTACGCTTGCGCCCGTGTATTCCTTATAAGGAACGTCGGGTAAAGTTTCTTCTAAATACTTAAAGTGAATACCGTGTTCACGAATCATACGAACGACTTCTTGAGTTGAAAGAACGAAGTCAACGTCGCTGTTAAATTTAGCACGCTTTGCTTCATCCTTTTTAGCAGAACAAGGCATGATTGCAACGTGAACGTGTTTCTTTTCGCCTTGATAAGTAGCCTTAACGGTTGCGGCAAGCATTTGCATCGGGCTCTTACAAGTTGAAATATTATCAAGAAGGTCGGGATATTTATCTTCTGCAAATCTTATCCAAGCGGGACAGCAAGAAGTAAACATAGGCAACTTGCCACCTTTGGTAATTCTTTGGATAAGTTCGTTTGATTCTTCCATAATGGTAAGGTCGGCACCGATATTTGTATCGTAAACCTTATCAAAACCTATTTCGCGAAGTGCGGTAACCAACTTGCCCATAACGTTAGTGCCTTCTTCAAAGCCGAATTCCGTGCCGAGCCCTACCCTAACGGCAGGTGCAACTTGAACGGAAACTTCAACGTTGGGGTCGCCCAAAGCCTTCCAAACAAGGTCAGCGTCGTCACGAATAACGATTGCGCCCGTAGGACAAACCGCAGCGCATTGACCACAACCAACGCATGGTGAATTTGAAATATCACCGTCGAAAGCGGTTGCAATCTTCATCTTTGAGCCACGGTAAGCGTAATCGATTGCTCCAACCGATTGAACTTCGTTACACATTCTTACGCACTTACCGCAAAGAATACATTTGCCGGGGTCACGAATAATTGAGTTTGAAGACGCGTCGGGTGAAAGCATACATGCATTGTTGGGGAATCTAACACCTTCGATATTGAACTTATAAGCAAATTCTTGCAATCTGCACTTACCACTCATGTGGCAAACCGTGCAATCTCTACAATGGTTTGCAAGCAAAAGTTCAAGAATCATTTTTCTATATTTACGAAGTTTTGCCGTGTTGGTTTTAATAACCATACCTGCACGGGGAGGCGTTGAGCATGATGCTTCAAGCCTGCCGCGTTCGTCTTCGAACATACACATTCTGCACGCGCCATAGATAGAAAGTTCAGGGTCGTAACAGAACGCAGGGATTTCTATACCCACTTTACGAGCGAGTTCAAGAATATTTTTTTCACCGTTAATTTCAGCCTTTATGCCGTCAATAATCATATATTCACTCATAATTAATTCTCCTTTATAGCCTTAAACGGACAAGTTGAAACACATGCGCCACATTTAATACAAAGTTTTTGGTCGATAACGAACGGCTTTTTAATTTCGCCTTTAATTGCGCCAACGGGGCAATTTCTTGCACACTTGCTACAACCCTTACAAAGTTCGGAGTCGATAGAAATAGTTTTCAATTTTTGACAAGCGCCTGCGGGACACTTCTTGTCGTAAATATGTGCTCTATATTCGTCTTCAAAATATTTAATTGTTGAAAGCACGGGGCCTGCCGCAGTTTTACCCAAACCGCAAAGCGCAGTTTTTGAAATTGCTTCGCCAAGTTCTTTCAAAAGTTCAATGTCGCCGTCTTCGCCCTTACCTTCAACAATGCGGTTAAGAATTTCAAGCATACGCTTCGTACCTTCACGGCAAGGAACGCACTTCCCACAACTTTCTTTTTGCGTAAAGTCCATAAAGAATCTTGCAACTTCAACCATACAAGTTTTTTGGTCCATAACAACCAAGCCACCTGAACCGATTATTGCACCTACTTTAGAGAGCGAGTCAAAGTCAAGCGGTAAATCTAAATGTTCTTCGGTTAAGCAACCGCCAGACGGGCCACCGATTTGAACTGCTTTAAACTTTCCACCGTCACGAACGCCACCGCCGATATCAAAAATGATTTCACGAAGAGTAGTGCCCATAGGAACTTCGATAAGACCGGTGTTGTTTACGTTGCCGGTAAGCGCAAACGCCTTCGTTCCCGTACTAGTTTCCGTACCCATGCTCTTAAACCATTCGTATCCCTTTGAAATAATAAGCGGTACGTTTGCAAAAGTTTCAACGTTATTTAATACGGTAGGCTTATCAAACAAGCCGTGTTCAACCGTCCGCGGGGGTTTGGTTCTAGGCATGCCACGCTTACCTTCGATAGACGCGGTAAGTGCTGAACCTTCACCACAAACGAATGCGCCTGCACCGCGGTTGATGTGCAAGTTAAACGCAATGCCCGTACCCAAAATATTTTCACCTAAAAGACCGAGTTCGGTTGCTTGTTTGATTGCAAGAGTGAGCCTTGCAACTGCCAAAGGATATTCCGCACGAACGTAAATATAACCTTCGGTTGCACCCGTTGCAATACCTGCAATCGCCATACCTTCGAGCATAGCGTGTGGGTTACCTTCCATAACCGACCTATCCATAAACGCACCAGGGTCCCCTTCGTCGCCGTTACATACGACGTATTTTGGGAAGTTGGTTTGCCTTGCAACTTGACTCCATTTTCTACCTGCGGGGAATCCGCCACCGCCACGACCACGAAGACCTGATTCGCTAATTTCGTTAATAATGTCTTCAGACTTCATTTCAAAAAGAGCCTTTTCAAGCGCTTGATAACCGCCACGAGCAATATATTCGCCGATATCTTCAGAGTCTATGTGCCCACAGTTATCAAAAACTATACGAGTTTGTCTTTTATAGAAAGGAATTTCATCTTGTTCGGGATATATCTTTCCGTCTTGCTTGTACGCAAGCCTTTCAACACATTCGCCGTTAAGAATAGTTTTTTCAATAATCTCTTCACAGTCTTCAAGTTTAACCTTTGTGTAAAGCCAACCCTGTGGTTCGAGTCTAACGAGCGGGCCTAATTCACAGAAACCGTTACAACCCGTTTTCTTTGCGCCAACGGGGTGGTCAACGTGTTCTTCTAAAGAAACTTGAACGCTAATTCCGTTTTGCTTACAGAGTTCTAAAAGTCTATTGTAGATTTTAAGCGAACCGCCTGCGATACAACCCGTACCAGCGCAAACTAGAATTTTTTTGCTTTGTGAATTAAGTTCTTTTTTGCATTCTTCTCTAAATGCTCTTAATTGTTCAACGTTATTAATTTTAGCCATTTTCAGCCTCCTTAATACTAGTCAAAACTTGTTTTACTTTTTCGGGCGTCATTGCCGAATAAACAGTTTCGTTAACCATCATAACGGGCGCTAATCCGCATGCACCAAGGCAAGAGACGGTTTCTACCGTAAACATTTTATCATCAGTAGTTTTTTGCCCTTCTTTAAGACCAAGTTGCTTTCTTAATTCGTTAAGCACGGGTACGGAATGACGAACGTGACAAGCAGTTCCATCACAAACTTTAATAACGTATTTGCCCTTTTCTTCCATAGAGAAGTTTTCGTAGAAAGTTACTACGCCGTAAATCTTTGCTTGGCTAATTCCAAGTTTTTCAGAAAGATACGGGAAAATTTCTTTCGGTAAATATCTATAATGCTCTTGCGCTTCTTGCAAAATAGCAATGAGCGAACGTTCTTCGTTGCCAAATTTTTCAATAGCACGGTCAAGCACGGTGTAATCAAATGTTGCCATATTTCCTCCAAATATTAGTGTTTTTTATTACCAAAACCGTCCGAATAAAATTCGGGCGGTTTTTTTAACTATTTATTCAAATATTCATCAATTGCTTTAGCCGCGGTTTTACCTGCGCCCATTGCAAGAATAACGGTTGCAGCGCCCGTAACGGCGTCGCCACCAGCGTAAACGGCTTGAACCGAAGTTGCACCGAACTCGTCGGTAATAATACCGCCGTGCTTATTAACTTCTAGGCCTTCAGTCGTTGATTTGATAAGCGGGTTGGGAGAAGTGCCAAGCGCCATAATAACGACGTCAGCATCAATTTCAAACTCGCTATCTTTAATTTCAACGGGACGACGACGACCTGATGCGTCAGGTTCGCCAAGTTCCATTTTGATGCAAGTGCAAGACTTAACCCAGCCGTTTTCATCCCCGTTGATTTGAACGGGGTTAGTAAGTAGGTCGAAAATAATACCTTCTTCCATAGCGTGTTCAACTTCTTCCTTTCTTGCGGGAAGTTCGTCGAGCGTTCTTCTATAAACGATATGCACGTCGCCACCCAAACGTTTAGCACATCTAGCAGCGTCCATAGCAACGTTACCACCACCAACAACTACAACCTTTTTGCCCTTTTTAATCGGGGTGCTAGAATTATCTTTGTACGCTTTCATAAGGTTGATACGCGTCAAAAATTCGTTAGCAGAGAAAACGCCGTTAAGGTTTTCGCCGGGGATATTCATAAATTTGGGAAGACCTGCACCCGAACCTACGAACACGGCTTCAAAGTTATATTCTTTGATAAGTTCTTCAATAGAAATAACTTTACCGATAACCATATTAGTTTCAATTTTAACACCCAAATCTTTAAGCGTGTCAATTTCTTTTTGTACGATTGTTTTGGGAAGACGGAATTCAGGAATACCGTAAACCAAAACGCCACCAGCCAAGTGGAATGCTTCAAAAACCGTTACTTCGTAACCTTTTTTAGCAAGGTCGCCCGCACAGGTAAGCCCCGAAGGACCTGAACCGATAACGGCAACTTTTTTACCGTTGCTTTCGGGTTTAACGGGTTTTTCTTTGCAGTTAGCATTGTGATAGTCTGCAACGAAACTTTCTAATCTACCGATACCAACGGGCTCGCCCTTAATACCACGAACGCAGTATTTTTCACATTGAGATTCTTGCGGACAAACACGACCGCAAACTGCGGGAAGTGATGAAGATTCGGCGATAATTTGATATGCGCCTTCAAAATCCCCTTCTTTAACCTTTGCGATAAATTCGGGAATGTGAACCATAACGGGGCAACCGCTTACGCAAGGTTTATGCTTACAGTTAAGGCATCTTTCCGCTTCGTCAATCGCTTGCTCTACGGTATAGCCCAAAGCAACTTCTTCAAAATTCTTATTTCTAACGTCTGCTTCTTGATGAGGCATCGGATTCTTTTTTAACGACATATTAGGCATATTACTTTACCTCCTTTTTGAAAAGGTTACAAGCCTCTTCGTACTTGTGTCTTTCCCATTCTTTATAACTTGCGCCACGCTTCATTGCTTCGTCAAAGTCAACTTCGTGTCCGTCAAATTCAGGACCGTCAACACAAGCGAACTTGGTTTTGCCACCAACGGTAAGACGACAACCACCGCACATACCCGTTCCGTCAATCATAATCGGGTTCATTGAAACGATTGTTTTAACGTCGTATTCTTTGGTAAGTTTACAAACGAACTTCATCATAATAACCGGCCCGATTGCGATAACTTCGTCGTATTGTTCACCGTTTTCGATAAGGTTTTTAAGAGCGTCGGTAACCAAGCCTTTCGTACCAGCCGTACCGTCGTCACTCATAAGAATATATTTATCGCTTACCGCTTTAAATTCATCTTCAAGAATAACCAAATCTTTGCATCTAAAACCAACGATTGAGTGAACTTCAGCACCTTCTTCGTGAAGTTTTTTAGCAACGGGGTATGCAATCGCACAGCCAACGCCACCGCCAACAACCGCAACTTTCTTCAAACCTTGCGTGTGGGTTGCATTACCGAGCGGACCTACGAAGTCTGCAACACAGTCGCCAACTTCTAATTGATTAAGAGTGTAAGTTGTTGCGCCAACGATTTGGAAGATAACTGCAACAGTTCCCTTTTCTCTATCATAGTCAGCAACGGTTAAAGGAATTCTTTCCCCATCTTCGGTAGCCCTAATAATAACGAACTGCCCTGCTTGTGCCTTTTTAGCAACGAATGGTGCATAAACGTCGATACGGGTAACCGTAGGGTTAAGCACTTTTTTGTCAACAATTTTAAACATAAAAACTCCTTTCGTGATAATAGGCGGTTTTGTGCATTACAAACCGCCGATTTATGATTATTATTGTAGATATATTTTAACATATTTGATATATAATATCAACCCTTTTTTTAATTTTTTTCAAAACGCCTAAAAAAACCTTTGAAAAATAAGCAAAAAAAACACCCAAAAAGGGTGCTCTTTAATCAAAACTATAAAGCAAATACTAATATAAAATTTTTTATTAATTTAATTTTAATCTTCGTTGTTATTAGGCAACGACAATTCTGCTTGCATTTCTACTCTTTTTGTTTCAATTTGCAATTCTTTTTGATTTTTTTGTTTTTTAAACACTTTTGCTACACTACCTAATAGTTGTACCTTACCTTTTTTGGGACGCTCTATGTAATCTAGCACAACGTCAGCAGCAAAATCCAACGCTTTTTTTGTTGTTTTTACTATATCAACACCTAACGCATCATTAGTATCCTTAATCTCTTTTGACACGTTTTTTACCTTGCGAACAAATTTTGAACAACCACTTGCCACACGCATACTTTTACTAAAAAATTCTTTTGCTTGCTTTTGTTTTTCAAACTCTAAAAAATATTCAGCGTCTATCGTATATATCTCAACCAACGTTTCTTTTCTTACCATATAAGGCAATTCGTTATAAACTTTCATACTTTCAAAAGGCACAACAACCGTATTGACAATTTCTTTTTGAAACAACTTTTTTGATTTTGTAATGAATACAAAATTTTCATTTGTCAATAAAAGTTCCGCTTGCATCTTGTTTCTCAAATTGCTTTCATTTTGCAACATCACGGTGCTCCTAAATAAAACAATTTCATTTTGGTTTAATTGATAATTCCTCATAAACTTTTCTCCTACATTACACTTTTTAATATCTCTTGTAAATTTCGCGAATTAAAAAAAGTGCGTCAACCGAAGTCAACGCACCAAAACGCAAACCCCGTTGTTGTCACACAAATCTCAAAATAGCCATAGGATAACCTATTGTCATAAATCAAGTGGAATTTGCATTTTGCCAAATTCAATAATTTACAACAACAAGTAAAAATATCCCTTTAAAAAATTAAAGAGTTACCCTTTTCATTGACTATTCAATTTGTGTGACACCGATATTATAACATTTTTTTTATAATTTATCAACTAGTTTAGCGAAATCATAAAGAAAACTAGCAAACAAAAAACACCCGAAAAGGTTAATGTTTAATTTTAACTTATCGCTAGATACTGCTCCGCTAACTCTACGGGGAATTTCCAAAGGTAAATTTTCTCTTTAATTCGAATTCAGCACTAACAAAAACAACCCACCCGAAAGGGTAGGTCGTTTTTTGGCAGGGGTAGCTGGATTCGAACCAACGAAATGACGGAGTCAGAGTCCGTAGCCTTACCGCTTGGCGATACCCCTATGTAATTTGACACTAAAATTGTATCAAATCACAATAAAATTTACAAGTGTTTTTTACTGCTTTATCAATCTTTTTGTTAAATCATTGCGTTAAACACCAAGAACATTAACGGAATTGATAAAATTGAAATTATCGTTGAGAGCAAAACTGATACTGACGCAAAGTCGCCATCCCCCCCAAACTGCACGGAAAGCAGGGCGCAACTTGCTGCGCACGGCATTGAAAGCAAGAAGAACAACGCGTATTTTACGTAATTATCAACGGGTAGGAATGCACATAAAAGCATCGTTAAAACAGCCATAACTACCAACTTGAAAAAACTTACGACGTATGCCCATTTATCCAAAAACAACTGCTTTACCGTTACGTTAGCAAGGCGCATACCGATAACGAACATTGCCATCGGCGTTACCATATCACCAACGAAGTTTACGCTCTTGATTAAGTTTTCTAAAATTAAATCTCCTGAACTACCGTCCGCACATACTTTCGCCAAAGGCTGACCTACAGCGACGAGTGCTATAAAACCTAAAAACATTGCTAAAATTACGGGGTGCAACAATACTTTCTTAACGGAAATATCTTTCTTGTTGCCCGTAATCATGTATACGCCGATAGACCAAGTTAAGATATTAAACACCGACATTACTACCGCGCCGTAAATTATAACTTCGCCAACACCAGGAAACAAGATTTGCAAGAAAGGTAAGCCCATATACGCGGCGTTACCGAATACGCTTGCACAACGAACAACCCTTTTTTTAGCAACTAGTTTTTCATCTTCGCCCTTTTTGATAGTGATAACCAAATACATAAGCGCTATCATTGCAATATGCGCAAGCGCTGAAACACCTGCAACGATTAGCATATTTTTGCCTAATTCGGCGGTAAAATTAGCCTTTTGAAAACCCATAAACACTTGTGCAGGTGCACATACGTATAAAACCAAAGTTGAAAAAGCACCGCTCAACTTTACGTCAATCATCTTTGCTTTTACAACGATAAATCCGGGGATTGCAATGACGATTAGCGACACGACGGCAACTAAAACTGTTAAAAATTCGATTTCCATAACTACTTCTTCCTTTGTAAATGTTTTTCTAATGATTTTTCGTACAATTCCTTATCCGCAACGAACTTGAAATCGCCCTTTCTTAAAAACTCTGCGAGTTGTTTTTCCGTATCGATTGATTTTGGCAAGTTTATACCAGTTGTTAACGGTTGGTCATCGTGGTGATAATCCGTACCGACGACACCCACTAAATTATTTTTTTCGCAAAATTCTTTTGCGCAATCGTTGTTATTGATATGGTGGTAATGCCCGTTAAAACTTTCCGCACCGTGCATAAATTTAGGATTACCCGCAACAACGCCCGTCCTAAACGGGTGCGTTTGATACATAAAAAACCCGTTTTTATCAGCAAGTTCAAAAAGTTCTTGTTGGCTCAAATTAAAAAGTGGCTGATTATCGTATAAAAACGCCCTATCAAACCCCACCACGATATATTCCGTGTTGGTAGGAAGGCATCTAATCTCCGCACCGAAAAAAGTTTTTAGCCCTTTTTCGTTTGCTACGACGGCAAAATCATCGTACACCTTGAAGAAAAAGTCAATCTTTTCTTTATGCGTTTGCCCTAAAAAATTTTCATAATACGGTTTACTGTAATGCGACGTACAAACGACACCGCCATACCCTGCGTCAATAAACTTTTGCACCGCCAACTTGGTATTGCCGTCGGCACAAGGGCTACCACCTATCGGGTGACTATGTAATTCAACTTTAATCATAAAAATTCCTTTATCTCTTCGTACTCACCAAATTCACTCATACCCTTGTTTACGGCAAGTAAAACTGCCGTCGTATCAAAGCGCGCGTCGTGAAAACCTGCGCTAGCACCAAACACCTTAAAAAGCGCGTTTGAAATTTGCTCGTTTCCTATGCCGAAATGGCAACATAATTCTGATAGTTTAGGGTATTTATACGCTCCGCTACTCGCACGAACGAGTTTGCAAATAGGCGTGGATTTTTTCATTGAACAAAATTCTTTTTTTACCGAAAAAACTCTACCTAATCTTTCAAACTCCGCGCGCATAAAAGAAAAGTCAAAAGCCGTGTTATGCGCAACTACAACGTCTGCCGAACAAAAATCTTTTTCAATGATATCAATATAGTCGGCAAACTTTTTTCCGTTAGAAAGTTTTTTTAATTTTTCAAGCGAAAAGCCGTGAACAGCCTGCGCACTTTGTTCCATATAATCAACGGTAAAAAACAAATTGCGCGCCGTTAAACTTTCGCCATTTTGCATAACGTATGACAGTTGACATATTTGCCCCGGTCTTAAACCGGTGGTTTCAGTATCAAAAAACAGTATCATAAGCAATTAAAAGGGCAAAACGAAAACCATTTTGCCCAAATTTTTAATATTTTTTTAACGATTATTCACCGAGAAGGTCAGCGTATCTATCTTCATATTTAACAACTTTACTGTTGTCGCCAAACACGTAGTCAAGAATTTTGCCTTGTTCATCAGAAAGAGCCTTGTCTGCAATAGAACTTGCAATGCTGTTATACAACTTGTAAAGATAAGAATCCGTATCATAATCTTCAAACTTTGCTAACATTGCGGTAAATTCTTCCGCCCAAGTGCCAGCGGTTTTCGTGCAGAAAGCATTAAGATACTTTTCTAAATCTGCATAATTGTAATTGTTATCAATAACTTCTGAATAGAACATTACGTGATAGCCGTAATCAGTTGCAACGATGATATAACTGTTATTACCCATTTTAAGAAGTTCTCTTGCAGCGTCAGCAAACTCTTGCATATACTTTTCTTGTTTGCCTGCTACGGGGTCAACTTCAGGTGCAGAAGAATAACCTTTATAAGTGTTGAGTGAACCGGGGTCGGTTGAGAAAGCAAATAAAAGTTCGTTTACTTTTTCAACGTAGTTTGTAACATTGTTATTTTCACTACTCGACGAATATTTCCTATAAACTGATGCCCTTGCATCGTTATCATAATCAACGTCATCCGGATTAACGCCTTGTCCAAGTTCAACACCATACAAATATTCTTCCATCAATGCGATAAACCCTTTAAGGCTGTATTCGGTCACTGATTCAACGCCGTAAGTAGTTTTACCATCATCATCCGTACCATTTGGCTTAGCCACACCTTGGAAAGCAAGAGAATTTTCACCTGCAACCGCATAGTCACCTTTGAAGAAACCTTTTGCATTTTCGTCTTCGCCAACAATTTCAAAATCGTAACCGCTCATAATCCAAGTAGAACGCAAATCTTTAACGATTGTTTCTTCGTCAAGTATTTTCGCTCTCTTCGTTGCACGTTGTTCTTGTGAAATATTTTTGTTTTCAGTATCAATTTCGGTTATTTTAGCAAGAACGTCATCACCAGGCCCTAAAAGAAGATTATAAACGTAACCGTAAGAGCCTTTGCCGTTATATACTAAAACAGGTTCGTCAGCAGACGCGCTGTCAAGCATGGTTGCAAATTCTTCTTCGCTCATTGCTTTTTGAGCGTTGTATTTTTCAAGATAAGCATTTTTAACGTCGTCGCAAGTAACGCCCGCTCTTGCATCGTCTTTAACGCACTTTTCAAACTTTTCGATTATAGCGTTTTCTTGGTAATTTTTCAAACTTTGCTTATAGTAATCAGAAGTTGCGATTTTACCGTTATACTCACTACCTAAAAGTTCGTTTGATTTAAGAACTTTAATTACGTCGTTATACGCTTTTTTGCGTTCTAACTTATTGAAGTCGTTAGCCTTAAATTCTGCAATTTTTGCGTCCTTATCACCTTTTTCAAGTTTTTCTTCTTTATTTTCTGCACCAGTAGGAACTGTTCTAATTTCTTCAATCAAAGTGTCTTGAACTTTATTAGCGGGCTTGTCTTCATTATATGCGTCGATAAGTTCATCGATATCCTTACAAACGTTGTATTCAGCGTCAGTAAGTTCTTCATCAGTAAGATATCTAGTCAAATCCCACATATCTAAACTCCACTTTGTACCAGTAGGAGTTTTAGCTAAATCTTCTTTATTTATTTCATCATAAACAACTTTGTAAATGCCGGTTTTCGAGTCAAATTTATAGATAGCGTTTTGAACGTAAACACGGTTGTTTATAAGTTGCGAAACGATTGAATTAACGATTTCTCCCATTTCAGAACCTTGTTGTTGATAATAGTAGCCATAGTTGATATATGCCATAACAACGTCTTTCTTCAAAATATGCTCTTCGTGAGCACCACTAACATCTATTGTAGCGATAACTTGATTCAAATCTCTTTCGCTATCAGTAGTGATTAGGTTGCACCCGCCAAGGAATGAAACACACATGATGAGCGTTACTAAAAGGCAAGTAAGTTTTTTAAGCAAATTTCTCATATAAATCTCCCAAAACAAGAAAAATTTCAATATACCGTTATAGTATATACTATAAATGCAAAAATTGCAATCAATTTATTTGATTTTTTGTAATTTAAATTCAAAATAGTCGTTATTTTGCAAACATTAAACCGTCAACGTTAAAAACTCACGCAAAATAGACAACTTTTGCTGATTACTTTCGCCATTAAAGTTGAATTCCAAAGCAGGTTTACTTGACATTGAAATGCGCACCCCGTCGCCAAACTCGTCAACAGCACGCATTAGTTGGGGATTAGCAAAGGCTGAAAAATCCCCGAACACAAGACTTGTTCCTGCTTTTTTTACGTTAATTTCACGCACGTTTATTCGGGTTGCAAGCATTTTTACCACGGCGATATTTATCAAACAATCAACTTCTTCGGGGATATTTCCGTATGCATCCTTTATTGCCGTGCGGAATTCTTTTTCCGACTCAAGTGAATCTATTTCAGCAATCTCTTTATACGCATCCATACGCGCAACGTTGCTTTCTATGTAGTCGTCGGGAATAAACGCAGTAACCCTAACGTCAAGTTCGGGCACGTATTCTTCTTTCCCAGAAAGTTCTTCACGCAAAAGTTTTGAATATAATTCGTACCCGATTTTATCCATATGCCCGTGTTGTTCTGCGCCTAAAATATTGCCTGCACCACGAATTTCAAGGTCACGCATAGCAATCTTTATTCCGCTACCCATTTCGGTAAACTCTATGATTGCGTTAAGCCTTTCAAACGCCGTGTTTGATAAGATTTTTTCACGCTTAAAAGTGAAATAAGCGTACGCTAGGCGGTCGCTCCTACCAACTCTACCCTTTAACTGATAAAGAGTTGAAAGCCCTAGTCTATCCGCATCAATTACCACCAAAGTGTTTGCTTTTGGTAGGTCTATTCCGTTTTCAATAATGGTCGTTGAAACAAGCACGTCGTACTCGCCACGGTAAAACGCCATAACGTTATTTTCCATAACGCGCTCTTCCATTTGCCCGTTTACGACGGTAACTTTTACGTTCGGAATTAAGTTTTTAATCCGCTCGGCAAAAGTAAATATGCTCTCTACCCTATTATAAAGTACGAACGCTTGCCCACCGCGATTAATTTCACGGGTTAGTGCGTCTTTAATGAGCATATCCGTTTCTTCGGTAACGTAAGTTTGCACGGGCAATCTTTTTTTAGGCGGTGTGTTGATAGTCGATATCGAACGAATACCCGAAAGCGACATGTGCAAAGTTCTTGGAATAGGCGTTGCCGTTAGCGTTAACGCATCTACGTTCTTTTTTAATAGTTTGATTTTTTCTTTATGCTCAACGCCGAAACGCTGTTCTTCGTCAAGAACCAAAAGCCCTAAATCCTTAAACTCAATATCTTTACCTAAAAGTCTATGCGTGCCTATTACGAAATCAATTTTGCCTTCTTTTACGCCGTCTACGATTTGTTTTTGTTGCTTTGGCGTTTTGAACCTATTTAAGCAAGCAATTTTTATACCAAACGCTTTAAAACGCTCAAGTGCCGTGTTGTAATGCTGTTCGGTTAAAATAGTAGTAGGCGCAAGCATAACCGCTTGTTTACCTGAACATATAGCCCGAAATATTGCACGGAACGCCACTTCAGTCTTACCAAAACCAACGTCGCCACAAACTAGCCTATCCATAACTTTACCGCTTGTCATATCCGCTTTTATATCAGCGTTTGCTTGCGCTTGGTCGGGGGTGTCTTCAAACGGGAAAGAACTTTCAAACAAACTTTCAAGTTCGCTATCCGCTGTAAACTTAAACCCTTTGAGTTCGTCACGCTCTTGGTAAAGCCTTTTAAGGTCGAAACTCATCTTTTTGATGCTTTCACGAACTCTTTTCTTGATATTTTCAAAGTCTTTTCCGCCGATTTTAGAAAGTCTTGGCTTTTTCTCACCACCTAGATATCTTGTGAGAATATCCATTTGCTCAACGGGAACGTATAAAATATCCCCGCCCGAATATTCAACGGCAACGTAATCTTTCGTGCCTTCGGTTGTAGATATTTTCTTATTACCTAATACTCTACCTATACCGTGTACTTCGTGCACGCAGTAATCGCCCACTTCAGGTGCGGTAAAAAAGCCTTTCTTTTTGCTTTTTATTTTTCTTGCCGAAACGGGTTTTGCAAATAAATTACCACTACCGACAACCACCACTTTTTCTTCGTGAAAAATAAATCCGCGCGATAATTTTAAAGGTAAAATTGAAACGCCAACGTACTTTTCGCCGTTTATTTCGGACGCAATGCCCTTAGCAGACAAATCAAAATTGATATTTTGCGCCTTTTTCATATCGCCCGTACAAACGGTTATCGAATACCCCGACTTTAACCAGTTAGATATATCGGTAAAAATTTCCTTAAAATCAAGTTGGTAGTCGGCAACGCCACCCGATTGCGGATTAATAATGCGTAGGGGATTAAAAAACGGTATCGCAGTTGAAAGCGCTTGCAATGCTACTAAGCGATAGTCTTTAAGTTTTTCAGTTAGGTCTTGCACGCTACAAAAATTATTTTTTGCAAAAGAAAAAACTTCGCCCGCAGAACGAAGCGAATTAAACCTTTCGTCAAATTCCGTTTGGTTTAAGGTTGCAAGTTCGTGCACGCGCCTTGCTTCGTCTATAATAACTACGCTATTTTTTTCAAACAAATCTAAAACTCTTACGCAGTCAATAGAAAGCGAAGAAAAAGCGTTCAACCCGTCCACGTCACGATTATCAATAGCGGAAAGCAAGTCGCCTGCAATTACTTTAAGCCTTACTTCTTGCTGTTTATCCGCCTTTTTTAAACAATCTTTAACAGACGCACTAAACAAAGAAAGGTCGTCTTTATCAAAAATAAACTCGGTTGCTTGCAAGATTTCAACGTTATTAATATAGCCTAAATTTTCACGAGTTTCATAATCGTATCTTTTTATATTCTCTACCGTATCGCCGAAAAAATCAATTCTAACGGGGTTTTCATCCCCTATCGGAAACACGTCAAGAATATCGCCACGCAAAGAAAAAGTGCCTTGAACTTCAACCGTTTCTTCCCTACGATAGCCTATCTTTACGAGATTTTTAACCGTTTGTTCTTGGCTTACTTCACAGTCTTTTTCTAAACAAATACTGCTTATCGTTTTGGGGGCGGTTTGCATAAGCGTTTCAGCCGTTGCAATAACCACGTCCGCATCAGACGTATCTTTAAGCGCGCGTATTCGTTTAAATAGATTATCTTTTGAAAAAGCCTTGCTGTTTAATAAAATTTCATCTTTCGGTGGAATATAAACGACTTTTTTATCCGAAAGCTCACTTATTCCGTCAAAAGCAAAGCGAGCGGTAACGGCGTCCTTGACAACTAAAAGCACCTTTTCGTCAAGCACGCTTACCATTAAATTTTTAAATGCATCAGTAACGCCGAAAACCGCCGAAGGTATACCTTGGCGGACGCACGAAATAAATTCGCCGAGCGAATTTTCTTTCTCTTTCAGTTTTAAAATCTTTTCTAGCATAATTTACCGTTACTGATAAATTTTCTTTTTTAATTTTCTTAGAGCCTTACCTAACGTTATACTTTTGCATAACGTTTTGAATCGTTTGCCCTTTTATAAAAGCAACCGCAGCGTTGGACGCTCCGTCAATAGCCTTTTCATAAGCGGGTTTATCTTGCTCGCTTATACCCGATAAAACGTAGTTGATAAGTGGAATTTGCATTGTTTCGGTGGGCTTAAAACCTATTCTTATTCTAGGAAAGTTGCCGTGCCCCAACTCTTGAACGATATTTCTCATACCGTTGTGCGTGCCGGCAGAGCCGTTTTCCCTTATGCGAACTGCCCCCTTAAACAAATCGTAATCGTCGTAAATAACCAAAACGTCCTTTCCGTCAATCTTGTAAAACGAAACTAATTCCCTAACGCTTTCGCCACTTAAATTCATATAAGTTTGTGGCTTTGCTAAAATAATTTTCTCATTTGCGATTTTCGTTTCCGCAACAAGTGCACGGCACTTGGTTTTATTAAACTCAACGCCCAACTTCTTTGCAATGGCGTCAACGCTCATAAAACCAAGATTATGAAAGGTGTTTTTATATTTGTCATCAGGGTTACCAAGCCCCACGATAAGTTTCATAATATTCTCCACTAAAAAAGCCGTTTATTAAAACGGCTTTTCTTTTGTTATTAGTCTTCGTAAATCGCAGAAAGCGAAGTATCCGAATAAATCGTCGTAATTGCTTTTGCAACGAGTTTTGCAACTGACAACACCTTAATCTTCGGATTGTTCTTAACGTTTTCAGGAAGATTAATGGTATCGAGAACCACGATTTCTTTAATAGGTGACGCGATAAGTCTTTCCATTGCAGGACCGCTTAATACGCCGTGCGTACAACAAGCGTAAACTTCTTTTGCACCGTTTTTAACTAGCGCTTCAGCACCTTGACAAATAGTGCCGGCAGTATCAATCATATCGTCAACCATTATGCAAGACTTACCAGCAACGTCGCCGATAACGTTCATAACTTCGATTGCATTTGCTTTGGGGCGACGCTTGTCCACGATAGCGAGCGACGCGTCTACTCTTGACGCAAAGTTTCTTGCCCTACCAACGCTACCAACGTCAGGTGAAACGACAACCCAGTCTTCATTCATCTTATTCTTGAAATATCTTGCAAGAATAGGTGCGCCGTAAAGGTGGTCAACCGGAATATCGAAAAAGCCTTGGATTTGCGCTGCGTGTAAGTCCATAGTGAGAACTCTATCTGCGCCTGCGCTTGTTAAAATATCAGCAACGAGTTTTGCAGTAATCGGGTCTCTCGGACGAGCCTTTCTATCTTGCCTTGCATAACCGAAGTAAGGAATAACTGCGGTAATTCTACCTGCAGACGCTCTCTTACAAGCGTCAATCATAATTAGAAGTTCCATAAGGTTATCGTTTACGGGAATAGAAGTTGACTGAATAATAAATACGTCTCTCCCTCTAACCGTTTGTGGTAAAGTGATGCTTATTTCACCATCCGAAAACTTACCTACTTCTGCTTCGCTCAAAGAAAGTTTGAGTTCCGCAGCAACCGCTTCTGCCAAAGGTCTGTTTGAGTTACCTGCGATAACTTCAATCTTGTTGCCGTGTGTAATCATTATTATTTTTTCTCCTAATGTAACTTTATGTACATATAGTACTGATTATATTCTATACCTATTCTAACTTTTAGTCAAGGCTTTTTTTAATTCTCTTTGCTTTAAAATAATTTTTTATTATATTTGCACAAATATCTTGCTCAATTCCGCCAACAAATTCGGTGGTATGGTTAAGTCCGCTATCCGAAAGCACGGGATATTTGCTTTCAGCACAACCACTTTTTGTTTCGTACGCGCCAAAGTAAACCTTTTTTATGCGCGCGTTTGCAATAGCACCTGCACACATTGCGCACGGCTCTACGGTTATATACATTTCCGCACCGTCAAGCCGCCAACTTTTAAGTTTTTTACACGCCTTATTGATTGCAAGAATTTCAGCGTGCGCAGTTGCAAGTTGCGTTTTTTCCATAAGATTATGCGCCCTTGCTATAATTTTATTATCAAGCACGATAACCGCACCGATAGGCACTTCGTCCTTTTCTTTTGCAATCAGCGCTTGTTTTATTGCGCTTTTCATAAATTTTCGTTGCATTTTAACTCCGTTAAACTTTTAATAACCGCAGGGATAACGCCTTTGTTTTTATTAAAAATTTGTTCTAAACTTTCTTCTTTTATAGGGTGGGAAAGATTATCGTCGCCAACTTCTATGGTAAGGGCTGGGATTTTTAATTTTTCTATACACCAGTCTTTATATCCACCGCTAGAAAAGGGCGTACTTTTTATTAAATACCCCGTTTCTTTTTGAACTGCTTTGGCAAGATAAAAATCTCTTTTTAATCTTTCTCGTTCTTGAAAAAACTCGTAATATATCTCTTCGCCTTTCGAGTGATAACTTATAGTCGCGTCGGGTTTGATTTTAAGCGTAAAATCTCTCAAAGCGCAAGTTTCGGGCTCGGAAAAAGGGTGCTCGCCTATGAAATTTTCCGCCCCGCAAAATAGCACGTTTTTTTCACCCGTGCCCCAACGCGCGTCAAAATTAACGTTTAAATCAACGCCCCTGCCGTTGGCTTTATATAGCAGATTTTCTTCAAGCGCGATTTTTACGCCGTCGGGATTAACGAGTGGAATAAAGTAAACCGTTCCAACTTTTCCACAACGCAAAAACTCGTCGATTAACGATAGGCACAAATGCGCAGTTATATACTCTCTTGCGTGAATTGCGCATTGAACGATTAAAATAGGCGATTTCGTATGCATTACGGCAAAATAAACTATCGGTTTTTTATCGTAACTGTATCCTATAACGCCTTTTTCGCCCTTAAAATTTTGATAAAAATACTCTAATTTTTCAAATATGCTCATACGTTTATTATATGAACTATTTGTGGTAGGCGCTACCCCCGTTTATAGAAAACGCACGGTAAAGTTGTTCGGTAAGCATAAGCCTAAATAGCGTGTGCGGAAAGGTCATGTCGGAAAAAGACGCGAGTTGGTCGGCGCGGTTTTTAACCTTATCCGAAAGCCCGTAAGAGCCACCTATAACTAGCGTTAGCACACCGCTACCCCTATCCGCAACGTCTTTAATAAGACTTGCAAACTTTTCACTAGTATATTTTTTGCCTTCAATAGCCATTGCAATCGCGAAACCTTTTAAATGCGGTAAAATTCGCTCGGCTTCTCTATCTTTAATAGTTGAAATAAGCCCTTCTTCAAACTTCGTAAAGTTTTCTTCGGCAACTTCAATTATCTTAAACTCACAATAACGGGAAAGGCGTTTTGCATACTCGTTTATTCCTTCTAGAAAATACTTCTCTTTAACCTTGCCTACCGCAACTATATTAACTTTTATCATATTTTACCCCACGAAAAGCGCACTTATTAATATGCTTGCGCATATAAGACAGCCGAAAATTGCATAAGGAAACCAAAATTCAAGTTTTTGTTTGCTTATTTCGCTTGCAATTAATTTATCTTCATTTTTCCTTAAACGCTCAATTCTTTTTACTTCTAAAATTCTAAGCGTAAAAAACGCAATCAAAGGCAACATGCTTAAAACGATACAAAGCGGATTGTAAAAATTGATTTCAACTTTAAGATAAGTCAAAATAAGAATGGTCGCGTTGTTTAAAAAATGCGCAAAAACGCACGGCAACACGCTACCCGAACATAAAACGAGTAAAGTTAACCCCGTACCGTATATTAACTGATAAATTAGTTGCGCAACAGAACAATGATAAAGCGAAAAACAGCACGCTACCGCGAGTACCGTAAAGAGTACGCCCGTTTTTTTAAGAGCGTTTACCATAACCCCACGAAAGAATAATTCTTCAAACACGGCGGGCAAAAGCGCTAACAAAAACACGAATAAACATACGTCCCCTACGCTATCTAGCGGTATAACGGTATCGGCAACAGTGCCACCAAGCATTTCAATAAACTTTGAAAATGCGTCGTTTATAAACCCTAAACCAAACAGCATACCAAACGCCAACGCCGCCGCTGACAATATATATTTTGGATTGAATTTTTTTACGCTAAATATAGAAATATCGCTTTTTGCTCTTTTGAATATTAATCCGCAAACTATTAATAGCGACAAAGCCGAAAAGCAAGAACTGATTGCAATAACAGACTTTCCCCCGTCAGGAAAAAGCGCAAGGCATAACGCTTGCCCAAAAAAAGTTACGAACAAATATATACATATAAAAGTGGCAAAAGCATAGCCACCCGTTTTTGAAGTCATTAATTTATTATTCATAGCGAATACATTTTACACTATTTTGACGATTATGTAAACCTTTTTACACTTTTTAAAATGAAATTCCCCTGCGTTTGCAGGGGAAAAAAATTAACTTCTTGGAGAGTAGTTGGGTGATTCTTTGGTGATTGAAATATCGTGTGGATGGCTTTCAACCAAAGATGCGTTAGTAATTCTAACGAATTGTGCTTTTTTACGAAGTTCGTCAATAGTTCTAGTTCCGCAATAGCCCATACCTGCACGGATACCACCGCACATTTGGTAAACGATTTCAGAGAGCGCCCCACGGTACGGTACACGACCTTCAACGCCTTCGGGAACAAGTTTTTTAGCATTTTCTTGGAAGTATCTATCCTTACTACCGCACGCCATAGCGGGAAGAGAACCCATACCCCTATAAACTTTGAAACTTCTGCCTTGATAAATTTCAATTTCGCCCGGGCTTTCAAGCGTACCTGCAAACAAACTACCTATCATAGCAGCCGCTGCACCACCGCCGATTGCCTTCGTAATATCACCACTATATTTAATACCGCCGTCGGCAACAACTTTTTTGCCGAACTTATCTGCGCGTTCAGCACAGTCCATAATAGCGGTAAGTTGCGGAACACCGATACCTGCAACGATACGAGTAGTACAAATTGACCCCGGACCGATACCAACCTTAACAACGTCTGCACCAGCGTCAATCAACGCTTCGGTTGCGTCGGCAGTTGCAACGTTACCCGCAATAATCGGTAAGTTAGGATATTTAACCTTGATTTGTTTAACCATATCAAGAATATTCTTTGAGTGACCGTGCGCACTATCAACAACGATAATGTCAACCTTTGCTTTAACCAAAGCGTCAACCCTTTCGAGTGTGTTTTTGGAAACGCCAACGGCAGCACCTGCCAAAAGCCTGCCCTTTTTGTCTTTTGCTGAATTAGGATATTGAATGGTTTTTTCGATATCTTTAATCGTAATCAAACCTTTAAGGAAACCGTCAGCATCAACGATAGGCAACTTTTCAATTCTGTGTTTGCCGAGAATTTTTTGTGCGTCTTCCAAAGAAGTACCTACGGGGGCGGTAACCAAATTTTCTTTGGTCATTATATTTTTAATGGGTTGTTCAAAATTGCTTTCAAAACGCAAATCTCTATTAGTAAGAATACCTACGAGTTTTCCGCCTTGCGTAATCGGCACACCGCTAATGCGATATTTTTCCATAAGAGCAAGCGCGTCGGTAACCTTATTATCAGGTTCTAAAAAGAAGGGGTCGGTAATAACGCCGTGTTCACTTCTTTTAACCCTGTCAACGTTAAGAGCTTGTTCTTCGATTGACATATTTTTATGAATAATACCGATACCACCTTCCCTAGCCATAGCAATAGCAAGCCTTGCTTCGGTAACCGTATCCATAGCAGCAGACATAAGCGGAATATTAAGTTTAATGCCTTCGGCAAGTTTTGTTGACAAATCAACGTTCGCAGGAATAACTTCACTCGCTTGTGGAACGAGCAACACGTCGTCAAAAGTTAAACCTTCTTTGATAATTGTACCCATAATAATCTCCTTGTAAAGTAATCAGTAATTTATCTTTGGTATTAATTAGTAATTTTTCTTTGTTGTATTTCTGAAACGACTGCAGTCTTAACGTACGTGCTAGAAATTTCATTTGAATAGGTTTGCGCCATATCAACCTTGTCGTTTTCAATAAGCGCAAAACAGTAACTAGAATAACAATAATCCCTAGTCGTAATAGAAGATTGACTATTTTCCGCATCAACCGTTTCGCAAAGTTTTCTAAAATCATCGTGATTGATAATTTCATCAAGTAAACGTTCGGCGCGAACGCTATCTTCTTCAACGTCAACCTTTTTAACGACAACGTACAAATCGTTAACGTCGTTGGTTTTTTCATACTGTTTTTCATAAAAGAAAACGGACGCAGAATAAGCCCCTACGCCGTCAAAAATAAATCCAACTCTTCCGGGCACGAAAATCGTTGCCAAGCCAAATGCGCAAAGCATTGAACTTAGTAAAAACGCAAGCGATAAAAATACTGTGCTGACAACAAGTTTCTTCACGTAACACCCTTCAATAATATTATTTATATTATTCTAACAAAGTTTATCTAAAAAATCAATACTTTAACGATAATTTTTTTAAATTAAGAATTACTTTTTTACTAAAAGCATAAATTCTTATAGGCAGGTGATTAGTATGTTAAAAAAAATTAATAAAATTTTATGTTTTTTGCTCTTATTTTCAATAATTTTTAATTGCTCGTGCAAACAAGTTAATCCGCTATACGATGCGGTAAGCGAATTGCGCTGTCAATTATACACCGCAAGTAACGACGATTACAAGTTAGACGCGTGTTACGGGTTTATTGAAACGCCTTACAATAACGACGCAAAAGTAAGGCAAAAAGTTTATTCGCTTTCCTTCCGTTTGCACGATAAAGAAAGCGACTACGCCGAATATTCGATTTGCTTTAATCACGGCGATAAAACTTATAGCCAAAACTTTAAGTTAAACCCCGTTTCCCACACGGTATCGGCACGCGTTGAAATTGATAACTTTAACGAAAAGTCGTTTACGGTTACCATAAAAAAGGCGCAAGACAGCCAAACTTTAACGCTTAATTCTATCGTTCCCGATAACGCCATAGACTACCGCACGGCACTTGACAAACTAAAAGAAAACCAAGCCGACTTAATTAAAGCGTACACCGACCAAGACGGAAATTTTAATGCTGAAATTCGCGCAAGAATTATCGTAAAAGACAATCGCCCTTACTGGTACGTCGGCATAGCGTCGAATAATAACAACTTAAAGGCGTTGTTGATTGACGGCTTTACTGGGCAAACGCTTGCCATTAGAGAAATTTTTTAACGGAAACTTTATTAAAACTTAACGTAAAAACGGCTAACGTTTTTGTTAGCCGTTTTTTCATTCTTAATTATTCTTCTACCACGTAAACCTTTTCCATTACGATAGGTTCAACGGGGATATCGTCGTAATAACCTTGACTGTGCGTCTTTACGTTTGAAATTTCGATAGCAACGTCAAGACTTTGCGGGTCAGCAACCCTACCGAAAGCAGCGTATTGCGCATCAAGATGCGGTAAATCTTCAACGCAAATAAAGAATTGTGAAGACGCTGAATCGGGATACATTGTTCTTGCCATCGACAACACGCCGGGTGCGTGATGAAGGTCGTTTTTAACGCCGTTCATAGCAAATTCACCTTTAATCGTGCGGGGTGCTTTTTTCTCTTTCAACGCACCGTCTTGCGTAAATCCACCACCTTGTATCATAAAGCCGGGTATTACGCGGTGAAAACATAAACCGTTGTAAAAACCGCTCTTTACTAAATCTAAAAAGTTTTCACAACTAACGGGCGCGTGCTCGGGGCACAATTCCACGTTGATTTTTTTGCCGTTATTTAATTCCATACAAATTTTAGTCATAATATTCACCTACAAAATATCGTTTTTTGTTCACGTAACGAATTTTAGCTACGTTTAACGTTAAAGTTATCTTTCAAAGACACGATTTCACTAACGATTTCTTTATCCTTAACGTCAAGGCGTTTAAAGTAACCCGTGCGCATTAATTGATAAGCGGTATCTTTATCGTTTTCAAAAATATAAGGCTCAACTTTACCGTTAAAAATCTTAACGCTTTCTTTATTCATTCTTTCAGAGAAGTCTTGGCCTGCGTATTCTTCGTCGTTCAAGAGATAACCGTATTGACGAATTTCTACGTCCTTTGCGGTATCTGCGTTAACCCATTGAATAACGCCTTTACACTTAATACCCGAAGTATCGTTACCGCTCTTGCTTTCTTGAACGTATGAGCACAAGAGTTCTTTTACGCTACCGTCATCGTTAAGAATAACTTCATCACACTTGATAATATACGCGCTCTTCAAACGAACGTAGCCGTCTTTTTTAAGTCTGAAATATTTGGGTGGCGGGTCGAGAGAAAAATCGTCTGCGTCAATATAGATATTTTTAGAAAACTCAACTTGACGAGTTCTCTTAATTTCTTCGTTGGGGTTGATTTCAAAATCAACTAGTTCACTCTTGCCGTCGGGATAGTTGGTAATAGTAACTTTCAACGGTTTTAATACTGCCATTGCCCTTTCGGCGTTAGCGTTTAGATATTCTCTAATGCACGCTTCAAGATAACTGATTTGAACTTCCGAATTTGCTTTGCTTACGCCGATACGTGCACAAAAATCTTTGAGTGCTTCAGCGGGAATACCACGATTGCGCAAACCCGTTAAGGTAGGCATTCTCGGGTCGTCCCACCCGTCAACCGAACCGTCTTCAACGAGTTTTTTAAGATATCTTTTGCTCATAACAAGGTTGGTTACGTTTAATCTTGCAAATTCAATTTGTCTAGGCTTGGGGTTAAAACCAAGTTCAATACCAACCCAGTCGTAAAGCGGACGGTGGTCTTCAAATTCAAGCGTGCAAAGCGAATGCGTTACGCCTTGCAAGTAGTCGCAAATAGGGTGCGCGTAATCGTACATAGGATAAATGCACCATTTATCGCCCGTTCTATGGTGAGTTTGACGCAAAATTCTATAAATAACGGGGTCACGCATATTAATGTTGGGCGACGCCATATCAATTTTAGCACGCAAGCACTTTTCCCCGTCCTTAAACTCGCCGTTACGCATAGCCGTAAAGAGTTCAAGGTTTTCTTCAATCGACCTATTTCTAAACGGGCTTTCCTTACCCGGTTCGGTTAAGTTACCGCGGTTTGCACTTATTTCTTCGGGGCTCATATCACAAACGAACGCCTTGCCCTTTTTGATAAGTTCAACTGCAAAATCGTAAATAGTTTCAAAAAAATCAGATGCGTAAACTTCTTTATCCCAAGAAAAGCCAAGCCATTTGATATCCGCTTTAATTGCTTCAACGAACTCGGTTTTTTCTTTCGACGGGTTAGTGTCGTCAAAAAACAAGTTACACTTACCGTTATACTTTTCTTTAACGCCGAAATTTATGCACAAACTTTTTGCGTGGCCGATATGCAAGTATCCGTTAGGTTCGGGCGGAAAACGAGTATAAGTTCCGCTTACCTTTCCACTTTCAAGTTCTTCGTTAATAATCTGCTCGATAAAATTAGTCGCTTCAACCATAAAACACCATTAAAACAGTTTATTTGAATTTTTATAGATAAAGTATAACACAAAAAAATAAAATTCCCAAACGAAATTATTAAATATTTTTACTATTCTGTGCGTTTGCTTGACTAAAATCTTCTTATCGGTTAAAATAGTATGGATTTAATCGCAAAATATAATATCTTAACGGAGAACATATCATGTCAGAAAATACGGCAACTATGGAAAAAATCGTTAACCTTTGTAAAAATAGGGGCTTTATATTCCCCGGTAGCGAAATTTACGGCGGACTTGCTAATACTTGGGATTACGGTCCTTTAGGCGTTGAACTTAAAAACAACATTAAGCGCGCTTGGTGGCAAAAATTCGTTACCGAAAACAAACTCAACGTTGGGCTTGACGCCGCAATCTTGATGAACCCGCAAACTTGGGTTGCATCCGGTCACTTGGCAGGCTTTTCAGACCCGCTTATGGACTGCCGTGAATGCCACGAACGTTTCCGCGCAGACAAACTTATTGAAGACTGGGCGCAAGAAAACAACTACACTCTTGAAAAACCTATCGACGCTTTTTCTCACGCTGAAATGAAGGCTTTCGTTGACGAACATAAAATTGCTTGCCCCACTTGTGGCAAACACAATTTTACTGATATCCGTCAATTTAACCTTATGTTTAAAACTTTCCAAGGCGTTACTGAAGACGCTAAAAACACCGTTTATCTCCGCCCCGAAACGGCGCAAGGTATTTTTACGAATTTCGTTAACGTTCAAAGAACTACTAGAAAGAAAATGCCTTTCGGTATCGCTCAAATCGGTAAATCTTTCCGTAACGAAATTACGCCCGGTAACTTTATTTTCCGCGTTCGTGAATTCGAACAAATGGAACTTGAATTTTTCTGCAAACCCGGCACGGATTTAGAATGGTTTAGTTACTGGAGAAGTTTTTGCCGTGACTGGTTACTTGCTATCGGCTTAAAAGAAGAAAGAATTAGACTTCGCGACCACGACCCCGAAGAACTTTGTTTCTACTCGAAAGCAACCACCGACTTCGAATTCTTATTCCCGTTCGGTTGGGGCGAACTTTGGGGCGTTGCTGATAGAACTGATTACGACCTTACTCAGCATCAAAACACTTCGGGTAAAGACCTTTCTTACTTTGACCAAGAAACTAACGAAAGATATATCCCCTACGTTGTTGAACCTAGCCTTGGCGTAGAAAGAACGGTTCTTGCAGTTTTGTGCAACGCTTACGAAGAACAAGTGCTTGACGCCGAAAAGAACGACGTTAGAACGGTGCTCCGTTTGCACCCGACTCTCGCTCCGTTCAAGGTTGCAATTCTTCCCCTTTCTAAAAAACTTTCTGAAAAGGCTGACGAAATTTATAGCGATATTATCAAGAGTTTCCCTGCTGATTACGATGAATCAGGTTCAATCGGCAAGCGCTATCGCCGTCAAGACGAAATCGGAACGCCTTTGTGCGTAACCGTTGACTTCGATACTTTAGAAGATAACGCCGTTACCGTTCGTGACCGCGACACTATGGAACAAGTTCGTATCCCTATTACCGAACTTAAAAACTATATCGCTGATAAAATCAAATTCTAATTTATAGAAAAAATAAAATCGCTACTCGTTTTGAGTGGCGATTTTTTATTAGAAAAATTCGTATTAAAACTAATTATATATGCGCACTTGTTAGTCAATCATATACGAAAGGCGCTTTAACGACATACGCTTGCGCATATATGGATGATATTTTAAGCCTTCTTCTTTAAGAGTTTGGCTTACGGCAATTTCTTCGACGGTGGTTACCGCTCCCGCCTTCTTCATAGCGTCAAGCATTTCTTGACGAGTGGGAACGGACGCAATTATTTCACGGATTTTTTGCCATTTTTCTTCTATATCTTTGGGGTTAATTCCGTCGGTAATAGTATCGGGCGTGTTGAGTTTAATAACTTCGTCTTTGAGTTCGCCATAGTGTGCGTAAACGTCTTGCCAGTCGATAACTTCGGGGTGCGCCTTTACGCTTTCTTTTTTATAAAGTTTTTCATACTCTTCCATAATAAGCAAGGTTGCAACGCCAACCTTTTTACCGTGAAAATCGGAAAGTTTGCCTTCAAGCAGTTTTTTACATTCCCAAAAGTGCGACAATATATGTTCCGTGCCACTTGCGGGGCGAGAATTTTTAACGAAACTCATAGCCATGCCCGTAAGAAGTAAGGCTTCAAGAACTGCCGACGCACTCTCTTCGTCGTCCGCAGTAATTCTATCCGCAAGCGACATAATTTTATCGGTTGCTTGCCTTGTTAAGTTAGCGACCTTTTCACAATAATATTCACCCGTAATTAAAGCGGAAACCTGCCAGTCGATAAGCCCAACGTATTTACCAACCATATCGCCAAACCCTGCCGACTTTAATTCTTTAGGTGCATTTGCCAAAATTTTCGTGTCGGCAATGATGACTTCGGGGGCTTTTGCCGAATAAGTAATTTTAAAGTTCGCATCGGTTAGCGGAGCGTTATACGACGCAAAGCCGTCCATACTTGCAGCGGTTGCAAAAATACAAAGTGGTTTATCTAAATCGGCTGCAGCCTTTCTACAAATGTCGTTAAGAGAGCCCGAACCAACCGAAATAACGCCGTCGTTTTCGCTTAAAAGTTCTTTTATAACTTCAACTTCCTTTACGGTCGCTTCCCTTAAATTTTCATAAATCTTAAGCCTAACCCTAAATTTTTTTAGGGCAGTTAGTATGCCGTCAGATGCCGATAGCGTGTTTTTATCGGCAACGAGCAACAAATTTTTCTCAAAACCGTTGCGCAATAAAATTTCGCCCGTTTCTTCAGTTGCGCCACTTTTAATCACAACGTCTTTAAGCGAAGTTTCGTGCTTTACACCGCAATCGCATTTGGAAAATTCTTCTTTTATCGCTTGTAAATTAAACATTACTTTTCTCCATTAATTTTTGCTTATTTCGACGGCAACACTAGTTTGCGAGCCACGACCGATTACGCTTATACTTCCGTTTACGTCAGTTCTATAAAGAAGATAATTTTCGTTCGCTTTTTGTAAGCGTTTCAAGACTTGACTTGACGGATGTCCGTAATTATTGTTTCCGCCAACCGATATTATTGCATTCTTCGGTGCAAGCACGCTTAAAAACTCTTCACAAGACGCGTCGCTAGACCCGTGGTGTGATATTTTTAAGTAGTCTACGTTATCCAAATTAACGTTAAGTCCGTAATACTCGTAATGATTTTTAGCGTTAAGTTTCAAATTTTCTAGCGCTTTCTTCTCTTGATTTTCAGGTGCGTCGCCCGTAAAAACAAACCTTACGCCACAAATTTGCACGTAAATTATAGGTGATAGTGAATTTGACTGACTTTCGGTCGGCGCTTCGGATAAATTAAATTCATAATATTCACCGTCCACCATTCCTTTGGGCGAAGGAGTTAAGAATGCAACTAAATATTCTTCGCCTTTTAAGTAATGATAATAATTCGAATATTTTTTACTAATTTCTTTTTCTACTAATAGGTCATAAAATTCCGAATAATATTTATAAAAACCAAACTTTGAATTATGTAAATATGGTATATAGGCAACGCCTACGTCAAAATTTTGAATTATATCTAAAGCATTACCCGAATGGTCGAAGTCAGGATGCGTAATCATTAAGTAATCTATGCTTTTTGCTCCGCTTTTATCTATACAATCAGTAATCTTTTTATAATTTTTATCGCTTTTTTCACCAGTATCTATAAGCATAGTTTTGCCGTCGGGAAAACGAATAAAAATACAATCGCCCTCGCCCACGTCAATAAAATCAACGCTATAATTGCAAACTTTATCTTGCTCGCCGTTGCTCGTTACTTCTTGATTATCCTTTCCTTGGGTTGAGGTACCGCCTGCTTTAGCGCAAGAAAACACGAATATACTAAAAAAACATATCAGTATAATTATAAAACTTTTTCTTTTGTGTAACATATTTTTATGCTTATACCGCCTAACGCTTTTTCTTATTTTTAACGGCTGAAATTTCTTCTTTAATTTGTTGAACGTAACTCATTGCGCATTGATAACCGATATCGTACATTTTCATTGCCGAGCCGATTGCCACCGACGAATAATCGTTTAAGTCGGGGTGCAAAACGATATCGGCGTTTGCATATCCTTTTGCCCAAGGTTCTTTTACGCTTGATTTATAGGTCGGAAATATCTTTTTTAATAGCCCGAACTTGCTTTCCCTTGTTGATAAATCAATAGCAACAACGTAATCAGCGCCCATTTCCCTAACGACGTCTGACGGCACGGAATTAGTATACGCTCCGTCAACGTATCTTTCGCCGTCAATCAACACAGGCTTAAAAAAGGGCGGTATACTGCTTGACGCACTAACGGCTTTTGCAACGCTACCCGAAGAAAAAACCGTTTCTTCCCCCGTGTCTAATTGAGTTGCAACTGCCTTAAAAGGCTTTTTCATTTCTTCAAAGGTAAGCGAGCCTAATTCCCTATCAACCACGCTAAAGATACCAGAAGTATCCATATTGAGCATAAACGAGTTTGTAACTTCGCCCAAATCGACGCGCCTTATCAGTTCGGTTATATCGGTAGCAGTATACCCTTGTGCAACGAACGCACCTATAATACTACCTATGCTAGTGCCGGCAATCAAATCAAAATTAATATCGTTTTCTTCAAACGCCTTTAACGCGCCTAAATGCGCAAAGCCTTTTGCGCCACCGCTACCTAGGGCAAGCCCCACTTTTATAGGCTTATTTTTTCTTTTGAACAACCAAGCAAACAAATTCATTACTTATTATTCCTTTTCGGTTTTTTGCATTGCAACTTTTATAATGAGCACTATTAGAAAAATTATTGCAATCGCAAATAAGGCGTACAAAATGTAATCGAGCACGGCAATCGACCACCGTAATAGACAAATTTCAGCAAGTAGTGAAATTAAAATACCCGCGACCAAATTACCTAGTGCAACCGAAATAAACGCCAACTTGAAATCTAGGTTTAGAAAAACTGCAATGGCAGTTCCCGTCCATACCCCCGTCATAGGCAAGGGAATTGCAACGAAAATAAAAACGCCAAGTTGTTTAAGAAAGTTTGCACTTTTATTATTTTTAGCGCCCTTTTTACTAAAAGCCGATTGCGCCTTGCTTTCACAATATTTTTCGGCCTTAACTGCAACGCCTTGGATAAATTTAATTTTTTTAAGTAAATTCAGTACGGGGCGCAACAAAAAATAAATAAGAATAAAAACTACGGTTGAACCTATATACGCTAAAAGTAAAGCCTTAAAAAAGCCAAGCCCTGCACCGCGCGCAAAAACGATACCGCCCTTTAATTCGATTAGCGGAAAAAGCGACATTACGAGCGTAGCCCAAAATTCGTTACCTATTAATTTTGAAATAAATTCTACCATACTCACCTAAATTTATTGTTTTTTTTATAAAAATCAGTATAATATAAATAATTCAACTAAAATATACTATTTGGAACTTGTTAAAATTATGACCACACAACAAATGCTTTCTTATTTGAGAAAGGGCATAACTAAATACAAAATGATTCGCGACGGGGACAAAATTGCCGTTGGCGTTTCAGGCGGAAAGGACAGCGTCGTTTTGTTAAAACTTTTAGCAGAATACAAAAGATTTTCGCCCGAAAGGTTTGACTTAATTGCAATAACGGTCGACCTTGATTTTACCGACCATACCGCCGATTTTAGCCCTATTAAAAAATTGTGCGACGAGTTGGGCGTTGAATATTACGTTGAAAAAACCGAAATCGGCAAAATCGTTTTCGACGTTAGAAAAGAAACTAACCCCTGCTCTCTTTGTTCAAAAATGCGAAAAGGCGCACTTCATAATCTTGCAAAAGAAAAAGGTTGCAACAAGATTGCGTTAGGTCACCACGCCGACGATATGATTGACACTATGATGCTTTCTTTATTGTACGAAGGCAGGCTTTCAACCTTTGCGCCCAAAAGTTTTCTTAGCAAAATTAACTTAACTTCAATCCGCCCGATGATTATGATTAAGGAAAAGGACGTCGTTTGCTATTCAAAAACGCTACCTATCGTAAACAGTTGTTGCCCTGCAAACAAGCAAACAAAGCGTGAACAAGTTAAAGACTTTGTCAAAATCATCGGCAAGGAAATACCAAACGTTAGGGAAATGATGTTTACAGCGTTAACCCACCCCGAAAGATACAATCTTTTTGACAAATTTGAAAGCCAAGTAGACGAGTTTTAACCTTTTTTACAGCACGCTACTGCGTTTATTAATTTTAACAAAATATGCACCCATAAAAGCATTTACTTTTCGTGGGTGCATTTTATTTTTGACTTACGCTAAAAATTAGTTAACTTCTTTCTTTGTTTATGCACGCAAGCAAACTTACACCTGATATTTCTTCAAGTTCTTCTTTACTGTTTAGCGTGTTATCTAAAACGTACAAAAGCAACACGACCATAACCGAACCAACAGCACCAAAAAGCCCACCGATTACGGTATACTTTGCGTAAGAAAAACTCGGCGTTACGTCACATTTCTTTTGCGTATAAATTAATTCTGCTTTTTCGGCTTCAATATTTTCTTTAAAATTAACTGACGCGGAAAAAGTTTCAATCAACAAATCGAGTTTTTGCTCTGCTAATTCAGGGTCTTTTTCGGTATAAGTTATTGAAAAAATCAAACTTTTTTCGCCGTGCTTTACTTCAATATTGTTTGCCGAAAACGGTTTTACGTCATCTCCAAACAATCCTTTTTCATTAGCAACGCTATTAACTTCGTCAATAACTTTGGGGCTTTTAATTAATTCAGCCACCGTTTCAAGATACATTTTTGCTAGCGACGCTTGCGTTGAAACTGCCGCGTTACCATTTAAAGTAGTTCTTAAAATAACCGAACGGGACGCAACGTATTTTGGTGGAACACGCCACGCACAATACCCCAAGCCCACCAACGCAAAAAGCACGATGGACAATATGATTACGACTAATTTTTTATACAAAACCTTAAATATCGGAATTTCCCTTTGTTCAACCGTTTGTTGCATATTAATTACCCCCGATATTTTCTTGGTCAAGATTAATTTCCGACCTTTCGTTTTCTATTTTAGAATCATCGTTTGCCACACTATAATTTATATTAGAAATGTGTTTAATCCCCGTCAATTCTTCAAGTTCCGCTTTTGACTTAACCGAGCCGTCCGTTACGCTGATTAAATAAACCAACATAGTTGCTAGCAACACGCCTACGACTCCGCCTAAAAACGCAAGTTTTGTTTTGGTTAAATCGGGAATAGGCTCACCGACCAACCCTAAAGAATTGATATCAATTTTAATTCCGCTAAAATATTTTTCTTGCCCTGCGCTTGACGGTGCTTGAATTTCACGGCTATACGCTTCAACGCAAAGTTTTACTTTAATTTTTGCTTGGTCTGCATCTTTATCTTTATAACTTAAAGCAAAACAATAAACGTTTTGTTCGTTACCTTCAATATCGACTGAAACGCTTAAATTACTTCTTAAAATATACTTTTCTTCAACGTCGCCCTTGGCTTGTTCGCCCGAATACGAGTCGTTTACGTTTAAACTTTCAATAAACTCGTCAATCGTTAGCGTTGGGTCGCTTTTAGTTTTGTTAGTATACGAAACGTAATAACTGTTCGCACGGTCAATAACCACGCCTTCATCACAAAAGTCGACTACGGTATTTATAAATGCGTTCATCATATTTATATTATCCGCCGTAGAGCTAGTACCCTGTTCGTTAGACGCACGGTAAGAAACTTTAACGGACGCCGTGTAGTTTGGCTTTCTTACGTAAGAAAAAGCAACCCCGCAACCTGCACATATAAATATCGTAACTAAAATTAGTATGATATTCGTTTTAACGGCGAAAAGTATTTCCCTTATCAAACTTTCGCCAAATCCTTTGTTTTGTTCATCCATAATATGAACTCCCTAAAAAAATTTCTTTATAATCTCACTCATCAACTCGCGCTTACTTATCATATCTTCGGCAAGCGCAATTTGGTTTCTAGCCCTTTCAAGATTATGACCGGGGTGCTTGGTCTTAAAATACTTATCCCCACAAAGATAATCGGTTAAAAATCTTACGGCAAGTTCTACCGTCATCGCAAACACGCCTAAATTAAGCGTTTGCTTTTCTAAATCTGTAAGCCCGTCCCTTACTTGCGAAACGAACCCTTTAGTAAAAGCCGTATACTTTTCAATATCTAGCGAAACGTTATCCGTATTCGGGTCGTCTTCGATAGTTGAGTTCGCAACGAACCTAATCGCATCGCCAAAATCGTGCGCTATTGCGCCCGGCATTACCGTGTCAAGGTCAAGAACGGCAAGCGCTTCGCCCGTGGTCTTATCAAAACTAACGTTATTGCACTTGGTATCGTTATGCGTTACCCTTAACGGAATAGTTCCGTCGTCTAAACATCGTTGCAACAAACACGCGTCCTTCTCGAAAGATAAAAGTTTATTAATTTCTTCTTCTACCTTACTTGCACGATTATATTTATCTTCATTTATTGCTTGGTGGAAACTTTCAAAACGCTTAACGGTATTGTGAAAATCAGGAATTGCTATATGTAGCGAACTCGCGTCAAACCCGTCTAGCATCTTTTGAAATCTGCCAAACGCTTGCCCCACGCGCTCAATCAACATTAAATCTTCACAAGTATCGTACGTTATTGAATTTTCAATACAGCGATAGCAACGCCAGTAATCACCGTTATCGTCAATTATAAACGCTTTGCCCGTTTGCTTTGAAAGAAACGCCCTTAAAACGAACTTCTTGGTTGGCAACCCCAACTGCTCTACGCGTTCACGAACGAAATCTGTAACCCTAATAATGTTATCCATAACCCGTTCAGGTTGCTTAAACACGTTTTTGTTAATGCGTTGCACGATATACTTTTTTTCTACGTTACCTCTTATAAAAACAACCCTATACGTGTTGTTGATATTACCGCTAGTAAGTTCGGTGCAACCGATATACTTACCGCCCACGTCAAAAGACGCGCAAATTTCTTGAATTGTCACAAATCCCCCTAAATAGCCCCTTATTGCTATCTAAATTAAAGTTAATATCCTGTAATTTAGGTTAATTCAACTATGCTTTTTTGATTAATTTTAATGCGCCTGTTGCAAATTTCCGCCGCCGCCTTTTTGTGCGAAATAATAATCAAGGTTACGCCTTCAAGCGCTTTTAAGTTTTTAAGTAATTCTTCTTCAGTTTTTTCGTCAAGTGCGCTAGTCGCTTCGTCAAGAAGAACGATAGGCGCATTGCATAATATCGCCCTTGCGATTGCAAGCCTTTGAACTTGACCTTCTGAAAGCCCTACACCGTTTTCACCAACCACCGTTTCTAGCCCTGCGGGTAGTTTATTTATAAATTCGTATGCACAACTAATTTTGAGCGCGTTTTCAATTTGCTCGTCAGTTGCGTTATCGTTTATAAAGGTAACGTTTTCTTTTATCGTACCGCTAAAAATCATATTGCCTTGCGGAACGTAAGAAAATAGCGTTCTAGTAGACTTGTCAACGGCAAGCACGCCGTCGTTAGTTTTTATTTCAATCTTACCGCCGTCCACGTCGTAAACGCCGAGCAGTAATTTTATGAGCGTACTTTTACCAACGCCTGAAGAACCTTCAATCATAACGAAGTCGCCTTTATTGATATAAAAAGACGCGTTAGAAAGCACCTTTTCCCTATCGTAAGAAAAGTCCACCCCGTCAATATTAATTGCAAGCATTTTATCGTAAACGCTTTTAGCGTCAACGTACTCTCCGTCAGATTCGCTCTCAACTTCTTCGATTTCCATAAGCCTTTCCGCAGACGCAACCATTGCGTAATACTTTGGTAACACGTTAGAAAGTGATGCGAACGGCACTTGAACGTTATTAACTAGTTGCAATATCGCCGATAACGAGCCGTAACTCAACACACCGTCTAAAATCTTAACGCCACCGTAAATAAGTGCAAACAAATAACCGGCGCTAAAAATAAAGTTGTAGATTGCGTGCCCGGTTACCGAATAGTTTTTACGGCGCATTTTAACCTTAAAGTTTTCTTCTTGAAGGTCTTGCGCTTGCCTTTCAATCTTACCGTTTATCGAAAAGGCTTTAACCGCTAACAAATTCTCTATACACTCTTGCATAAACGAACGAACTTTGCCGTCAGTTTCTTGCGCTTTTTTGTGCAAACTTTTTAACATTGTGCGCAAAACGCCTATTACCGCAAAAACTAAAATGCCTGCAACGGTAAACGCAACCGCAAAAATCCAGTCTAAAATAATTAGTGCAACTACTGCACATATTAGCCTTGCAAAAGCCGAAACTACCGTTGGCAAAATACCCGAATAGCCGTCGGCAACTACGCTTACGTCGTTAGTTAAGCGGTTCATTAATTCTCCGCTGTGATATCCGGTAATTTTATCTTGCTTTTTAACTAGAATTTGACCAAAAAGGTAGGATTTATACTCCATTTCGAGTTTCGCACGGATATGCTCTGTCAATCCGTTTATAATCACTCTAAATACGAATTGCAAAATAACGATAACGCTTATTGCTACCGCAAAAGAAACTAGCCTACGCATACTTGGGCTAACGAGCTCCGTACCCGTTGCGCTATCTATAATTTCTTTAATCGCAAATGCAAACAACACCGATAAAACGGAAAAAAACGCGTTAGCCAAAACGAGCAAAATCATTTTTATGTTTTGCTTTTTCGACCTTTTGATTATCCATTTTAATGATGAAGAAGTTTTCATGCCTTGCCCCTATTTAAACTCTATTAGATAGTATATCATAAATTCTTGCGCGTGTAAAGCCAAAAGTAAATTTATAAGCCGTTTCGCTTGAATATTTTGCTCTTTTGCGTTATAATAACGGTATGTTTAACGATTTTTTGCAAAACAATAGCAAATTTTTATTGCTTAAATCTAAACTTATGGACTTTTTTTATAGTCCACTTTGCCTAGGGCTTTGTTGTATTTTGGCACTAGGCTCTTACGTTTTGCAATTCCCTTACCTAAGTTTAGCGCTGTTTTGCGCGTGCGCTTGCTTTTTTTTGTTCGTGGGAAACGACATTACACCCGTTATCCCTATGCTTTTTCTTGCACTTATGCAAATAAGAAACGTTCCCGACATGGGCACGACGCCCGCCGTAATTTCGTTTTCTTTCGTGGCGGTTTTTTTGGTTTTTCATTTTATCGCATATCCACCAAAAAAGTTTATTAAACTTGAACTTGCACCCGCCTTCCTTTTAGTTTCGTTAGCGTATTTTTGCGGTGGATTATTCTCACCCTACTTTACCGATTTTAAGCGCAATTTCTTGTTCAATTCTACCAACGGGCCCGTTTTATTTTTGATTTATTTCATTTTTGCGAACTGCGTTAACCCACCGAAAAACGTTGACCTTAAAAAATATTTCAGTATGGTTTTAACCTTTTTAGGAATAGTTATTACCGCTCAAATTCTTATCAACAAGTATTACTTTTCGGTATATTTTAGCGACTTATTCTTGGTTACGATAATAGGAATTGCAAACGTTAACGGCGCGTCGGCGTTGCTAATGCTTTCAATTTTTAGCGCTTTTTATTTGCTAGCAACCACTAATCACGTGTTCAAAAGCCTTTTTGCTATTTTAGTTTTTTTCGTAGGAATTTTCCTTTCTGAAAGTTACGCCTGCTTGGGTGCTTGCGCCATCTTAACCCCCATAGCGTTTTGTTTTGCAATCCGAAAACAATCACCTAAAAACAAAAAACTACTTACGAACGTTTTTTGCGCGTGCATTTTATTAATCGTTCTAGTTTTGCTTTTTATATTCGTTCGCTACGGATTTAACTACTGTGTACAAGAATTTTTATCAAAGATTTCAAACGACCATTTTAGGACGCCACTTTTCATCGAAGCGGTTAAACTATTCGTTAAATATCCTATATTCGGTGTCGGCGCTGCTTACTCCCCACCTGACAGCACGGTAGAAGTTCTTATCGCATACAATTTCCATTCGGTTATTTTCCACACGCTTGCGACGCTTGGTATTTTTGGAACTATCGCTTACGCAATTTTTTATATAGCAAGGTTTAAGGCTATACTAAAATTTAACGACGCTTTTAATATCTTTACTTACTTTACGTTCGTGGCGTACTTTGCTCAATCTACTATTGACACGAACGAAAACACCGTCGTTCCGTGTATGATTTTTTTAGCAGTATTTTTTGCGGTGATTGAACTAGTGAACGAAAGGCGCGTTCAACAATTACCACTAAAAAACACGACTGATTTTGAATAACGACAAAATTAAATAAAATGGTAGGACTGAAAACGAGCCTACCTTTTTCTTTATAAATTTATTAACTTTCAATTTTTTCTCTAATTATGTTGATTACGTTTGAAACGCACAAACCGTTTGCGTTTAGTTGTTCTTCAACGCTTCCGTGCCCAACGAATTCGTCTTTAATACCCAAACTTACTACCCTTGCGTTTATACCTTTATTAGCGTAATAACTGCTAACCATCGAGCCAAATCCGCCGATTACGCTATTTTCTTCTAACGTTATGATTAGCGTGTCTTTAATAGCGTCAAGCGTTTTTTCACAAAGCGGTTTTACCGTTCTTGCATTGATAACGCCTACGTCTTTTATTTTTGCAACGTCTTCGGCTAAATCAACCATTCTAGGCCCTACCGCAAGAATATTTACGCCTTTGCCTAGCCTTAATTCTTGCCATAACGAGCGTTCAAAAGGCACGAACCACCTTTCCCTTTTTGCGTTTTTGGGATAGCGAATAGTAACGGGTGCATTTAATCTCAACGCATAATCCATTGCGCCGTTTAGTTCTTCCAAGGTTGACGGTGCTAAAACGGTCATGTTAGGTACGTGTGACAAATAACTTAAATCAAACACGCCTTGGTGCGTTTTTCCGTCACTACCTACGACGCCCGCTCTATCTAAACAAAAAATAACGGGCAAGTTTTGCAAGCAAACGTCGTGCACGATTTGGTCGTAAGCGCGTTGCATAAAAGTTGAATAAATTGCAACTACCGGTTTAAGCCCACCGGCAGCCATACCTGCGGCAAACGTTACTGCGTATTCTTCTGCAATGCCCACGTCGTAAAAATTATTCGGGTGAGTTTGTTCAACAGCGCAAAGCCCCGTCCCGTCTTTCATACCTGCGGTGATTGCAACGATACTTTTATCTTTTGAAATGGCTAAATTAAGTTTTTTGCCAAGTGCTTTTGAAAAATTACCACTATCACTAACCAAGTTTTGCCCAACACCGTGGTAAATATCGGCACGCTCTTCCGCTTCCGCATAGCCTTTACCTTTCGTAGTTTTTAAGTGCAAGAAAATCGCCCTATCTTTTGCGGCAAACTTAATATCGTTTAAGACTGAAACTAACTCTTTAATATCGTTCCCATCAATAACGCCTACGTATTTAAATCCGTAATTTTCAAAGTAATTGCCTTTAACAAGCATTCTCTTAATCGAGTTTTTTACACCTGCTAACGCACGCGCTATAAACGAATTGCCAAATATTTTTTTAATTCCACGCCTACTTTTTACGTAGCCACGGCGAGCGGTGCGCTTGCTTATAAACCGATAAAAACCGTTTGAGTTTTTTGAAATTGACATTCCGTTATCATTTAAAATAACCACATGTCTAGTAGGTTTTGCGTTACTTGCGGTGATTGCTTCAAGGTTTAACCCGTTAGACAAAGCGCCGTCCCCAACAACGGTTACCACGAAATAGTCTTGCTTTTTCTTATCTCGTGCAGCGCAATAGCCTAATCCAGCCGCAACCGAAGTGCCTGCGTGCCCCGTGCCAAACGCATCAAAAGCACTTTCCTTCATATCGGGAAAACCCGACGGCCCGTCAAGCGTGCGGATTTTTGAGAACTCTTCCGCCCTATCCGATAAAATTTTATGCGCGTAACATTGATGCCCCACGTCAAAAATAAGTTTATCTACGCTAAAATCAAAAGTATGGTAAAGGGCAACCGTTGTTTCAACCATTCCTAAATTAGACGCCAAGTGCCCGCCGTTTTTAGACGTGGTTTGTATGATTTTATCACGCAACTCTTTTGACAACTCTTCAAGTTGTTGCGTATTCATATCTTTAATATTCAAATCGGTTTTTAATTGATTAAGAATACTCATTTTTCACCCAAATACTTATAACTTAATACAATTTATTATAGTATACAAGCCGAAAAAAGTCAACACGAGTATAGGTTTTTTCAGTAATTATATAACGATTTAGACAAAAAACACCCTTTTTTTCGCTTTTAAGGCGCGCCTAATTGATTTTACGCTTGACATAGAAAAACGATTTAAGTATACTAAAATAAATCTTAAACGGAGTTTTTTATGATTAGCGGAAACGTTTTACACGAATACGCGCGCCTTGTGTTAAAGGTGGGCGTAAACTTACAACAAGGTCAAGGGCTTGAAATTTCTTGCCCCGTTGAAAAGAGCGAAGTTGCCGATGTTTTTTGCGAAGAAGCGTATAAAGCAGGCGCAAAAATCGTTCAAGTCAGATGGCAAAGCGAAAATATTGACAAAATTAACTATCTAAACGCGGACGTAAACGCTTTAACCGATATTCCCAAGTGGTTTGTTGATAGCAAAAATTACTTGGTAGAGAAGAACTTTTGCTACGTTGCGATTGCTGCCGACGACCCTAATGCGTTTAAAGAAGTGCCGACCGATAAACTTTTTGAAATTTCAAAGGCGCGCTCAAAGGCGTTAAAAAAGTTTTCAGACTGCATTATGGCTAACGGAATAAGGTGGTGCGTAGTTTCCGTCCCCACCAAAGCGTGGGCAAAAATGGTATTCCCGAATGCTGAAAACCCCGAAAGTGAACTTTCGAAAGCAATCGTTAAAACTATGCGTTTAGATTCCACAAACCCCACCAAAGAATGGCAAGAGCACGTTGAAAGGCTTGAAAAGCGCGCTAACTTTCTAAACTCTGCACGCTTTGAATATTTACACTTCAAAAATTCAATCGGAACTGACCTTAAAGTAGGGCTAGCGGACGACCATCTATGGATAAGCGCACAAGAAATGGCAAAAGACGGCGTTAAATTCGTTGCAAACATGCCCACCGAAGAAGTGTTTACCGCACCACACCGCCTAAAAGTAAACGGCACACTAGTGTCCGCTATGCCACTTTGCGAAAACGGACAACTTATAGATGAATTCACAATCACCTTTAAGCAAGGTAAAATAGTCGACTTTGACGCAAAGGTTGGCTACGACGCACTTAAAAACTTAATAGAGACGGATAGCGGAACTTATAGGCTAGGCGAAGTTGCTCTTATAGGCAAAAATTCACCTATTGCTAAAAGTGGAATTTTATTCTACAATACGCTTTTTGATGAAAATGCAAGTTGCCACTTAGCTATCGGAAAAGGCTACCCGACGACCGTTATTAACGGTGAAAAACTTACCCTTAACGAGTTAAAAGAAAAGGGCGTTAACGATTCAACCGAGCACGTTGACTTTATGATAGGCACGCCCGATATGGAAATTGTTGGGATTAAAAAAGACGGCAGTAAATTCGTGATATTTAAAGACGGCGAATGGACGATATAATCAACAAAAAAACAGCGACTCAAACGCTGTTTTTTCTTTTTGTAAACGCAAATAAATAGCAAAACGCAAAATATTTTCATACTCTAATAAAGAATGAACAAAAAAGGAGTATTGATTTGAATCCGTTTAATCAAAAACCAAGAAACGTTGACAAACTTTTTCAAAACTGGCAACAACTTTACCCAAAACCTTATAATAAGCGTGAAGTTGACCCGTATACCAAGTGCCGTATTATTTTAATGAACGGCACGGAATTTGAAGCCAACTGGTTTTCACACCAACTTGCAAGGCACACCGACGACAACGACTTGCGCCGTGATATCGCCGTTACTCGCGCTATCGAAAAACAGCAACAATTAAAGATTTCTTTACTTAAACCTTGCGACGAAACGGTTTTAGAACACACTATCGGTTACGAGCAACTCGCCGTTGATTTAACCGCTGAACTTGCAAAAAGAGAAAGCGATTGCAACGTTAAAAACGCGCTTGATTTTGCCCTTTTAGAAGACTTTGACCATCTTTACCGTTACGCCAACCTTTTAGAAATGGAACAAGGCGTTTACGCCGAACGATTAGTCGGTAGATACACAGAAATAATGCCGGGTAGACCGACTATCGCACACCACCGTTACCCCACCGACAACGTTAAGAAGAATATAGACGGTAACAACGCTGACACGCAAACAGTTCTAAACACTATGATTATTACCGCCGCCGAACAGCAAACTATGAATTTCTATATGAACGTTACTAACTTTGCTAAATCGGATATCGGCAGACGGCTATATGAAGAAATTGCGCTTGTTGAAGAAGAACACGTTACTCAATACGAATCGCTTATGAACCCCAACGCAACTTGGCTTGAAATGCTTTTATGGCACGAATACTGCGAATGTTACCTGTACTGGTCTTGCTATATGACAGAAACCGACCCGTATATTAAAAATCTTTGGGAAGAAAATTTATCGTTTGAAATAACACACTTACACAGAGCGGTAGAACTACTCAAAAAATATGAAAATAAAGATTACGTAGAAGTTATACCCGACCCAGACTTCCCCGCACCTATTTGCTTACACGAAAATATTGACTACGTGCGCAAGATTTTGGGCGAAACCGTGCAGTTTACGTCCACGAAAGAAAATTACGAAAAAATTGACAATTTACCCGATGACGCAATCTTCTTTAAATATCAAAAATTAATCAACCCCAACGTGGAAATAGTACCGTCGCACAACGTTATTGATATGTATATTGCCCGTCGTGGAAACGACTACCGCTATCAAGTTGCGCCGTCACCCGTTCCTGAACTTAGAAATCGCAGAGTTGACAACACTTCGGTTGGCAGAAAACCAAACGCCGCCCCGTCAACTAATTTCTTCTGTAACGACTAAAGTTAAGGCATAAAAAAACAGCGTATCAAACGCTGTTTTTTGTTTTTTATTTATATTCGCGTATGCTTATTATCTATTTACGATACTGATTTCAATTCTGCCCGTGTCGGTTGAAATTGAACACCTACCGCCCGTTGAATCTTTAGGGTAAATTTTTCTGCCCGTATCACTTTCAACAAAGAAGTTTTTTCCGCTAAGCAACGTGCCTTTAACGTCGCCCGTGTCAGTTTCAATCTCAATTTCATTAGCGTCACATTCGTTAAACTTAACGTCGCCCGTATCTGTTTCAATTTCAATTTTACCTGCAATACAGTTAGTCATAGTTACGTCGCCCGTACTTCTTTCAATCTCAAAAGTTTGTGCACAAGTAAAGTTTGTTATGCTGATATCCCCCGTGTTGCCTTCCGAATCAAAACTGCCACAAGTAACGTTATTTATTTTTGTTTTTCCCGTTGAAACGGTAACCTTAAATTCGCCTGCGCAATCAACGTTAGAAACTTCTACCCTACCCGTTGAAACGAAAAGATAAAGTCCACTAGATAAAATCTTTTCATTATCTTCTACCGCTACCGAAATATGTCCCGTGCTGGTTTTTATCTTAACGCTACCGAGTGAAGACGCTGAACATTCAACGTCGCCCGTTCTTGTCTGAATATCAATAGTAGCAAAAGTAAAACCTTTCGGTATCGTTATCTTCCCCGTATCGTTTTTAATGGTAAGAGCGCCGTAAACTTCTTGCGGTAAACTAACCGTAATTTTATCCGTGCCCCAGTCAAATATTTTTTCAAACCATTTTCTATTGTCAATAAGTTTAATTTTTAGCGTTCCATCTTCAACGGCAACCGAAAAACTCGTTTTATCTTTTTCAAAACAAACGACTTTTGCCTTGTTATCTTCGGACTTAACGAACGTGATTTGCGCCGTTTTAGAATCAATATAAACACCGCTAAACTCATCAACTACGTCGTGCGTTTTCGTTTCAAAGTTCTTATACACCATATCTTTAATTCCCCCCGAAGAACATGCCGGTAACACCGTAATCAATGCCCCTAAAACAACTAGTATAGTCGCTAACGTGAACCAAAATTTAATTGTTCTTTTCATATTTCACTCCTTTCTTTATTATTATTTTCTTAATCGTAAGCAAAATCTTTTTGGTAACTATTACCCCACCTTTGGTTGCCATTTTACAGCCAAAATATACAAAAATTGCAAGCCCTGCTAAAACTATTCCTGCACCTATACTCATAACTCCATAACCCGAATTACCCGAAAAAATATTGATAAACCCTAAAATTATTCCGCCAAAAGAACTTGCACCAAACGCTAAAAGCACCGCCCAAATTGAAATTATTATTGCCAAAAACGAAACGAAAAGCGCTAAAACTACGGCAACCGCGGAAAGCAACAAGGATAGCCACACGGGCGAACTTACCGCTAAAATTAAAATTTGTGTTGAATTTAATTTTAGCGTTTTTAACTTTCTTTCTTTAAGCAACTTCTTAAACGAAGTTTCGGAAATTATTTGCGCAATAATTTGCTCTACGTCCCCTATTTTTTCAACTGACTCTTGCTCGGATAGCCCGTCTTCAACCCCGTCGTCAATCATTTCACTATAAAAATTTATCCGTTCTTCTATTTCAGCGCTCGGCAGTCCTTTTAGCCCACCACTTAATCGCGCGAGAAATTCACGTTTTGTCATCCGCCCTATCTCCTTTATCCACGAATTGATAAATCAGCATAACTTCTCGCCACTCGTCCTTAAATTCTTCAATGCGTTCAAGCCCTGCTTTCGTAATGCGATAATACTTGCGAAGCCGTCCACCGTGTTCAACAGTTCTAACCGTTAACATGTTTGCAAGTTCTAATCTCTTCAAAATAGTATATAAGGTCGATTCGGAAAGTTCCACGTAAGGTTTTAAGTCTTTTATTATTTTATATCCGTAAGAATCTTCATCCTTTATGGCTGATAGCACGCACACGTCTAACAAGCCACGCTTTAATTGAGCATCCATTAATTTTCGCTCCTTGTCAAATACATCGTAACACGAAGTATTGTTTTTGTCAAGTGGTTTTAAAAAATTTTTTTGCCGAATTATACTTAAAAAAATAAAACAGCGACTACTCGCTGTTTATAATTTTAGATTTTTATTGCTACGAATGAGCGGTTTATTTTTTTAGATTAACTGCAATAACGCCTGCAATTCCACCGACAATTACTAAAAAAATTGCATCTATCAAAAATGACAAAGTAAAAACGCCAACGCCACCTAATATTGAAAACACAAGGTAAATAATAAAATTTGAAATAACGCCTATTAACGCCCCTTTTATAAGCCCTTTTTCTGCACGCACGGCGACCATGCACCCCAAAAATACCGATATTAATTTTATAAACTGATTTACAATTTTTACGGTGTTTGATGATAAAACGGTTAACTTTATGACGAGCGCAAAGATTAAAATGCCGATAAGCGCTGTGATAACTGCAGTTAAAACACCCTTAATAACGCACGCTACGCCGTTGTTGCTTGCTTTTTCCATAATTAAAACCCCTTACTTTTTTTATATATTTATGCTTTAATCTAGGGCTTTATTCTCTATAAAAACAAAAAAACTACCCGCAACGAAAGTTACAAGTAGTTTTTTTATCAAATATTATTCAGCAGTTTCTTCTTTAATTTCTTCTTTTACTTCTTCTTTCTTTTCTTCAACCTTTTTGTCTTCTGCTTTCTTTACGTTTGCACTACCTTCAGCAGGAGCGGTTTGGTAAATTGCACCTTTATCAAACTTAACGTAAGACTTGTTTTCTTCAAGACCGGTTTCGAGAACGAAAGTGTTTTCATCATCGTTTATTTGAGCAACGAATCCACAAATTCCGCCTATGGTTTTAACTCTATCACCGATTTTAAGAGTGTTAACCATATTTTGCGCTTCTTTTGCTTTTTTCTTATTCGTGTAAGATTGCCAAATAAAAAGACCGATAATTGCAAGCAAAAGCACACCCATAATGATATAAGTGCCTGCTTGCCCTTTGTTAGCGCTAGCATCACCATCTAAAAGTAAGTTCCATAATAACATAATTAAATTCTCCTTTATTTTTTACTTTAACATTGTATATCTTTTTGTTAACAAAATCAAGCGATTTTGCCATTTTTTTACTTTTCGGGAAAATCCGCCAATTAAAACCTTGGGTAAGTATCCCCCGTCTTTCTATAAAACTCTTCTCTAAACTCAGAAAAACTGTCTTGCAAAATTGATTCACGAACTTGACGCATAAGATTGTTTAGATAAGTTATGTTGTGCAAACTTATCATCATTCCGCCCATCATTTCGCCAACGTTAATCATGTGCCTTAAATATGCTTTTGTGTAATTTTTACAAGCGTAACAATCACATTCAGGGTCAAGCGGTGTAAAATCTTCTCTATAAGCGCCGTTTCTAACAACGACTTTTCCGTTTGAAGTAAGTGCCGTGCCATTTCTACCTACGCGAGTTGCAAGCACGCAGTCAAACATATCAATTCCGCGCATAACGCCTTCAATCAAGCAGTCGGGACTACCAACACCCATAAGATAACGGGGCACGTTAGTGGGATAATAATCAAGCATCGAATCCATTACGTCGTACATAATATTTTTGGGTTCGCCAACCGAAAGCCCACCGATTGCAATACCGTGTTTTGCATAGGGTATAGTTTCCCTTAAACTTATAGCCCTTAAATCTTTATACATATTGCCTTGAACTATCGGGAAAAGTGCTTGTTTTTCATTCTTATGGTGATTATAACACCTATCAAGCCACTTTAAGGTGCGTTCCATTGCAATCTTCGAATCGGCGTAATCAGCACCGTACGGCGAACACTGGTCAAACGCCATAATGATATCCGCACCAAGATTATTTTCAATGTCAATGGCTTTTTCAGGGGTTATAAAATGCAAACTACCGTCAACGTGCGAGTTAAAGTAAACACCGTCGTCTTTGATTTTGTTCAGTTTTGCAAGCGAAAAAACTTGAAACCCACCACTATCGGTAAGTATCGGTCTATCCCACGCCATAAACTTATGTAAACCACCGGCATCACGCACGAGTTCATCACCCGGGCGCATATATAAGTGGTAAGTGTTTGCAAGAATAATTTGAGAATTTGCTTCTTTTAAGTCACGGGGCATAACGCCTTTTACGGTCGCTTGCGTACCTACGGGCATATAAGTCGGCGTAAGAATATCACCGTGCGGGGTATGTAAAATACCTGCCCTTGCCCCCGTTTTACTATCTTGTTTAATCGTTTCGTAATAAAAATTTTTCATATTATCCTTTAATTAAAAAACTAGAAACGCAGTATTGCGCAGTTTACAAAATCATTATTGTTGTAGGGTTTTAGAAACAAGCAAGACAAGGCTCGCGACGCGTTTTGGGTGAGATAAACCTTTTTGGTTATCGAAATCAAAACACAAAGCAGTAACGCAGTATTGCGCAGTTTATAAAATCATACAAGCGTCCCCGAAAGAAAAAAAACGATACCTCTCTTCTACTGCCAACTTGTATAAATCAAGTGTTTTCTCTTTACCCGCTAGAGCGGAAACGAGCATTACCAAGGTAGACTTGGGAAGGTGGAAATTTGTAATTAAAGCGTCAACGCACTTAAACTTATAAGACGGATAAATAAAAATTTCGGTATTTGCTTTTACGGGTTTAACGAAACCACAATCGTCCGCTGCGCTCTCTAAGGTACGCACGCTCGTCGTGCCGACAGCGATAACGCGCCTGCCTTCTTTTTTTGCTTTGTTTATCCGTTCCGCCGCCACTTCGTCAATTTCATAATATTCGGAATGCATGTGGTGGGAAAGCACGTCGTCAGTTTTTACAGGGCGGAAAGTGCCTAACCCAACGTGCAACAACACGTCTACTATCTCTACACCCATTGCCTTTATTTTTTCAATCAACTCGTCGGTAAAATGTAGCCCCGCGGTAGGTGCTGCGGCGCTACCGTCAACCTTTGCGTAAACCGTTTGATACCTTTCTTGGTCCTTTAACTTTTCGGTTATATAAGGTGGCAAAGGCATTTCGCCTATCCTTGAAATTATATCTTCAAATACACCGTTAAACTCAAAGCGTACACGCCTACTACCAGATTCTTCAATAGTTGAAAGCACTTCGAGCGAAAGTTCTTGGTTAAATATGAGTTTTGCGCCCGGTTTTGCTTTTTTGCCCGGCTTAACAAGCACTTCCCACTCGGTAAGGTCAAATCTTTTAAGCAATAAAACTTCTACCTTTCCGCCGTTTGGGGTAAACGCAAACATTCTTGCAGGCAAAACCCTCGTGTTGTTTCTTACGAGCAGGTCGCCTGGTTTTAAAAATTTGGTAATATCGCGAAAATGCTTGTGATTAATTTGGTCGGTTTTTCTATCGTAAACCAAAAGCCTAGAAGAATCCCTTGGATAAACGGGCGTTTGCGCAATCAATTCTTCGGGTAAATAGTAATCAAAATCACTTGTTTTCATCGTTAGTTATGTATGCGGAATATTGTTCCGCTTTTTCTTTTGGCATCTTTAAGCCTATATGTTCGTAACCACGTGGCAATAAAACCCTACCGCGCGGAGTTCTTGCAACAAACCCTAACTGCAATAAATACGGTTCGTAAACGTCTTCAATAGTGTTACCGTCTTCATTAATAGTTGCGGCAAGCGTGTCTAATCCGCAAGGTCCACCGCCAAACTTTTCAGCCATAGATTTAAGCAACTTAACGTCAATCGCATCGAGCCCCAACCCGTCGATTTCAAGCATTCTTAAAGCGCCTTGCGCATCCGATAGTAAAATGGTTTCGTGCCCTTTTACGATAGAATAATCACGAACACGGCGGAGCAACCTATTTGCAATCCTAGGCGTGCCACGGCTACGCTTTGCAACTTCTTCTGCGGCGGTGTGCTCTATTGATAAGCCAAGCATCTTTGCCGCACGCTCAACGATTTCAGTTAGTTCTGCAATCGAATAAGTTTCTAGTCTACATATAACGCCAAACCTATCGCGAAGTGGCGATGATAACATACCCGCTTTAGTGGTTGCGCCTATAAGCGTAAATTTCGGCAACGGCAACTGAACGTTTCTTGCCGACGGACCTTTACCCAAAATAAAGTCTAAAGTATAGTCTTCCATCGCGGGATATAAAATTTCTTCAACGTTGTGATTTAAGCGGTGAATTTCGTCAATAAACAAAACGTCGCGCTCGTTTAGGTTGGTTAAAATAGCCGCTAAGTCGCCCGCGCGTTCAATAGCAGGACCGCTAGTGATTTTTATTTGCGTGCCGAGTTCGTTGGCTATAATGTGCGCAAGCGTGGTTTTACCAAGCCCTGCAGGTCCGTATAAAAGAACGTGGTCGAGTGCATCCGAACGCATTTTCGCAGCGGCGATACTTACTGCAAGATTGTCTTTAACCTTTTCTTGCCCAACGTAACCTTCCATTGATTTAGGGCGCAAAACGTTTTCTATCTCGCAATCGGTTTCGCTATACGTACTTGTAACTAATCTTTCGTCTTCCATACTACACCTATCTCATTGATTTAAGCGCAAACGAAATGAGTTGTTGAATACTCTCCGCACCGTTTGCCTTTGCTTCTTTTACAGCCTTAACGCACTCTTGTTTAGTAAACCCTAAACTCATAAGCGCGATTATTGCGTCTTCATTTTCGCCGTCGTCTTGAACTTCAATTTTGCTAGTGCTAGTTTGACCTTGTTCAATATCTTCGCTAATTTTCTCTCTAAGTTCTAAAATAATTCGTTCGGCAGTTTTTTTGCCTAAACCCTTTATTGCCGATAAACCTTTAACATCTGACATAGCAATTTTAAGTGCCAAGTCCGAAAGGTTCATGTTTGATAAAACGGTTATGCCCATTTTTGGACCTACGCCCGATACGGTTATTAATTTTAAGAACATATTTTTTTCTTCAGGGCTAATAAAACCGTACAAAGAAACGTCGTCTTCACGAACGGCTAGATACGTATAAACTTCCCCGCTTTTTTCAGTTGCGAGTTTTTGATAAACCGACGACGAACAAGTTATTTCATAACCTATCCCGTTGTTTTCTAAAAGAATTACGCCCGCTTGCGCTGATAAAACTTTTCCTTTAATATACCCTATCATAATTAACCCCTATTGTATTTAGAATTGTCAATGCTAAATAAACCGCCGAATTTGTTTGTTTGTGCGTGACAGATTGCAACCGCAAGAGCATCCGCCGCGTCATCCGGGCGGGGTATGCTTTTTAATTTAAGCGTCGTTTTTACCATTTGTTGAATTTGATTTTTTTCCGCTCTGCCGTAGCCTGTAAGCGCTTGTTTGATTTGCAAGGGCGTATACTCGAAAATTTTACCGCACTCTTTAATAGCGGTAAGTAGAATAACCCCTCTTGCGTGCGCTACGGCGATACCCGTCTTGATATTTTTAGCAAAAAATAATTCTTCAACGGCAACTTCGTCAGGCTTGAATTTTTGTATAATTTGGCTTACGCCTTTTTCAAGCATTGCAAGGCGAACGGCAAGGTTTTCATCCTTCGGGGTTGAAACAATGCCGTAATCAATCATTTCTGGGCGACCGCCCTTTTCAGTTTTAATAACCCCGTAACCAAGCGTTGCTATCCCAGGGTCAAAACCAACTATAACCATACCATTATATTTTACTTAATTTTAGCAAAAAAGTCAATAGAAAAGCCTAAATTAACGACGATTATAGGGCTATAAAAAGTGCGCGGTTACCGAAAACGATAACCGCGCTTTTTTAATTATAATTAATTTTGAGTTTGCCCAACAGAAATTCTATAACCCGTATCTGCAAATACTAATTGTTCAGTAAGTTCTACCGTGAAATTGTAATTCGTTCCGTTACGGTTAACGATGCCGACGATTGTATCACCCAAAGTCAAATCTCTTTTTAAGATTGTCATTGCCGTTTCAAGGTCAGTTCTAGAATTAACGTCCTTACTGTATCCGCTGTTTTTATTATGTCCAAGTCTAACTATAACGTCGCCCGATTTAAACCCTGCCTTATAAGCGTTACTGTTAGCAACTACTTCATAAATTTTCGCCGTAGTTTCGCCTGCCGCAATCGTGATACCGAACGACCAGTTACCTTTAATATAACCGTGGTTGTTTTTACCCCAAGCGTTATAGGTTGCAATAAGTGCTTTTGCATCACTAACAAAACCTTCGTCGGTAACGCTAGTATGCTTGTAAGGAATTGCGTACTTAATACCTTCCAACACGTCGCTACCCGCATTCGTTATGCCGATAAGTTCGCCGTATAAATTGAAAAGTCCACCGCCCGAATTACCGTGATTGATAGGCACGTCAATTTGCATAAGCGTCATATAACCAACGCTATTTATAACGACAGTTCTATCAAGATAACTGATAATACCCGCCGAAACGGTCATAGGTAAATCACCACCGGGGTTACCGATAGCAAAAACGTCTTCCCCTGCTTTCATTTGATAAACTTCGCTATTATCCGGCGCGATAGGCGCGTAAACAACGTCGTCTTTGGTAATTTCAGTATTCGTAACGTCAAACTTGATAACCGCTATATCGTTTGCTTGGTCGCCACCGATTAACGAGAGAACTTCGTTATTTCTCATCGTGTTATCTATTGTTCCTGTAAACGCAAAGCGCGTATCATAACCAGTATCGCCACGATTGCGCGAATTTTTATCGGGAACGTAAACGCTAATTTTACCCTGTGAACTAATTACGTGTTGACAAGTGAGAATGTAAAACACGTTGTCGCTATCATCATTATTACCCACAATAACACCCGAACCACTTGAAGCTCCGTTAGTAGTTGTCATTTTAATTTCAACAACCGAACGCTCAATGTTTTGAACTGCGGCCGCCCTAGTTAAAAGTTCGCGCTCTTGAACGTCAAGCCTATCGAAATATACTTGACTATTATAGTCGTTTACGTTAGGAAAAGTGCCCGTTGTTGAGTTTGACAAATTATCGCCGGAATTTTGCAGGTTGCCACCATTTGCCGGCGGTAAATTCCCACCGTTATCCGTTAATTCAAAAAGATAACAGCTCGTACAGCCAAAGCATATAAATAATGCCAAAGCGATTGAAAGAAAACTTGATAAAACCTTTTTCATTTATTTCTCCAAAAAACTTTCTTTTATATCGTACTTTTATATTATACTATTATTTTAACATATCTTTGTTTAAAATTACTTGATTTTATAAAAAAAATTTTTTAAATTGTAAAATATTTTTATTTTACGTTAACGTTCTTTCCAAAAAACATAAAAAGGGCGTAAAAAAAACGCCCTTTTCTTCCGTTCTTAATCCGAACGGAAGAAACACTTTCTGCCGAAGGGGTTAAGAACTAAAATATTTTAACGGCAGAAAGTTTATCGTGATTTTTATAACGTGGTAAAAAAAATCACCTTACCGCCGATAAAAAGAGTATCTGCAAATAAGGTGTTTTTATTCATTTAATTTTGAAATTTTTTAACGCAGTATTGCGTAGCATATAAACCCTTGTAAAAATGGGTTAGAAACAAGGTGGCAATGCCACTTTTATCTTTTTTTCTCTCTCAAAAATGGGTTAGATGCAAGCAAGACAAGGCTCGCGACGCATTTTGGATGAGATAAACCTTTTTGGTTATCGAAGTCAAAATGCAAAGCAGTTAACGCAGTATTGCGTAGCATATAAGCCGTTGCAAAAACGGGTTAGAAACAAGTTGCAGTAGGCTCGACAAGCCGTGGGATGAAATAGAACGTCTGTTCATTGAAGTCCACGGCGCAGTCAGTTAACGACCTGCAACGCAGTTTATAAGCCGTTTTACTCTTCTTCGACTTCAGGCAAATCTACGTTATGATATACATTTTGAACGTCGTCAAGGTCTTCAAGCGCTGCAACTAATTTTTGGAATTTTGCAAGGTCTTCTGCGCCGAGCGTAACAACGTTTTGCGGAACCATTTCAACTTGCGCTTCAAAGAAGTTCAAACCTTTTTCTTCTAAAAACTTTCTTGTGCTACTAAAATTAGCGGGTGAAGTGTGAACGACAAAAGCGTCGTCTTCGGTTATAAAATCGTCAGCACCTGCTTCCAAAGCGTATTCCATAACGACGTCTTCTTCCAAATCGGGGGTTCTTTCAATAACGATAACGCCCATATTAGTGAACGTGAAAGACACGCAACCGCTGTTACCCAAAGAACCACCGTGTTTTCTCATAGCCGTTCTAACGTAATCAACAGTTCTATTCTTGTTGTCGGTAAGCGTTTTAATAATTACCGCACTACCGGCAGGGCCGTAACCTTCGTAGGTCAATTCTTCGTAGTTATCCCCTGAAAGTTCGCCAGACGCTTTTGCAATACACCTTTTAATGTTATCGTTAGGCATGTTAACTGCCTTTGCTTTAGCAATAGCATCGGCAAGTTTACTGTTTGTTTCGGGGTCGGGGTTGTTTTTTGCTGCAACAGCAATTTCTCTACCTACTTTAGTAAATATTTTACCTTTAACAGCGTCGGTTTTTGCCTTTTTTGCGGCAATGTTGGCTGCATGTGAATGTCCTGACATAATTTTTCTCCTTTATTCTTCGGTTAGCGCTCAAAGCGCCGTGCCAAACTAAAAATTCTTCAAGTTATACATTAATAACGCGGCGGAAACGGCTGCATTCAAACTTTCAACGCCGTTTTCCATAGGAATTGAAACGGTGTTATCCGCCCTTTCTTTAACGATTTTTGAAACGCCGTGCCCTTCGTTACCTATAACTAGGCAAAACGCTCCGCTATGCGTGTGTGTGAACACGTTTTCGCCACACATATCGGCAACGTAAACGGGCAAATTAATGATATTTAATAGGTCTTCAACTTTACCGCGAATGGTTTTTACACGAAAAACGCCACTCATACTGCTTCTCACCGCTTTGGGCGAAAACTGGTCGGCACAATCTTCGGTAAGATAAACCGTGTTATAGCCCGCAGCTGCTGCAGTTCTTATAATTGCACCGACGTTAGCGGGGTCTGCAACACCGTCAAGCAAAATGCAACTGCCCTTTGGTGAAACTAGTTCGTTTTCTGGTTTTTCTATTACTGCAATAACGCCTTGCGGACAAACTTCGCTACTGATAGAGTGAAAAACGTCATCACTAACTAATTCACGGCGAAATTCCCCACTATCGATAGTGCTAAGTCCGCGTTCCGTGCCGACAACGGCTTGAACGGGCAAATTAAGCGCAACTGCTTCCTTGACGATTTTACTACCTTCAACAATGTAAACGCCAAGTTTATCGCGGAATTTTTTATCGGATAAAGACCTTATTTCTTTAATAAAAGAATTTTGTTTAGAAGTTATCATAAATTTGAATAAAGCCTATCTTTTGTTAAGGTAGGCTTTAATAGTTATTAGATATTTGCTTTTGCTTTTTCGCAAAGTGCGGTGAAAGCCGCTGTATCAGAAACTGCGATTTCAGCAAGAACCTTTCTGTTGAGTTCAATGCCAGCCTTCTTCAAACCGAACATTAACTTGCTGTAAGAAAGGTTGTTAAGTCTTGCGGCTGCGTTAATTCTTGCAATCCACAAAGTACGGAAATCTCTTTTCTTTGCCTTTCTGCCATAGTAAGCATAAAGTTGAGCCTTCATAACGGCTTCTCTTGCTACTCTATATCTTTTGCTTCTGCCACCAAAGTAACCTTTGGCAAGTTTTAATATTTTTCTACGCTTTTTAACAGCGTTAACTGCTCTCTTAATACGCATAATCTTTACTCTCCTTTAGCTTACTTATTGTAGATAAGTGTTTGAATAGTCTTTTGTTGAGTAGCATCAACGTAAGCACCATCACATAAATTGTTCTTTCTCTTTCTGTCTTTCTTAGTAAGAATGTGGTTCTTGCCAGAGCAAGCACGTTTAATCTTACCGTTTGCGGTTACTCTGAAACGTTTTTTAGCCGCACTTTTGGTTTTCATTTTAGGCATAAGTATATCCTCCGTTTATTTTTTATAATTTAAGTTTTACGCTTTAGAAGGCGCAAGCATCATCCAAATGTTTCTACCTTCGGTAAGCGGTTGTTTTTCCATAACCCCAACGTCTTTAACTAATTCAAAGAATCTTGCCATAACGTCAAGCGCAAGTTCAGCGTGCGCCATTTGACGACCGCGCAACCTGATTGAAACTTTAACCTTGTTGCCCGCACTCAAAAACTTTTGAGTTTGTTTTGCTTTGATATTTAAGTCCCCAACGTCAATGGTCATTGAAAGACCAACTTCTTTAATTTCAACAACTTTTTGGTTCTTTTTAGCTTCTTTCGCCTTTTTCTTCAATTCAAACAAATACTTTCCGTAATTCATAATTTTGCATACGGGTGGCGTTGCATTTGGCGAAATTTTTACTAAATCAAGACCGCTTTCTTCTGCAATACCTAACGCTTCGCGTGCGGAAACAATACCTAATTGTTCACCGTTTTCGCCTATAAGACGAACTTCCCTATCGCGTATTTCGGCGTTAGTCTGATGTTCCTTTTTAATGGTTTTATACCTCTCAATAATATTTCCTAAGGGTTGCCCCTTAAAATTCCATAAAAAACGGGTTGCTTTACGCAAAGCAACCCGAAAAATACAAATAATGATAGCGTTAGCCACCTTAAAAGTATTGAACCGAACTAGCGTTTGCCGTCGGTGAGAAGGGTTACTTCTTCTTTAAGCCTTAATATAATACAATATTGTATGCGTTTTGTCAACGATTTTTAAGCAGTTTTTTTAAAATTATTCTACTCGTTTTCCCCGGGTACGGTTGCACTGAGCGCAAACTTACGCACGGACTCAATAGCGCTGACGCAAGATTCAAGCGTGTCGTACGCTTCGCCGATACAAATAACCGACTTTTGCAAGTTGCGCAATTTGTAATAAAATCTGCCAAACTTATCTTTATCGATTATAAAATTGCCTTGTTCGGCGTATTTTTTAACAGAAACAAGCGCGTTTTCCGCACCTTTTTTTTGCGAAACTTCTTCGGTTGCAAGCATTAATTGCCCGTTGTTTGCATAGAGTTTTGCGCTGTATGCTCCGCCGTCAGTCTTTTCAATCTTCCACTTACCACGCGCGCCTTTTTTAACTTCGTTTACTAGCGGTGCGGGCGTGTAATCAATATATCTTGCACCTTCAAACACTTCGTTAAGAATAGTTGAACTTGCCGCTATTCTCTTAACTGATTCCACCGCTTTTAAGCATTGTTCTTTTACCTTGTAAATTTCACCAACGCACAAAAGGCGATTGCTAGAAGTTTTAAGTTTATAATAATGGTTGTTGTTTTTATCTTGATAAATTACGAATTTGCCAGATTCTACACCCCTGATTATAGTTAAAATACCGCCTTTTGCGCCTTCAACGGTAGTGTAAATTTCACTAGTTAACATAACTTCGCCGTTAGACGCCAAGAGTTTAGAAAGATATTCGTTTTCGCCTTTATGCTCTACAACCCACTTGCCGTTTAATTTTTTAGCCTGCTTGTTTTCAACTACGCCTTGTTTTTCTTGTGGCAAGTCTTCCTTTTTAGTTGCAGGTTTTACGGGCTTAATAACTTTGTCTTTTGAAGAGGTTTCTTGCTCCTTTACAATCGGCTCGCTTTTTGCTTTCTCATACGAAACGTCTTCGTTTGCAGTTGCAACCACCTTTTTAATTTTAGCTTGTTCAAACTGTTCGTTTGTTTTAAGCGTAATAAATTCTTCTTCTGGTTCGGTATTTTCCACGTTTTCTTCTTTATTTTTTTTGCGTTTTGCAGTATCAAAATCTTCAAAATCTAAATTGACGTGTTTTTTTCTCTTTGCACTAATAACCGCCAAAACTATAATGCCTACGAGTAAAACCGCAAAGCCGATTACTAGCCACATACCAACTGTGGGCGACGCATTAAACCATCCGCCTACGATAGCAAATAAATCCATAAGTTCCTCCGCAATTTTTCTTTCGTTTAAATATACTTATGTTAAACCACAAAAAATTCAAATAGCAAGTACAATTTTTAATTTATTCGTTTAATGAAAAATTATTCTCCGTCGTTAAAATACAAAATACCCAAGGTATTACCACCACAATGGCTTGCAATGGTACAACCTGCACGGGTTTCAAAAATATTCTTAAACCCTGCTTCTTTAACTGCGGTTCTTGCCGCTTCAACCATTTCAGGCGTTGCAGTAGTATACGTTATAAACACCTTATCAAGGTCGGGCGTGTTAAAATCCGCGAGCGTTTCTTGACAGTATTTAGCAACCACCTTTTCCATATTGCCACGGTATTTTTTATCCGAACTCATCTTGCCGTTTGCAACGACGATTCTCGGACGAAGTTTTAATAAGTTTGCGCCAAATAATTGCAAACTGTTGCATCTTCCGCCCTTGTAAAGATAATCAAGCCTTTCGATAACGAAACTTGCTTGCACCTTGCTTACGCGGTCGGTTACTTTTTTAACGATTTCATCAACTTCTACGCCCTGTTCGGCAAGTTCCCTTGTATAGATTGCAAGAAGACCTATACCCGTAGACAAACTTTTGCTATCTATAACGTAAACGTTTTCAATTTCCTTTGCGGCGTTAGTTGCGTTTTGGCAAGAACAAGAAAGCGAACTAGATAGGCAAATATGAATAACCGCATCGTAATCCTTTTTAAGACTTTCAAAATATTCGCCGTATTCAAACTGATTAATTGCATTCGTTTTAGGTAAAACGCCAGTCTTTTCAACGCTTTCAAAAATTTGCTCGGTAGTAATTTGCCCGTCCTTAAAAGTTTCGTCACCTAAAAGCACGTTAAAGGGCACAACTCTAACGTCATATTTTTTTATCAAATCAATAGTCATATCGTTCGTTGATTCAACAGAAACAGCAATTCTCATAAACAACTCCATTCTAATATTATAATATTTTAATCATTTTACCATATATTTGCTTTTTTTTCAATCGTTTTTTATAAATTTTCTTACTATATGCTCGCTATTATACTGCTTTACCTAAACTTTTTTTGATAAATACTTGCTTTAATTTCTTAAATGCGTTATCATAGATACGTTAAACATATAGTTATCAGTTCAAAGGAGATATTAAGATGGACAAAATTTGCGGACAAATAGATAAAAACACCGTTTCCTTTGCCGAATTTAAGAACTACGACGGACAAGTTGTTTCAATCGCTGGACATATTCACCGTATTCGTGAAATGACAGGATTTGCTTTCGTTATTATTAGAACGGCTAGGGATATTATTCAATGCGTATACTCACCCGATTTTTCAGATTATCGTTGGGATGAAAAACTTCGCGAAGAAGCCTGCGTAAAAGTTACGGGCAAGGTTGTTTCTAGTAAAGACGCAAAGGGCAACGATAGATACGAACTTCAAATACACAATATTGAAATTCTTTCGCTTCCCGCCGAAGGCTTGCCTATCGTTATCAATAAAAAACAACTTGACAACATGCAACTTTCTACTATTTTGGACTTACGCCCTATTTCTATGCGTAACCCCAAAGAACGCGCTATCTTTAAGTTGCAAGAAGGTATTGCAAGGGGCTTTAGAGAATACCTTATGAAAGAAGGTTTTACTGAAATCCGTTCGCCAAAAATTAACTACGCCGGCGCTGAAGGTGGCACTAACGTATTTAAACTCGATTACTTTGGCAAACAAGTTTACCTTGCTCAATCACCACAGTTATATAAACAAGCGCTCGTTGGCGTTTACCAACGCGTGTTTGAAATTGCGCCCGTTTTCCGCGCTGAACATCACGACACTTCTCGCCACTTAAACGAATACACTTCAATGGACCTTGAAATGGGCTTTATCAACAGTTTTGAAGACATTATGAATACCGAAGTCGGCGTGTTAAAGTACGTTATGAATCTTCTTAAAACTGAATATAAAGACGAAGTTGAACTTCTACACGCGGATATCCCCGAAATAAACGAAGTTCCCGTTATGAAGTTTATGGACGCTAAAGAATTGCTTATGACTAAATTTAAGTATAAGCCGTCCGATATGAAAGACTTTGACCCTGCGGAAGAAGAACTTTTGGGTAAATACGCTAAAAAAGAATTTAACAGCGACTTTATCTTCATTACTCACTATCCGTCTAAAAAGCGTCCTTTCTATACGATGGACGACCCCAACGACCCCGAATACACTTTGTCTTTCGACCTTTTGTTCAGGGGCTTGGAAATTACTTCAGGCGGTCAACGCGTTCACGATTACAAAGAGCAAGTTGAAAAAATGATTAAGTGCGGTATGAACCCCGAAGAATTTGAAACTTACCTTATGCTCCACAAATACGGCGCTCCACCACACGGCGGTTTAGGGCTTGGGCTTGAAAGACTTACCATGCACCTTTTAGGGGCTAAAAACGTACGCGAAGCGACTATGTTCCCCCGCGATATCAACCGTGTTTCACCCTAAAATAAATTACAAAACAACAAAAAAAGAACTTGGATTTTCCAAGTTCTTTTCTTTTTACAGTTAAACGCTTATTATTACACGCTAGGCGGTTATGCACCCAACTTCTTTTGTAAACGCGCTTTAATTTGAGCGATAAATTCGCTCGTTAAAACGGGTTTTACTTCAACGCCTTCGGTAACTAGCGGCGCAATATCTTTGGTCATATAGCCGTCATTAATCGTTTCGAGCGACGCTTGTTCAAGGCTTTCGCCAAACTTTATTAAATCGGTTAAGCCGTCAAGTTCACCGCGCTTTTTAAGAGCACCCGACCAAGCAAAAATAGTTGCCATAGGGTTGGTTGAAGTTTTTTCGCCTTTAAGATATTTATAGTAGTGGCGAGTAACCGTGCCGTGAGCCGCTTCGTATTCAAACTTTCCGTCGGGTGAAACCAAAACCGAAGTCATCATAGCGAGCGAGCCGAACGCAGAAGAAACCATATCGCTCATAACGTCGCCGTCGTAATTTTTAAGCGCCCAAATAAAACCGCCCTTACTTCTAATTACTCTTGCAACCGCGTCGTCAATCAAAGTGTAGAAATACTCGATACCGAGTTCATCAAACTTCGCTTTATATTCGGTTTCAAAAATTTCTTCAAAAATGTTCTTAAAAGTATGGTCGTATTTTTTAGAAATAGTATCTTTTGTTGAAAACCACAAATCTTGCTTTTGGTCAACCGCGTAGTTAAAGCAAGCGCGCGCAAAAGATTTAATTGAACTATCTTTATTGAATTGCCCTTGCAAAACGCCGTCACATTCGTATTCGTAAACGGTTTCGCGAGTTTCTTTTCCGTTTTCGTCGGTAAACACCAACTCTGCCTTACCCTTACCCACTCTCATTTCGGTAGCCTTGTAAACGTCGCCGTAAGCATGACGAGCAATGGTAATCGGTGCTTGCCAGTATTTTACTGCCGGTTTAATAATCGGCAAAGTGATAGGCGTACGGAAAACCGTTCCGTCGAGCATAGCCCTAATCGTACCGTTGGGACTCTTCCACATTTCTTTAAGATTATATTCACTCATTCTTTGCTTGTTGGGCGTGATAGTTGCGCACTTAACCGCAACGCCGTATTTTTTGTTAGCCATAGCAGCGTCTACCGTAACTTTATCGTCGGTAGCGTTTCTATTTTCCAAACCCAAATCGTAATATTCGGTTTTCAAGTCAACGAACGGGCAAATAAGTTCATCTTTAATCTCTTGCCATAAAATTCTCGTCATTTCATCCCCGTCCATTTCAACGAGCGGGGTTACCATTTTAATCTTTTCCATAATCTACCTACTATTCACCTTTAGTATAAGCGAGCAAACCGCCTGCTTTAAGTATATAAGTCGGATCGTAG
>JAZRNE010000031.1:0-82037 GCA_045648045.1 Christensenellaceae bacterium
ATTAAGGGAAAGTTTAGAAAGCCAAGTAATGGCAATGGCAAACGCTGCAAAAAAACTTTTTGAAGATAACCTATTCTATTCAAACGGTGAACCCGTAAAAGTAGTAATGGCAGACACTTCAATCGGGCGTGTGCCCGAAGCTGCAGCGTGCGCAAACAAGTTCAAGAAAGAAGGCGTAAGCATTACTTTATCAGTAACGCCCTGCTGGTGTTACGGCTCTGAAACAATGGATATGGACCCCACTACAATTAAAGCGGTATGGGGCTTTAACGGTACGGAACGCCCAGGTGCGGTATATCTTGCAGCAGTTTTAGCAGGACACGCTCAAAAGGGACTTCCCGCATTTGGCATTTACGGACACGAAGTTCAAGATAGAGACCAAGTAACAACAATTCCCGAAGACGTAAAAGAAAAATTACTTCGTTTCGGTAGAGCAGCCGTTGCAGTAGCAACAATGCGTGGTAAATCATATTTACAAATCGGCTCACAATGTATGGGTATCGCAGGTTCAATTATTGACCAAGACTTTATTGAATCATACCTTGATATGAGAGTTGAAAGCGTTGACGAAGTAGAAATTCTCCGTAGAATGGAAGAAGGTATCTACAACGAAGAAGAATACCAAAAAGCATTAAAATGGACGAAAGAACATTGCAAAATGGGTAGAGATGATAACCCCGAATCAGTACAGTTCTTGGGTAAAGAAAGAAAAATTAAGTTTACTGATGAAGAAAAAGAAAAGCAATGGGAATTCACCGTTAAGATGTATTGCATAATCAAAGACTTAATGGCTGGAAACAAGAACTTACCCGACGGCTTTGAAGAAGAAAAGGTAGGTCACAATGCAATAGCAGGTGGTTTCCAAGGTCAAAGACAATGGACAGACCATTGGCCCAACTGTGACTATCCCGAAGCATTACTCTCATCAACCTTTGACTATGAAGGTGCAAGAGAACCGTTTACGTTAGCAACAGAAAACGACGTTCTTAACGGACTTTGTATGTTGTTTATGAGATTATTAACACATAGAGCACAAATCTTTGCTGACGTAAGAACTTATTGGTCAGGGGACGCAACGAAGAGAGTGACGGGCTATGAATTAGAAGGCAAAGCAAAAGAATCAGACGGTATTATCCACTTGCTTAACTCTGGTGCTGCGTGCTTAGACGCTTGCGGTGAATGTACTGATGAAAACGGCAACGCTACAATGAAGAAGTGGTGGGAAGTAACCGAAGAAGATATCAAGAAGATGACTGATGCAACCGTATGGTGCGAAGCAGGCTTTGATAACTTCCGTGGCGGTGGATTTTCAAGCCACTATACAACGAAAGCGGAAATGCCTGTAACAATGATTAGATTAAACCTAGTAAAAGGATTAGGACCAACGTTACAAATAGCAGAAGGATGGACGGTAAAACTACCTGATGAAGTATCGGACAAACTAATGGAAAGAACAAACCCGACGTGGCCTTGTACTTGGTTTGCGCCAAGATGTGACGGAAAAGAAGGCAGCGCATTTAAGACTGCTTATGAAGTAATGCAAAATTGGGGAGCAAACCATGGCGCAATTTCATACGGACATATCGGTGCAGATTTAATCACAATGTGTTCAATGTTGAGAATACCCGTATGTATGCACAACGTACCGTTAGACGACGTATATCGCCCTGCTTGTTGGAATGCATTCGGAATGGACAAAGAAGGTCAAGATTACCGTGCTTGTGCTACTTATGGTCCTTTGTATAAGAAATAATTTGTTACATTTTATAATTAATTTTTGATTGTTTTTAAGGAGATAAAATGAGTTACGCATCAAAAAGTCCGTTAATAAATATCACGCCAGAAGATGGTTATCATTATTTTTTCGGGTATTACGATTTACAACCGTTTGACAAAAAAAGCGAACGCCATTTAGCGCATAGAGTAAGTTTCGCTGATAGAATACCCAAAGTGGGCGATATAGCAGAAGTAGGATACATAACGATAAAAGATAAAGTTTTTCATAAGGTTGCCGAAACAAATGCGTGGAACTTTCAGCAAGGTGCACTTTTGCAATGGTATGATGAAGAAAATATCATATATAACGATTTTCGTGACAACAAATTTTGTGCTGTTATCAAAAACGTTAACGACGGAAACGAAAAAATAATTTGCGCTCCGCTTGCTAACATTTCAAAGGACAGAAAGTGGGGGCTATCCATAAATTTTGCCCGTGTTTGGGATTTTAGACCGGGGTATGGATATTGTAATTTAAAAGATGCATATTACACTCAAAATACACCAGAAACGGACGGAATTTTCCTTGTAGATATAGAAAAAAATACAAGCGAGTTAGTTATTAACTATAAGCAACTGACCGAAATTTTTCCTGAAAAGCCATTTTGTGAAATGAAGTTACTTGTAAATCATATAACTTTCAATCCGTCCGCAAGCAGATTTTTGTTTTTACTGCGTAATTTTCCTGAAGAAGGTAAGCGTTGGGGAACTATACTCATAACCGCAGACCGTGACGGAAAAAATATTAAAAATTTAACGAATTATGAAGTGAATTCGCATTATGATTGGAAGAATGACGAAGAAATCATAATATATTCAGGTTTACCCGATTGGGGCGTTTACTTTATGAACGATAAAACTGGAAAAAGAGAAAAACTAGACGATGACCTTATCAACTATGATGATATTCATTGTTTGTATTCGCCTGATAGAACTTGTTTTATCGGTGACGGATATCCAAATACGGGTTCATCAAGATATATGATGCTCTATGATTTTGAAAGCAGAAAAAGCAGAGCAATCGTTAAAATTTACTCTAATCCCGTTAGTAACACGGATATAAGATGTGATTTGCATAATAGGTTTAATTTAGATGGAACACTTGTGTCTTTCGACAGTTTTCATGGCGTTAGGCGTGAAATAATGATATTTAAGTTCGATAGAAAGGAATTGATTAAATGAGAATTTTAAATAGTGGAGAGAAAGAAAAACAAGGCTTTAACGGAAACTACGCTATTGTAGAAGAGATAAAAAAGGAAGTAACCGTAGAAAACGGCAAAAGCGTAAAGTTTTCTTTTAACAGTAAATTAGATTTAGAATATAATTATCGCTTACATATCATAGGTGAAGTCGGACTGCCGTATATGCGCCGCTACGAAGGTGTATTGCCTATATTTTATCGTAAACTAGATAACTCTATTAAGAGTATAGAACAAGGTAGAGTATTAGTTTTTGACAAAAATAATCAAGTAAAAGAGCGCACTTGTTACACAATGTTAAAAGGCTGTTTTTCTGTGGGAAAAAAGTATAGGTTGATAGTTAAAGCAAAAATACTTGGCGCAAAAGATAATTTTACCTTGTCAGCAGAAACCTATTACGGCAAGCACAATTCTCGTTACTATTACGAAAAATCGGATATCACTACGGTAATTAGATTAACCGACAGTAAAGATTATACAACTTTTAGCGCAGAGTTCACCGCCAAACAAGAGATAGATTTTATTATGATAAAACTTTCTGCAACCGATTTTGATGGATATGCGGAAGTTTTTGTGCCCGAATTAATTGATGAAAGCGGTGTAAATATATGTTATCCTTATGACGATTGTCCTGAAAACTTAGAAGATTTCAAGTGGATAGGCGAAGGGTTTTCACTAATTGAACGCCCTGAAGTTACTTTAATCGTAAACGGAAAAGAAGTGTTTAGCGGAAGAAAAATGGATGCTTTGCAACGTTTTTCAGGGCTAGATTTTCAGTTGCCGTCGGAAGTATTAAAAACAGAAAATAATATAATTGAAGTTAAGTATGGTAATAATATTAAGCCTTACACCGTGATAGGGGCAAGGCTTATAACCGAGCCTAAAACTTTTGAACTTTTGGGTGTAAAACAAACGGTAAGACTTGGCGAAGAGTTCGGTGTTTTTTGTTACAATAAAAATGGTAAAACTCCCGAAATAGAAATTAGTAATTACGTAGAATACGTAAAAACCGTGCAAGTTGGCGAATGGGCTGTAATAAAATTAAAAGCCAAAAAAACAGGTAAAGACATAATAGTAAAGGCTATTAATGATGAACAAGAAAAGAGTATAAAAATACCCGATATAGTAGAAAAAGAAAATGAGTTTATTATCACGGGAACGGGCGATTTTATATACGTAACTGCTGAAATGTGGGAGTTTTCTGAATACCTTTCTTGGTATCTAAACAACGGCGTAGGTAATCTTTTGACCTTCCGTTGTGTTTATCATTGGGGAAGAGTAAATGAACTTGATGAAAGATTTTGGCGTACAGCGTCAAAGCTTTTGTCTGCGCTTGGTATTTACTACTCAGTAATGATAGACGGCAGAGAATTAAATGGTTTGAACGCCAACCCCGATAAAGAAATTGTTGATACGCCATACTATTTAGGGATGCAAACGCACGAACGGGACGGGGCGTTTATGTATTGGGACCAAAACTTAAACGAAATGCACGAATTATACTATCATTTGTTATCAAGAAAAATGAAGTATAACGGAATATACGGAAAACGTAGTCCCGTTTATGACAAAACGGGCAAGGCTTGGCTGTATTACACGCAAGATAGCGCAAACAACGTAAAAGAAGCCTATGAAAATTTTAGAAACAATTTAGCATATACCGCCATTGACGGTGCAACAAGACATACAGGTGTAACCACTAAATTTCACACCTTTTTAGAAGCAGGTTACGATTGGGTTGGCTATGAATCAATGTACGGAACGCACGAATTGTTTTTAGGTGTGCTCCGTGGCACGGCAAACGCTTGTGGCAAGAAAAAAACGGGAACACACCTTGCGCTACAATGGTCTAGCGTGCCGACAGACGACCCCAAACACTTTATACGCTATAGATTATCGCTCTATTTAAGTTATATGCACGGAGTGTCTGAAATCAATACCGAAGAAGGGTTATGGCGAATAGAAAATCCGTTTGCCGACTTTGACAGATATTCTTACGCTTGCGTAGGACATAGAGAAGAGCAAAGCAAGTTTAACAAGTTCATAAATACCCATACAAGGCGTGGTAAACAGCGCGTTGATATCGCAATGGTTATGGGTAAATATGACGGCATGGAAGGCTTTTCTTGTCCTAACGTGTTTGGTCAAGAAGGTTGGGCTTATGGCGCTCCTGAAAAAAGTTGGGATGCGGTTAAAACCTTTTACCCAGATAGCGATATAAATGCAATATATTACTATATTAGAGAAGGCGGGGAAAAGAATATGCCCCAAAAAGATAAAGACCTTTTAGAAGTAAGAAAGGGGCTTTATCGTGACGTGATAGATTACAAGCCCGTAGGTTTTTATACGAACACGCCTTACGGTGTAATTGACGTAATACCAGAAAGCGTTGATAATTATTCTGACTATAAATTTTTGTTCTTTACAGGGTGGAATACGGCTGATGAAGAACAAATAAAGAAGTTGTGTAAATTTGTAGAAAACGGTGGAACTTTACTTTTAGCAAAGCCACATTTATATACTACTGTTGATAGGGAAGTTGCACTTAAGGGAAAATCAGAAATACTTAATAGCGTGTGGGTTGATAAATTACTATCATACAAAAAAGACGGTAGGGTTATTTATTTTGATAGAGATGAATATCCTATCGCATATCTAGATGAATATACTGCGGTAATAAAGGAATACGCTCAAAAATATCAAAGCAAACATATTTTTGATACTAAGTATTTAAGTTATACTGAATACGTTAGGGAAGACGGCGCAATCGATTATTATTTGATAAATATAAATTGGTGGAACGAAGAGTGTGCTAAATTTAGATTTAATTTGAATGGTCAAATTTTTAACGAGAAAATTCAAGATAACGAACTAAAAATTTTAACGGTAAAAGACGACGTAGCAATTCTAGTCAACGCTTTAGACGCAGAAGTTGAAAAGATAGAAAATGCAAAAGTATCAATTAAGGTGATAAACGATTGCGAAATTACCATTTTCAGGAATGGAAAGAAAGAGATACGTAATGGATTTTGCGCCAAGCGCGTATATTTGCCTTGACGGAAATGTAGTCATTACGGGTGAGAATTACAAGAAAGAAATTTAGAAGGGCGATTACTTCTATTTGTCATTCGTAGCAGAAGAAAATTCAAAATTTCAACAGACACAAGCGCAACGCTTATCGAGTGTTTACCAAGTAAACAAGATTAATATTAGAATAGATTTTTACATAAAAGGGAACAAAAACGAAATGCGCCTCCAAAAAGTTATACACTTTAAGGAGGTGCATTTTTATGGTCAAAAAAGATAAGTGTTTTGAAACTATATAGTAATTAAAGAAGTGGCTTTACTATATCGTTAAAATCCAAATAATTATCAACTTTGATAAAGTTTATATCCGAAAGATAAATCGGTTCATCGTTTCCACCTAAGCCATAATCGTCGCCAACGTAAACTACTTCATCGTGTGAAATATCATTTTCTTTGCAGTATTTATCTAAAGCATAATATTTATTGTACGGGCGTGGAGCCATATCGAAAGAGGAGGAACCACCAATGAAAACGTTATAGTCATTAAAGACTGAAACAACGTCGTTATAGATAACCCTACGTTTACTTCTATCGGAATCAAAAGCGAGTTTATTATATATAAGAATAGTAGAATTTGAGCCGATAGAAAAAATTAAACAATACTTAAAATTAGGGTTGACGGAAATAAAAACTGTTAGCCCTTTTTTTCATATATGACCAATATTGTCCGTATATAATGTTATTATATGTTTACAATCTATTTTTATTGAAAATTTTTGCAGTTTCGACAAACATTTTCTAATTTAATTGTCATAAGGTATTGACTTTAGTGAAAAAGAAAACTATAATAGTATTGCACAACAAGGGGAAAATGACAGTTGGTGTGCAATTATATTGCATGGGAGATAATATGGAAATTAAAAGAGATAATTACTTAAATAGGTTAATTAGTTTAAAGCACAAAAAACTAATTAAAATAATTACAGGTATTAGAAGGTGTGGAAAGTCATATTTGTTGTTTAATATGTTTTCTAAGCATTTAAGAGAAAATGGCGTTGATGATAGGCATATAGTATCAATTGCTTTAGATGATTTTAAAAACAAGAATTTGCGAGATGCAAATGAGTTGTATAAGTATGTTGAAAATATAATTATAGATAAAGAAAAGTATTATATTTTACTTGATGAAGTGCAACTTGTGGATGGATTTGTAGATGTCCTTAATGGGTTTTTGAATATTGAAAATGCTGACGTTTATGTAACGGGCAGCAATTCTAAATTTTTATCTTCTGATATTGCAACGGAATTTAGAGGAAGAGGCTTAGTTGTCCAAGTAAATCCGTTAACTTTTTCGGAATTTTATTCGGTATTTGAAGGCGGAAAAAATGATGCTTGGAAGCAATACTATACTTATGGTGGACTTCCCTTTATTGTTAATTTTGAAAGTGATAAAGAAAAAAGGCAATATTTACAAGAACTTACAAAAGAAGTTTATTTAAACGATATTGTTGAAAGGCATGATATAAAAAATAGGCAAGCATTAGAAAGCATTATTGAGGTTATTAGTTCTGGTGTTGGTTCTTTAACAAGTCCTTCTAAACTTGAAAACACATTTAAGAGTAATAAAATTAGTGATATTTCTCGTAGGTCTATTTACACTTATATTGACTATTTAGAAGATGCTTTTATAATACACAAAACAAAGCGTTATGACGTAAAGGGTAGAAAGTATATAGAAAGCCCTGTGAAATATTATTTCTCTGATTTGGGACTTAGGAATAGTTGGCTCAACTATCGTCAAATTGAAGAAAATCACATTATGGAAAATATAATATTTAATGAACTTGTTGCTCGCGGCTATTCTGTTGACGTTGGAGTTGTTGAAATCAAAGAGAAAGATGAAAACGGTGTTTATAAAAAGAAAAATTTAGAAATAGATTTTATTGCAACTGATGGTGGCAAGCGTTATTATATTCAATCGGCATTTGAACTTCCAACTAATGAAAAAGTTTATCAAGAAGAACGACCCTTACTTAATGTTAGAGATTCATTTAAAAAAATTATCGTGGTGAAAGATGATATTATGCCAAAGCGAAATGAAATGGGAATTTTAACAATAGGAATTTTAGATTTCTTGTTAAATAAAGATAGTTTAGATGCGTAAAAATAGTAAGCTGTTGGTCATATATGGATTGAGCTGAATGAAATATATGAGATAATTATATTGGGGGAACATTATGGAAAAATTAATATTTAATAAATTAGTAAATAAAAACATTTTTAGTAAAGATTTTAAGAATTTTGTAGAAAATAATGAAATATCTTTTTCTAACAAAACTTTAGTTGATAGTTTATATAGAGGGCATGATGTTATATTCTCATATAAAGGGCAACATTATTTTTTAGAAAGAGATGACAAAAATCATGTTTTGTATAAAGTGTCCGAGAATTTAGATTCGTCAGAATTCTTGCAAAAATTTAATGGTGAAAATTTAATTTTAAGAGTTAATGCTTTTTTAGAAACAACATTATTTGATGAAAAATCATTCAATGAAATATATTCAAGTATTGAAATTATTGATATAGAATAATTAAATAGATGCAAATAATATGAAAAATATAAAAAGTATTTTAGGGGGAGACCATTAAAATATTTGATGGGAAATCATTTTATGAAATAGTTGACTCCATTACAGAAATTAGTTAGGTGTTATTTTTTCTATGTCTTCTTAAGAGATGTAGATTGTGGGTGCAATTAAGACATAAATTTTTACTCGTTATTGACAACGTTAACGGGGTGTGTTATAATGATTAAAAATAAGAAGGGTGTTGCAATTTTTTGCGATTATGTTTTGGTATAATTTTGTTTCGTGGGTAATAATTGCGATAGAAGTTTTGGTCGTTGCCTTTATAGTGGGCTCTGCAATAAAAAATCGCAAGTTTAGTTTGACTGAGAATGCTTGGTATTTTATACCTAGCCTTTTGATTTTATACGCTTTATACGCCACCGACTTGGTGTACGTTACGTCGGTAAGTGGTGAAGGAAGAAGCATATATGCGTTTATAAACATTATTGACGCTTGTTACGACGTGTATAAGCCCGACATTGCTTATGCAGAGTTACTACTTGAAAACGACGTATATTCGGTAGCCTTTTTTATCGGCGTTGTTATAGCGTTAGGTGTGTTTATATCTTTTGCAATTAACGTCGTGTATTATTTCTTTTATAGCAAATTACATATTAGCAAATTTTTTAAGCGCGGCTGTGATATCGTAATTGCGGAAGATAAAGATTTTGACATTTATAAAAAAACTTATGCAAATTCCGTACTTCTTCTTCAAGAATGTCCTAACAAAGACCAAAAGAAGGCGTATAGAGAAAAAGGCGTGGTGTATTTCGTGTGTGACGTTAGTGACCATGCTTTTAACGCGCGTTTTGCAAAATACGTAAACAACGGAAAAGATTATAATTTTATTTGCCTAAAAGAACACGATTATACGCTTAAAGTAATTGCGGTGTTCAAGAGTTTCGTAAAAGAAAACAAGAGCAAAAACTTTTATTTACACATTGAGTTTGATTACAAAAATTACAAGTCGATAAACGAAGTGGTTTTAGAAGATAGGGATTTTACGGCGTACTTAAATTGCTTTAACAAATACGAATTGACGGCTAGAAAATTCGTTCAAAATTACCCCGTAACCAAGTTTATTCCATCTGATTTTTTCAATCACGAAAAGGCGATTATAAAGCCCGAAAAAAACGTAAACGTGTTCTACGTTGGCTTTGGCAAAACGTCTTACGCATTGTTTAATGCGTCTACGATGAACGATAAGTTGGTGACTGAAAAAGATAAAAAACTTACTGAAAAGTTTATATCTTATTATCTTTACGATAAGGAAAGTTGTAAAGACGAAAGTAGGAATAAAGCCTTTTATAACGACAGGTATTTTTTGCAGGAATATAATAGCGAAGAATATTTTGAACCGATTGAACAAAACCGAAACGTCAAGTTTATGTGTTTAGATATTGACCACGAAGACGGGGCGTATGATTATCAGCAAAAGTTATGCGATTGTAAAGACGATTTCAACAATATAGTGATAGCGTTAGGCGCTGACGTTGAAAACGTTGATACCGCAATAAAAACCGTTTTGTATTTGCGTCAACACGATATAGAAAATTATCATATTTTTATACACTTAAGAACTGAAAGAGAAGAATATAGAACTTTCTTTGATACGGATAAAATCACTTTCTTCGGCGACGAGTCGTTTACTATAAACCATTCGGTAATAGTTGACGAAACGCTTATGAATAGGGCGAAAACGGTCAACCGTTCTTATGAAGAAAAGAGAAAGGCGATTAGTAAGTGGACAAGGCTTTCGTCCATAAAGAAACTTTCAAACGTATACGCAGGGCTTAATTTAAGATTGAAGTTAAACCTTTTGGGTTACGACTTAAAAGAAAACGACGGCAAAAACTTTGATGAAAAACTAAATCGTGAATTAATTACTCGCCTTACCGATGAAACGCCAAGTGTTAATGCACCGTACGAAGACTATTTGTTTTTTAATACCGACAAGTTTAATTCGGCAAACGCATTATCTTATCAAGAAAAATTGCGTTGGAATGCTTTTTACCTTAACAACGGCTACGCGCTTCTTAAAAAAGCGGAAGTTAAAGTCATTTCCGAAAGTCAAATCGTAAAGGATGACGATGCGAAAAAATTGCACGCTTGCCTTACCACCGTTGAAGGGTTAGATGAGTATCACCGCTTGGTAGCGGAACTTTTGAGTGGGGTAAGCGGAAAAACTTTAGAAGAAGAGCTTGCAAATATTAACACTTATAAGTACGACTATTCAGTTTTAGACGTGATAAAAACGTTTGATAAAGATAGCCCGATGGTAATAGTTAAAAGAAGCTAGCGATGAAAGAGATTGACTTGTCTACTTGGAGAAGAAACGCTTCTTAGAAATTTTGATAAGGGCTCGATTAATTCTAAGTTATATGATAATTTCCGTTAAGAGAATGAGCGAATTTTGCCATGCAATAGAATCGCAATAATAAAAGGCTCTGGCTAATAACAAGAAAAACACACTTTCAAAGACTAAATTCAAGTCGAACGAAAGTGTGTTTTGTTTTTTTTGTTAAGTCAAAGTATAGTTAAAATTTTCATTAAGTCGCGGTAGCGTGATGTATTAAACGATAAAAGGCATCTTGCTAAAAACAAGGTGTTTTTTTGTTTTAGGGGGTTTTACGCGACGGTACGCGGGGTTATTCAGCGTTATTTGCGTTTTGGCGTTTATATTCTGACGGGCTTATGCCAACGTGTTTAGTGAATAAACGGCTAAAATAAAAGGTGTTTTCATAACCAACCGCCATTGCCGTTTCAGAAACGTTATACTTTGAATGGCGTAATAGGTTTTGTGCGGTAGATATTCTTACGTTCAAAATATATTGAGTGGGGGTTACGCCCGTTAGTTCTTTAAACTTCTGTATAAACCAACACGGCGTCATATTTAAAGAACCTGCGTAAGATTTAATGTTAATATCTTGGTTATAGTTTTCGTTAAAGTAAACTTTTGCTGATTTAATAAGGGTAGAAGTATCGTTTTCTTTGACCGTAGAATTGTCAAGTGCGCGGTTTATATGAAGTAAAATTTCGTTTAACTTGTAAACGATCATTTCTTCAAATTTTTCGTGGCGCAGTTGCAATTCGTTTATAATTTGCCTAAAAAGAGTGGGCAAATTAAGGCAAACGCCCGTATAAAAGACGGTTTGGGTGGGAGACATTTTGTAATGCTTTAAAATCTTATCAGCGTCACGCCCAGAAAAGTGAACCCAGTAAATTATAGGTTTATGTGCTTTGTGATAGTAATAATATTGTGGTTGATTAGGTGCAAAAAGAATAATAGAGCCTTTTGGAACGATTTGCGTCGTACCGTTGAGCATCAAAGACACTTCGCCTGAATCAACGTAAAGCAGTTGCCAGTCGGTTCGCCCTTTAGGGCGCTCGGTAAAAACAGTTGGGCCACTGAACACTTGATAAATTCCACAACTACTAACTATTAAAGATTTACTAAAATCAACTTCTGCATTATCAGAGTTATTTTTATACGCCGTACTCGTAAACATAAGCGAAAATCCTCCTTAGCATTATTATAATATATGATTTAATATATTGCAAGTAAAAAATTGAATTTAGTGCATAATCTATTTAATATTTTATATCATTTTTCGTATTTTTGGTGTTGAATTTTGTTTTTTTTGGTTTAAAATAGGATATGGAAGGTATAGTGCCCAAAAGTGCAATTTTTTAAAAATAACGGCACGGTAATTTTTAAGATGGCGCGTCATCTTTTCGGTTTTTTGCAAAACCGAAAAGGGCTTTCTTGGTAGCAATGCGCACACGTGCGCATATACAATATATGACAAGGCGTAAAAACTTCTAAAGAAATCGAAAAGTTTAAAGGCTTTAATCTTAATCGTAAAAGTATAGAATATAAACCGAACACGGATAATTATTTGTGTGTTTTGGTTTAAGAAACAGGGGGTGATTTTAGAGTATGGCAACCATAAAAATTGATTTTGACAAAGTTGTTGGAAAAATTAAACCGTTGCACGCTGTTAACGACGTTCCGTCCGCGACTTTTGCCTACGGTGGTGCAGAAGAAGGCGCAGGTTTTCTTGAAGAAGCAGGCGTTCCGTATTGTAGATTGCACGACCTTTCGGGTAGATATGGCAGTAACGTTTTCGTTGACGTAAGTAATATTTTCCGCAACTTTGACTCGGATGAAAACAATCCTGAAAATTACGATTTTACCTTTACTGATAAATTGCTGGAACTTTTAGACGAGCACAATATCAAACCTTTTTACCGTTTAGGTGAAACGATAGAAAACGATTTTTTGATTAAAAGATATAGAACTAATCCACCCAAAGACAACCTTAAATGGGCGAAGATTTGCGAACATATCATTCTGCATTACAATTACGGTTGGGCGAACGGCTATAAATACGGCATTGAATACTGGGAAATTTGGAATGAACCTGACAATGCTAAACATACTAATAAAAATCAAATGTGGGGTGGCACGCCCGAGCAGTTTTACGAATTGTATTCGGTTGCGGCAAACCACCTTAAAACAAAATTCCCCGAAATTAAAATCGGTGGTTACGGTAGCGTAGGGTTTTACTCAATAGCGCAAAAGGAACTTGAACCGACTGCTAACGCCGAAGCGGGCGAAGCGTGGTTCTATGTTGATTATTTCAACGATTTTATGAAATATATCAAAGCGAAAGATTATCCCGTTCCACTAGATTTCTACACCTGGCACTCTTATTCAAACGTAGAACAAAATATTATTTACGCAAAATACGTTAGAAAGACGCTTGACGAGAACGGGTTTACGAATACCGAAAGCAACTGTAACGAATGGAACCCAGGCACTTCTTTAAGGTGCACGGTGCGCGACGCGGTTAACGTTGCGTCTAACATGCTTATGTGGCAAAACGCGCCGATTGATATGGCAATGTATTACAATGCAAGGATAACTTCTTCTTACGGCGGAATGTTCGACCCGCTAACTTGGGGCCCTGCAAAGTGTTTTTATTCGTTTAAGGCGTTTAGCGCTTTGTATAAACTTGAAAACCAAGTGTTTGCAAATAGTGATGATAACGGCGTGTTAGTAGTTGGCGCTAGAAAAGAGCAAGACGTTGCGGTTATGATTTCAAATTATTCGGGCGAAGACAAGCAGGTTAAGATTGACGGGCTTGACGGGTTGAAAGATACGAGCGTTTACGTTATAGACGAAAATAGAAATCTTGAAAAAGTGGAAAACGGACTAGTGAAAGACGGCGTGTTCAATAAAGACACGATTCTTTTGATAGTCGGAAAAATATAGACCAAAATAAAAAAATATATAAGAGAGGTAAGAAAAATGAAAAGAAAGAACTTTTTAGCACTTTTAGTAAGTATCGTAATGATATTTACCGCATTTGCAACAACTGCTTGTTCTCGTAGAAACGAGCACGAAAACGAAGTTGTAGTTAAAGTTTGGAACTACGGCGGTGGCGTTGGTAACGCTTGGTTAGACCAAGAAACCTTGGGCTCTGCGGCACAACGTTTTATGGAAGAAAATAAAGACCGTGAATTTGCAAACGGAAAGAAAGGCGTTTACGTAGACGTGTATGCGGATAAGAATAGCCCTTTGACTACGCTTAGCACGCACGAATATTCAGTGTTCTTCTTGGAAGGGCTTGAATACGTTGGCTTAACAAAGCAAGGCGTTGCGCTTGATATTACCGATATCGTTACCGGTACGAATCCTTACGAAGCAGGTAAAACCATTGAATCAAAAATGTCAACTGACGTTCAAGATGCGTTGAAGGTTGTTAACGACAAGTATTATTTCTTGCCACACTATCAATCTTACGACGGCATTACTTACAACAAGACTTTGTTTGACGAAAGTAATTTATACTTTGCGGCTAAAGAATCTGATTATAAGTCGAGTGACGTTAATAGTAAAGCGTACGGATTTATAAAGAATGCAAGTTGTGAAAAAACGGTTGGTCCTAACGGAATCAAGGGTGACTACGACGACGGTTTGCCGTCTTCTATTGACGAACTTATTCGTCTTTGCGAATATATTAAATCAAAATCAAAAACTCCTTTCATTTGGTTTAGTAACTCAAACTCTGCAGTTTCATATCAACAAAAATTGACCAACGGTTTGTGGGCTGCGTTGGAAGGTTACGACGGCACGATGGCTCAATTCACTTTTGACTCAAACGATAAAGAAACGACTATTATTACTGGGTTTACCGGTACTGAAAATCCGGATAAGAGTTATGCAAGCGTTGCATACACAACCGAAAATGTTAAAATTATACCTGAAATAACTGAAATAATAGACGGAAAGAAAGAAGTTACACAAGAAAGCAATGCTTTTAAATTATACCAACAAGAATCAAGATATCACGCTTTAAGATTCTGTGACTATTTGTTTGGTGACTCAAACAACTATCATCCATCTTCTGTTTCAGAAACTTTGCACACTAAAATTCAAAAAACTTTTTTAGAAGATGACGTTGCAATGCTTATTGAAGGTACTTACTGGTTGAACGAAGCAACCGACGCTGGAACGTTCGTTAGCAATGAGAACCTTAAAAATATTGAAACCGCGTTCATGCCGTTGCCCGTTCAAGGTACTGGTAGCGTAACTGAAGGTAATGGTAAAGAACCCGTTCTTATCGACTCGCACTCTTCATTTGCGTTTATCAATGCAAACACCGCGTCTAAACACGACGAATACGTTTTACAAATGGCAAAAGAATTCTTGCAATTCTGCTATACCGACGAATCGTTAGTAGACTTCACGGTTGACAGTTCTGTTACGAGAGGGCTTGCTTATGATATCGGCGATAGATATAACGAACTTACTTCTTACGCTAAATCAGTTTGGGATATCAAGTCAAAAGGTAAGACAGTAAATCCGATTTCAGACAATAATATCTTCGTTAACAATTTCTCTACCTTTACTATGAGAGATACCCAAATTTGGATAAGTAAAGACGTTTCACCCGCAGGTGCTCCCGTTAGAGCGTTTGAGAAGAACGGTTATTCCGCTAAACAATACTTTGAAGGCTTGGCGAATGAAAGAACTCTAACTTGGTGGAATAGTTTAGCAAGATAATTTTTAGAGTAAAAAATTATGAATAACATTGAAAGAAAAGATAAAAAGAAATTAATATTCTATATATGCGGTGTTGCTCTACCGGTATTGCAATTTTTAATTTTTTACGTAGCCGTTAACTTTAGCAGTATAGTTTTGGCATTCCAAAACTATACCGTTACCGGTGGTTACGTTTTCAGTTTTAGCAATTTCCCGGAAGTGTGGAAGAATATTTTTTCAAAAGAAAGTGGCTTGAATCTTGGGCCAACCTTCTTAAATTCGTTTAAGTATTACTTCACGTCGTTAATTTTTTGTACGGGTTTGGGCTTGCTTTTTTCAAACTACATTTACAAAAAAGCACTAGGCAGTAGATTTTTCCAAATCATATTGTTTTTGCCCAAAATTTTGTCGGTAGTAGTTATGGCGGTAGTATATATTTACGCTATGAACGACGGGTATACTTATATTGCTGAAAAAGTATTCAACAAGCAAAGGGCAATAGGTTTATTTACCGACCCTGACACAAAATTTAACTACATTATGGGTTTTACCATTTGGTCTAGTTTTGGTACGGGCGTTCTTATGTATACTAGCACTATGACGGGTATATCTAAAGAAATCGTTGAATCTGCTCAATTAGACGGCATAACTCCGCTAAAAGAATTGATTTTTATAACGTTACCTATGATATATCCCACGTTATCAACTTTCTTGGTTATTAACTTTGCGGGTATATTTACCGACCAAATGAACCTTTACACCTTTTATAGTTACGGCACTGGAACGGTAACTAAAGACTGGACCGTTGGTTACTACATTTATAAAGAAGCGCAAATGGCGGCGGCGCATAACGATTATCAACAATACGCATACTTGTCCGCTCTTGGACTTATGTTGTCTGCCGTTGCAATCCCCGCAACGCTATTGTTTAAGCGCTTTTTAGAAAAAGTAGGGCCGAGTGTAGAATAGGGGGTGACAAAATGGAAAAAGCATCTAAAATTAAAAATAAATTCAGTTTGTTTAACGCTATCGTTTGCGCCATCCTTGTATTGTACTCTATAACGATATTATTTTCAATATATTTCGTTTTAGTTTCTGCAGTAAAAACCGATAACGGTTTTGATAAAAACGTTTTCGGGTTACCGCTTAACGGAACTTTCACGTTCAAGAACTTGACGGATATTTTAGACAGAAAATTAAGGGTAAATCAAAACGGAAGTTCGTTGTTTATTTACATTTTCCCTGAAGTTTTAACTTACACTTTGTTATATACTTTAGGTTCTTCGTTCATGGCGGCGGTAGTTCCTTGCGTAACTGCTTACTTTGCAGCAAAGTATAACTACAAATTTAGCGGTTTATTAGTGGCTACCGTAGTTGCCGTTATGATTATACCTATCGTTGGTAACATTCCCGCTACTATGAAGTTATTAGACACGTTGCACTTAAACGGTAAAATTTATAGTTTGTGGATTATGAAGGGCAACTTCGTTAATATGTGGTTCTTGGTTTTCTACGCTGCGTTTAAGAGTGTGCCGAACGATTATATGGAAGCCGCTTATATTGACGGTGCGTCGGAATTGATGGTTATGGTAAGGGTTATGATGCCACTCGTTAAAACCACTTTCTTAACGATTATTTTGATTTTCTTCGTTGACCTTTGGAACGACTATCAAACTCCGTTGTTGTTTACGCCGGGCTATCCTACGCTAGCAAAAGTAGTTTTCGACTATTCGCAAGCAAACGGCGTGCCTGCTAACTTTGCAACAGCGCCGTATAAAATGGCTGCCTGTGCACTTATGGTTGTACCTACTATCGTAATCTTTATCGTGTTTAGAGATAAACTTATGGGTAACTTAACGATGGGTGGTATTAAAGGTTAAAGTAGCAACTTTAAAAACAAAAAAAGGAGAATTTATGAGAAAAAACACTATTAAATTAGGCTTGCTTTTCTTGTTAAGTGCAGTTTTTCTTTTGTCTTCGTGTGCGTTTATATTTAATCTCAAAGACGCTCGTGCATACAGCGTTGAGTACGTTGAGAGTGAAATAAAAGCGTATTACGACTTGGGGCAAAACTTCGTTTCGCCTACGGCAAAAGTAAAAGATGGCGAAGTTTCTTACGCTTCAACAAGGCAAGTGCTTTATTATCCGGATGGTAGAGCGTTTTCCGCATCGGAATACGTTTTATCTAATCCCGGTAAATACACTTTAAGATATTACGCTGATAATAACGGCAAGAGTATTTATGCGGAAGATAACTTTATTGTTAAAAATAGCGCGTATAGCGTTTCAGGGCCTACGTCGTCAGTTTATTACGGAAACACCGGTGCTGACAAGGGTAATTTAGATGGTTTAATCGTTAGCGTTGCCCCCGGTGACGTGTTTACTTACGGCAAGGCGATAGACCTTACGAATAGAAAAAAGACTGAAAAGTTTATCAGCCTTTTCGCTATCCCTGAAGTTCAAGGTGCTTCTGACGTTAAAGAATTTAATATTAGACTTACCGACGTTGCCGACGCAAATAACTTCGTTGAAATAGTAGTTTACGCTAACTCTGCCGACGATAACGAAATTCAAAAACAACCTTTGTATTACGGTGCGCGTGCTAACAATCAAACGTTTACCGGTATGCACTATAAAGGTTATGCGCCTGACCCTGAAAGTCACATTCTTTACGACGATAACTGGTATAGCGTTTATCATAACCTTAATTACACCGCGCGTGTAGGTTATCCTTCGTTCAGTTCTTCGCTTGCAGCATCAGAGGGTTACGGATATAAACAAGATACAGACTGGCGTTTGCCGTTTAGTTTTGCTTTCGATTATTCTGAAAACAAACTTTACGGTGCTGAAAACCAAACTCAACAGGATTGGGGTAGGATGTACAGTAACCGTTTGATTGCTGACTTTGACGACAGTTTGTTCTATGATAATTTGTGGGGTGGCTTTACCACGGGTGAAGTTTATTTGAGCGTTTACTCAGGTAACTACGTTAACTCTACGTTCAACTTCGTTATTACAGATATTTATGAAGAAGACCTTTCTCAACCGGTATTCGAACAAGAAAACGCTCCCAAAATTTTGGTTGATTTACCCGAAGGCGATTTGCCTTACGCAGTAAAGAATAGCGCTTATAACGTGTTTGACGCAAAGGCTTATTCTGCAATCGACGGTGAAGTCGTTTGTCAAACTTTAGTTTATAGCGATTATTACAGTAATTCGCGCAAACTCGTTGCGGTTAAAAACGGTGCGTTTACACCCGACGACAGTTCGCTTTCTTATTCAATAATTTATAAAGCGGTTGACACTTACGGCAATTATGCGGAAAAAGTTGTTGATATCAAGATTAAAGACGCAAGACTTGCAACTCTTGAACTAACGGGCGAACAAGCAACCGTTTTGACGGGTGTTAAAACGCTATTAAAACAACCCGAAGTTAAAAATGCTAATGGACAATATACCTTGGCGGTAAAATTATTCTTGGGCGAAACTGAATATCCCGTTACCGTTAACGATAACGGTGAATATGAAATTTACACCTTCGTAGCGGGCGATTATACCGTTAAATACGTTATGACCGATTACAACGGCGATATCGTTGAAGAATACGGCGTTACCGTTAACGAAAACCCAAATTCAGTATTTGTTGGTAAAAACGCGTTGCCCAAAGTTTTCGTTAAGGGCGCAAGTTATACTATTCCCGAAATGTACGGCAAAGCGTTTGCAAACGGTGAAATAACCGATTTAATCGCTACCGTAAAATATGCGGTTGGTGACGGTGAAGCGGTAGATTATACTTACGGAAATAAAATTGATATAACTGCCACCGAAAGCGTTAAGGTTACCTATTCTTTAGAAAATGCACTTGCAGATGAAGAAATAATCGTTCCCGTAGTAGACGTTGGCCTTGAAAACGGGGTGTTCAATAAAGAAAAATATTTCTATTCTGAACAGTTTAACGCAAGCGCGGATGCGGACGGTTTAACATACGCTATTGATAGTTCTATTGATTTCGCACAATTAACTTACGTTAAACCTTTACTCGTTACTGATTTTGATTTTACTTATGAACTTTCAGGCACGTTTGAAAAACAAATCGTTAGGTTTACCGACTCTGCAAACGTTGACAACGTTCTAGAAATTGAATTAACGAACGTTAGCAATGAAAAAATCTTGGTAAGCATTAACGGCAGTGCACCTAAAGAAATAAGCCAAGGCGTTTACGGACAAAAACGTGAAGTAAACTTCAACTGTATTATGAATACCGTTGAAATTGACGGAAACAAGTTCACCGTAAGTGGTTTAGAAGATTTTGCTAACAAAACCGCAAACTTTGAAATCGAATTCTTCGGCGTTTCCGATAACTTATCGGTTCGCGTTTATAAAGTTGGCAACTGCAATATGAACTCTGACGTGGATGATTTTACCGTACCTGCAGGTTACGTTGACGTTAACAGTGGTAAAAAGGTTATCGGCGATAAGATTGTTATTAGTGGCGTTTACGTTGAAGATGCTATTTATTTCAATACTTACGTAACGTTGACGGTTACCGCACCTGACGGAAGCGTTTGCAAGAGTGTTGACGGCGTAACGATGAAAAACGTTAGTGATTTCAGTAGGGCGTATGAGATTTCCGTTGAACAAAACGGCGAATACGTTATAAAGGGAAATTATTTTGACGACAATAGTGACCCCGTTAAGGTTGATATCAAAATAAATTCTTACGATGAAGTTGCACCCGTAATAACTATTTCTGACGAAAATAAAAACAACGCGGCTTACGTTGGCGGAACTTACAAGATTGCAACCGCAACCGCAACCGATAATAACGACGGCAACGTTGACGTTTTAGTTATGGTTATGGATTCTTCGGGTAAAGTTCACGTAGTAAAAGATTCTCAATTCACGTTTACCAAAGCGGGCGTGCATAAAGTAATGTATCGCGCAACCGACTCTTTCGGAAACGTAAGTTTGGATAGTTACGATATCGTAGCGGTAGAAAAGGAGGGCTAAGATTATGACGAAGAAAAATAACGTAAAAATCGTTACTATTTTGACGCTTGTAACCATAATTTTGGCTTCTTGCATAGGCGGTATCTTTGGCGTTTTAGGCGCAGATAAAGAAAAGTTCGTTGTTAATAGGGCAAAAACTGAATATAAAATCGTTATTTCGGAAAATGCGTCTTCTATAGAAAAGAATGCTGCGAAAGAATTGCAAGACTTCTTTGAAGAAGCAACCGAATTAGAATTGCCTATTATTTCGGACGCTGGGCTTACTGCTGGTGGAAAATATTTCTCAATCGGTCAAACTTCGCTCGTAACCGACCAAGTAAAGAGCGAATTGAACGGGCTTAAAGACCAAGGCTATATCATTAAAACGGTTGACGATACTATTTATTTAATCGGGCCTACCGCACACGGTAGTTTATATTCGGTTTACCGTTACCTTAAAGAAGAATTTAACTTTGAATATTATTACACCGACTATTATTCTTTAGATAAAGGTATAGGCGACGTTCCGCTTAAGGATTATTCGCTAAAAGTAAATCCCGATATCGGCGCAATGAGCACGCCGTCAGTTGGTTATATTCAAAACAATTCAATCAATAGGCAAAGATTTGCTAATATTGCGTCTTCTGAATACGCTATCCCCGCAAACGGTTCAACCGACGTTCACAATCTTTTCAGAATTACGCCGTTAGAGATGGCTGAAGAGCACCCTGGTTGGTTTTCTGAAAATCTTGCTACGGGTTGTTTTACCGCCCGCAATAATCCTACGGATTACGACGCAATGTTAGAACACTATAAGAGCGTTGCGATTAACGGCATGAAGGTTTCTTCTGCCAACGTTTTCATCGTTTCGCAACCGGATAACTGTGGTTTCTGTGGTTGTCACGGCTGTACTACCGTTGGCGCGCAAGTTGGCGGTGCATCTGGTATTATGGTAAGGTTCTGCAACGACTTGGCAAGAAAACTTACCGCTTGGTTTGAAACGGCAGAAGGTCAACCTTACAAGAGAGATTTGAAAGTCGTATTCTTGGCATATCAAGATGTTGCGTCTGCACCTAGTGGTGATATTAAGTGCGACGATAACGTAGGCGTATATATTGCATTTGATAGTTATAGAAGTTCTTACGGCTTGCAAGAAGATAGATGGAATAAAGAGTTATACAACACCGTTATGGGCTGGAAAGAAAAGACGAGTATCTTTATTTTCTGGATTTACGACGTAAACTTTAACTGGTATTTCTTCCCGTACGATACTTCTGCGTATAAGCAAGATTTCTATAAAGTAATGGCAGAAGTTGGCACTATGGTTGTAAACGACCAAAACCAAACTCAAAACAAGAACGCAACTGCGTGGGGCAATATTAAAGCGTATATTTCAACCAAGTTGCGTTGGGACGTTGATATGGACGTTGAAAAGGCAACTAGAGAATACTTCAAGTTCTGTTATAAAGACGCTTGGCAAACTATGTATAACGTATATTGTGAATACAAAGCGCACTGGGCGTGGTTAAAAGAAATGGCTGCTAACGATGCAACTTTTGCAACCGGTACGGATTTGAAATCAATTTTCGGCACGCTAGCAAACACGAAATACTGGAGTAGGCAATTAGTTGAAGGTTGGGCAGCGCAATTCAAACTAGCGTTAGAACAAATCAAACCGTTAGAGCAAACGGATAAAGATTCTTACGACAAGGCGTATAAGATGATTTGTGCTGAACTAACGTCGCCGTTATATATGTTGCTTAAGATGTATAAAGCAGACTATTCAGCCTTAGATTACGCAAAAATGGCAGAAGAATTTAAGTATTACGTAAGCGCTGCTGAAATTGAATATCACGCAGACGGTATGAGTAGCGATATGTCAGATTGCTACGATGGTTTAGGAATTTAATAGGGGGTAGGAATATGAGAAGAAGATTATTATTATTTTTAACGACGATTCTTATCCTTTGCATGGCGTTTGTTGTTGGTTGTGCTCCAATAGATAGTTTAAAGGAATCTTCAGTAGGCAAATTCTTTGATTCTACAACTGGCATTTTTAAGGGAATGTCAGGTTGTAACGGATGCAGTAAAGAATGGGGAATCCCCGATTTACCAGACGAAGAGCCGGAAGTAATGAAGTTGTCAACCGGTGTAAAAACTTTAATTATCGGTGAATCATTCACCATTAAAGTTACGGGTGTTGGCGATGCAACTGTTACGTTTAGTAGTGATAACGAAAACGTAGCAACCGTTGACCAAACGGGGCTTGTAACTTCTGTTGGCATAGGTGAAGCGACTATAAGAGTTTCGGCAGCAGGTCAGTCAAAGAACTGTTACGTTACGGTTATTGAAGATACTAGAATTCCTACGTTGAGATTTAACAACGTAGATAGTGAAGACGGCAAATACGTTTTACCGCTTTTACAAGGTGAAAGTTACGCATTAGATTACGATATTATCTTTGGCGGAATGTTCGTGGAAGGTAGCGTGCAGTTTGAGAGCGTGGATGAAAACGTTGCAACCGTTGACGCAAACGGCGTGGTTACGGCGGGTAGCGTTATCGGAAACGGCGTAGAAACCGTTATAAAGGTAAGCGCACAATACAACGGCAAATATAGCGAAGACTTATACACGGAAATCACGGTAGTTATAACCGACGCTAAATGGAGTTTTGATTTAGATAGTGAAGACGCTATTTACGCGATAGATACTTTTAACGAAGTTTCATACAAAAACACCGTTGGTTATACGGCGGCTTTGACGATTAGTAGTGGTGCGGTTGACGCGGAAGATATCGTGGTTACGTGTGAAGACGGGCATTTTGAAATTAACGCAGGCGTTATTACGGCTAAAAAGGCTGGCGTAGGTTACGTTAAACTTTCTTACGATAACGGCGAAAACGTTTATGAAAGATATGCACCGATTAACGTAGAAAGAGTAGTTGACGATAGAACTGAAGAAGACGTGCAAACTTTCGTTAGATATGAAGACGTTGCGTCGATTAGCAGTTTTGACGCGTATGCAGACGACAAGGCGACCGAAAGAGTTTTCATTTACGGCGATAGTTTCAAGACCGAACTTACCGTATCAAACGGCAAATTCTTGGGCGTAGATAACGGTATTAACTACGTTGAAATTCAAAACGACGTGTTTAGCGTAAAACTTCGCATTCATTTTACCGATTACTATTTTGGTGAAATTGATAGTTTACTTTATCAATATACGCTTGATGAAAACGGCGATGGTGACGTTGATAATCAATCAATCGTTTTACCTGAAAGTTTTGCAGAAGAAAGTGTAAGATATTTTGCTATTTATAGAGAAGACGGTGCTAGCCAAAAATTCGCAATCGACGGTTACGACGCGTCTACTAGAACTCTTGCCATAGGCAAAACTTGGTGGAATGACGCTTACTGGTTCTGGTACACGGGCGACGTGTATTTCGTAATCGTTACCGATAGCGCATATTATATGGGCGAAATTACCGTTAAGAAGGCAACGAGAGAGCCTAATATAGACGTAAGCAGTATGACTTATTATGCAGGCGAGTTGTATAACGGCGAAGTTGCGTATATCGAAAGATATAGCGGTGCTGCTGAAGAACAAATCTTTACTTTACCTGAAAGTTTCGGCAACGTTACCAACTTTAAGATTGCAGGCTTTGTTGACACCGTTTATAACGCTGAAGATAGAACGATAACCGTTAACAAGTCAGATATTCAAACTATTAACAACGGCGTAAAGATTGCAACGTTTGAAAACGAAAACGGTAAAGGCTACTGTAATTTAACCGTTGCGGAATACGTTATCAGAAGTGACGAAGAAGTTTTCAAGTTACAAGATACTAACGAAAACTACTATATCGTTATAGCGAACGATATTGATGCGTCTGCGTCAACAACTTTCCAACCAAATACGTGGCGAACGTATTATTCAGGAACTATTGACGGAAAAGGCAATATCGTTTCAAATCTTTCGTTATACAATACGTGGTGGGGCTTAATTTACTATAACTTTAGTGGAACAATCAAGAATATTGCGTTTGTAAATATGAAGAACAGTAGCGGTGCGTTGCGTGGTTTAATTTCACACCAAGCAAACGGTGCAGTTCTCGATAACGTTTACATTTCAGGAACTGCTTATAGAGAACACTTGTTTGAAACCGTTCAAGACGACGGCGTAACGCTCAAAAACACCATTCTCAACTTTGAAGACGGTTGGGGTGAAAAAGGTATTGTTAGTAAAAACGTTGATGGATTGAGCACGGGTGAAATCACTTACGGCGAACACTTCTACAATATTTATAAGGACGATAGTTTCTTTGATAACGCAGGGCTTAAGTTTGGTGATTTTGAAGTTGAAAACGGCATGTTGTTCTTTAATGGCAAACTTCTTGCTTTGCCGGGCAACGTTGATTTAACGGATGAACTTATCGACGGTTCACTCGGTATCGTAGGTCAAGTTGCAAATCGTGACGAGCAAGTGCTTAAATTACCTTATGAAATTCCCGGAATAGAAAACGTAACTAGCGTTCAAATTGATATTTGGGATAACGGTAGTAAATATCTCAACCTTGCAGTAACTTACGATGCACAAAAGAATGCGTTTATAACTACGAAAAGCGCTGTCGAAAGCGTTTTGACAGGTGCATATTCTGGCGACGTTACGCTTCCTTGTAAGATAGTTACTGCGTACAGCACTTACTACGCAAAAGTTGAACTTACTGGTTATAACAGAACGCTTTACTTTATTAGCACGGCTGAAGAACTTGAAACTTATCTTGTAGACGGAACGTTCGTTAGCAATACCGTTTTCGTTCTTGAAAACGATATTGACGGTGCGGTTGTTAATAATAAAACAAATCCTGCTGGCGGTGTTGCTCCGAAGTTTGACGGTAGGGGTTATGCTTTAACGAACCTTACCTTGACGGGGTACGGCTTGCTTGGTAACTACTTTGGCGGAACGTTTAAGAACACTATCGTTAAAATTTCATCAGTTCAAATACCTGATATTAAAGGCTTAATTAGTGGGCAGTCTGCAGACGCAACGTTCCAAAATATTTACGTTGAAGCAGACGTTACTGGCACGAACGTTGAAAGCGTGTTTAGGGGCGTTTACGGTGGTTGTACGTTTAAGGATATCGTAGTTAACGTTAAGGGAATAACGGACGTTGTTTCAACGAGTTCAACGATAACCGAAGAAAACGTTGTAACCGTAACGGATACGTTCTTTACCGATAATGCAACCTTAAGTTTTGGTTTATTTGCAATGACTGACGCAGGCTTAACCTTTAACGGCAAACTTGTTTTAGCAAAAGCGTAAAATATGGCAAAACCCGAAAGGGGAAAAAAAGAAAATCTATGTTTGGCGGAAGTCAAACTTCCGCCAAAGGATTTTATAAAAAATTTTTTATAGGGAGGAATCGATATGATTAACAAAAAGGTATACGACAATCCGGATTTTACCGTGGCTGTCGTAGAAAACGCTGACGTGCTTACACTCAGTAAAGACCCGATTCTCGGTGACGTTAGTTGGGTGTCTGACGATGAAATAGGGGGTAATGGCAATGGTAGTTATTAAGAAAAGATTAGCAGTTGTTGCACTTACAATCTTGGCAATCGTTATGGCGGTTTTGGGCTTTGCAAGTTATAACACTGCAAGTGCTGATTTCACGGCTGACCAAGTTGCTTTAACTATGAACTCTGAAGCAAGCGTTAGATTAGTTGATTACAACGGTTTAAGATTTACCGCGACAATGTCAAAAGACGATTATAACGCTCTTGAAGGTGCTGGTTATGACAGCGTTGAATACGGCATGTTCATTATGCCCGCAATTTACGTTGATAAGATAGATGCACTTGATAAGGAAAGCACCTTTGACGGTGGCAAGTACGTTTGGGGCGAACAATATACTACGCCAACCGTTGGCGAAGGCGCAAGTTTGAAGTATAGAATTCTTCACACCGAAATCAAGGCTGAAGAAAAAGAAGAAAACGTTGAATTGAAAGCGTCAGTTGTTAATTTCAAACCCCAAAACATTGCAACCGAATATACCGCACGCGCGTATATCAAGGCTACTAAGGGACAAGACGTTATCTATAACTTTGCAACGGGCGATATTGAAATTTCAATGTTAGAAGTTGCTTATGATAATATCCCCTTGTACGAAGCAGAAGCAGATGAAGATGCCGTTGCAGTTTTAGAACAATATGAAACCGATTACGTTAACTGGTATAAAACTGAAAACGACGGCGTTGAACCCCAAGGTTCTTACACCGTTAAGTACGTTGCTGGTAGCGAAGTTGTTGATACTAAAACTGTTGAAACAAACTTGATTGAAAACGTAAGCGTTGAAGTAAAAGCACCCCGTGGTTATATTCTCGCTGACGGTCAAGACGCAGTTGTAGAAGGAAGAGTTTACCTTAATAATATTGAATTCACCGTAAACGTTGTTGCTAAAGAAGTTATTGATATTACTGCTCAATCTATCGGTGGCACAATCGGTATTTTGGCTGAGGATTGTGATAAGGATACTCAAAAACTTGATTTGCCCGTAGATATTGGTGGTCTTCAAACATCGTCTGATTCAGTTGTTATTCACATGAACGATGAGGGTTGGAATTATGCAATTTGGGCATCTTACAATAAAGAAACTCATTGTCTTGAAATTTCAACGGCAAGTGTAGCACAAATGCTTAGAGGGGCGTTTACTGGTAAAGGAATTAAGAACGTTACCATTGAAGGCGCAACTGCAATCTATAAAGCAAAAGTTGAGCTTTTTGGTTGGAAACATCCGTTAATTGTAATTGAAACCGCTGATGATTTTGTGAATAACTTTGATACTGTGGCGTTCAAGAATACTTACACCTATCCAAATGGCACTGAAGAAACTGTTTGGTCAACGTACTCTTTCGTATTATATGATGATATAACTTTTGATACCGATAAATATACTTATGAAGTTGAATACACGGAAAACGGAAATAACAATTATGGTGGCACCATTGACGGTCGTGGTCATCAATTAGTTAACCTATCTGTTCAACCAGGTGGTTTAATCAACTATAAGTTTGTAGGCGTTATTAAAAATATTGCTATTAACTTCAACGCTGCACCAAACGACGGTTGGAGATGGGGCGTTATTGCTTGGCATACTGACGGCGGAACTTTAGATAACGTTTATATTTCAGGTTCAGTTTCAAGAGAAAGTTTGTGCCCACACATTCAAGAAAATGGTGTAACGTTTAACAACGTTGTTCTTAACTTTGATGATGGTGGCGGATACGTTGGTAAAATTCAATGTGGTTATGATGGTGAATATGGTACTGACTATATAACTCAAACTAACGTATATACCGCATTCGGCAATGCAAACTTCTTTACTGAAATTGCAGGTTTAACGTTTGGTAACTTTACTTCAGAAAACAACACCTTGTATTTCTGCGGTAGAGCAATCTATTCAAAATAATCAAACTTAAAGTTTTAAGTTAAAACTATTTTTGTGGACGGATACCCTTTTTGGGGTATCCGTCTTAATAAAATTTTATTTATCGTTTGCGTTTTTAATAAATTGTGTTAAAATAATACCATTTCTTAAAAACATAAATTCAAAAGGATATTTACTATGAAGTTAGCAAAATATTTTGAAAAAACTGAAAATATCAATATTGAGCCTTATAGGTGTTATTTCGTGCCGTTTGGCGTTAACGACAAGTTTTCTTTTAACAGGCAAGATAGCAGTAGGGTTTTTAGTTTAAATGGCGAGTGGCAAATTTGTGCTTACCCGTCTTTTTACGATTTGCCCGAAGATTTTTTAGAAAAAGATTTTTCTAAAACCATTCAAGTCCCGTCTTGCGTGCAGTTAAACGGCTTTGACAGCCCGCAATATACTAACCAAAATTATCCTTTCGCATTTAATCCGCCTTTCGTTCCCAACCAAAACCCAACTTATCATTATAGAAAAACTTTTAGCGTTGACCTAGACGGCGACGATAAGTTCTTGGTGTTTGAAGGCGTTGACAGTTGCTTTTATTTGCTTGTTAACGGTCAATTTGTTGGCTACAACCAAATTTCACATAAAACTACTGAATTTAATATAACCAAGTATCTCGTTAAAGGCGAAAACGTTATTGACGTTGTCGTTCTTAAATGGTGCGCTAGTTCTTATCTTGAAGACCAAGATAAATGGCGCTTTACCGGTATTTTCCGCGACGTGTATCTTCTTTCTAGGTCAAAAGAAAGGGTTAACGATTACCTTATTACCACCGAAATTTCAGGCAAACTCAACTTTAAAATTTTAAGTGGTAGCAATGCAACCGTAACCTTTAACGGCGAAAGTAAAGTTGCTAAATTAAACCAAGAAATTTCTTTCTTTGTTGATAACCCAAACCTTTGGAGTGCGGAAATCCCTAACCTTTACGATTTAACCATTACTTGTGGCAACGAAATAATTTACGAGCAAGTTGGTTTTAGGGAATGCAAAATTACTGACGGCGTTCTTTACTTTAACGGCGCACCGATTAAAATTCACGGCGTTAATCGCCACGATTTTAACTGCGTAACCGGCGCTACCGTTTCGTTAGAGAATATGATTGAAGATTTAACTTTGATGAAAGAGCTCAACGTTAACGCTATCAGAACAAGCCATTATCCCAACGCGCCTGAGTTTTATAAACTTTGCGATAGGTTCGGTTTTTACGTTATGTCCGAAGCCGATTACGAATCGCACGGCACCGTCGTTTGCGTAGATAAACTCGGCTATAACACCGCTAATTTCGGGCAAATTTCCGATATGAAATTTTACGTTAAGGCTATCGTTGAAAGGAACGTTTCTAACGTTAAATGCAATATCAACAGACCTTGCGTTTATATGTGGTCGCTCGGCAACGAAGCCGGTTGGGGGCAAGGGCTTATCCAAGCCGCAAAGGCGATTAAAGCGCTCGATAGCACTCGTGGCGTGCATTACGAAGGCATTTTCTATACTCAATTTGACGATTATTACACCGACCTTATAGACACCGCTAGCAGAATGTACGCGCCTTACGATTTCTTTGACGAGTTCTTAAACGATGAAAAAGAAACCCGCCCCTTTATCCTTTGCGAGTATTCGCACGCTATGGGTAACGGCCCCGGCGACCTTTATGATTACTGGCAGTTGATTGAAAAAAGCGATAGGTTTACCGGTGGCTTTATTTGGGAATGGGCTGACCACGGTATTTTGTGGCAGGGCAAAGAGTTCTTGTACGGGGGCGATTTCGGCGAGAATTTACACGACGGCAATTTCTGCATTGACGGCATAGTTACCGCCGATAGAAAAATTAAGCGTGGCTCTTTAGAAATGAAACACGTTTATCAACCCGTTGGGTTTGAGTATTCGGGCAACTATCTCATTTTGCTCAATAAAAATTTCTTCGCGCCACTCAGTGTCAAAGTAGTCGTTAAAGACGAGTTCACCGAAAAAGAATTTAACGTTGCTATCGCTCCGCGTGAATCGGTTAAACTGCGTATCGGTGGTAAACTCAACTTTAACGCCCACGTTTTCGATTTGTCTAGTGGCGAAAAAATCGCTAACTTTACATACGTTGGCAAGTATCTTGAAGAAAAAGTTTTGCTTAAAAACAACGTTAAATACTTTGAAGACGGCAGATTCGTGCGCGTTGAATGCGACCTTGACGAGTACGTTTTCGATACTCTTTCGGGCGAAATCGCTAGCGTTAGCATTGCAGGCGAAAAAATAATTGATTATTTCAAATTCAATATCGCGCGCGCGCCTATTGATAACGAAATGCACGATTTAGCGAAATTGAAAAGCGAACGCTTTTTTAACGCTAGAAGTGAAGTGCGTAAGTTTAATTATAAAGATAGCGTTCTTACCTTTATCGGCGATATCGTTAGCGAAAGGTTTATTCCTATCGCAACTTATCGGTTGAAATATAGTTTTTGCAATCTTGGCGTTCAAGTTGAACTAAAATATTCTCTTGACGAGAATTTTAGCAGTTTTCCTAGAATCGGCTTTTACGCCGAACTTCCGGGCGATTACGACTTGATTGAGTATTTGGGTTACGGCGAAGGCGAAACTTATATAGACGCGCACCGCTCGGCTGATTTTGGCTATTACACAACGTCGCCTACTGCTGAATTTTATCCTTACGTTAAACCACAAGAAAGCGGTTCGCATTACGGCACTCGCAAAGTGCAAATCTCTAACCAAAGGCACTCGTTGGTGTTTGACGGCGAAGTTTCGTTCTCTTATATCCCTTATTCAATTAATCAACTTTGCTCTAAAAAACATAACTTTGAGTTAGAACGCAACGGCAAAAATTATTTGGCTATCGACTATTTTATGAGCGGTTGCGGTTCTCATTCGTGCGGGCCTTGCTTGCAAGAAAAATATCGCGTGCCTAGAAAGGCTAAAAAATCTTTTATTATTTCAGTTAAGTAATACTTTTTATTATTTGACAAATCGTTTAGATTTTTATAAAATACAAAGGGAAATCAAAGGGGCTTATTAAACTATGACTTCTAAAATTAGAGAAAAGTTGACTAGAAAGGAAAAATGTCAACTCTTATCGGGCAAAAATATTTGGAATACTGCTGATTTTCCTGATAAAGGCGTTCCTGCAATAACTCTTCACGACGGTCCGCACGGGGTTAGAATTGTCGGCGTTGAAAATACCATTTACCCTAATTTGTGTTTGCTTGCCTGCTCTTTTGATAAAAATGCAGTTTTCACTATCGGCAAAATGATAGGTAACGACTGCGTTAAAAACCATACCGACGTTTTGCTTGCGCCGGGCGTTAACCTAAAAAGAACGGTTACGGGTGGCAGAAACTTTGAATATTTTTCTGAAGACCATTTGCTTTCGGGCGAACTCGCTTGCGCCTACGTGAACGGCGTTCAAAGCACGGGCACTTCTACTACGGTAAAACATTTTTGCTGTAATAACCAAGAAAATTACCGTTTTTCTACTAGTTGCGAAGTTGACGAAGACGTTTTGTTTAACACCTATTTCTTGCCCTTTAAGCGCGTTATTGAAAAGGCTAAACCTGACTGCGTAATGACGTCTTACAACCTTGTTAACGGTTTAAGGACTAACGAGTCGGAATATTTGCAAAGAAAGGTTTTAAGAGAAAAATTCGGCTTTGACGGCGTTATTATGTCGGACTGGGGTGCTGTCGTTGACAGGGTTAAGGCGGTTAAAGGCGGTTGCGACCTTGAAATGCCCGGAAACCCCGAAAAGGCTAATGAACTTTACGATGCTCTCGTTAACGGCGAAGTTGACGAGTCTATCGTTGACGAAAGCGTTGATAGAATTTTAAAATTAGTTGATAAACACGCAACCACAAACAAAACGGCAGTTGATTTTGACACCGAAGAAATCGTTTCTAATATTGTTGCTGAATCAGTCGTTATGCTTAAAAACGACGGCGTTCTACCGTTAAATAAAGGCGAAAAAATCGGGCTTTACGGCGACGGGGCAACTTTGCCTTTAATTCAAGGCGGTGGCTGTGCACAAATAAAGATTGACAGTTTAGAAAGCCCTTATAGCGTACTGTCTAAGGCGTTAGACGTGGTTGTCGTGCCTACGGGTGGCGACTTGTCACCCTTAAAGAAAGTGGATAAAGTAATCGCTTTCTTGTCGGGTGGTAGTGCGGATAGCGAAGCGTTTGATAGGGACGATATTGAAATAAAAGAGCAAGAAAGGAAAGATTTAGAGAAAATTCGTTCCATTTGTGATAGCGTTTGCGCCGTATTACAAGGCGGTGGCGCGTTTAACGTTAGTAATTTACCGTGCAAAGCGCTAATTGCGTCTTATTACGGTGGGCAATACTATTCTAAAGGGCTAGCAAAAGTGCTTTGCGGAAAAAGCCCGTCGGGTCGCCTAGCGGAAACTTTCCCGCTTAAATTAGAAAATTCCCCCGCATATTTAGGGCAGGCGAAAAAAGACAAAACCGAGTATATGGAAGGCAACTTTATCGGCTATAAATATTACGACAAAAAGCGCGTTGAAGTGGCATTTCCGTTCGGTTACGGGCTTTCTTACACCGATTTTAAGTACGATAACTTCATGCTGGAAAATCAAACGGTAAAGACGGGTGGAAAAATTAAAGGTCGTTTCACGCTTGAGAATTTAGGTGGCGTTTCGGCAAAAGAAGTTATACAAATTTATTATCAAAACAAAGAAATTAAGCGCTTGGTATATTTTGACAAGATTGAACTTAATGCTAACGAGAAAAAGGTGGTTGAGTTCGAAATTGATGCAAACGAGTTCGTAGTTTACAAAAACGGCGAGTACGTTTTACCGAATGAAAAAGGTGTTTTAAGCGTATCTAAAAACGCGCTAGACGATATTTATTCGGCGGAAATTTCTCTCGTTGATAATGCTAAAATTACGATTGACGACAATATGCTTATAGAAGACTTGGTTGAGTTAATAGGCGTAAAAGCAGTTTCTAAAATCTTTTCAAAGGCAATAGGGTGCGCGCTTTTTTCGGATGAAAATTACGTGTTGCCTGCTGAAAACGGTAGATTAGCAGACGACGAATTCGTTAATAAAAGTGCTATGATGATGCCGATAAAAAACCTTGCGTCCTTTTCTTGGAAATTCACTAAAAAAGATTTAGACCAAACGCTAAAACAAGCACAAACATATTTGGATGATTTGGCAAAAAACATTAACGAATGATAAGGAATTATTGAAATGGCTATAAGTTTAGGTTTCATCGGTATTTACGTAATAGCAGTTGTTGCCGGCGCGTTTTTAGGCTTTGGTAAGGTGCTTGAATTCGTTGCAAAAGGTATCGTTGGGAAAATTGTTGCGATAATTATTACTTACACTTTTTTTGGGTTGGTTTTAGAACTTCAGTTCGTTAAAGAGTTGTTGGCGTCGCTTACTAATTTTTTAAGCCAGAAAGGTGCTGTTGGTAAAATTTTATTAACAACAAGAATTGAATTAGTAGTTCTTGCCGTTGCCCTTTATTTCGTTGCAAGAATTGTTCTTAAAATGCTAACAAAAATCGTAAGTGCTATTATGGATGCAGACAATAAAATTATGCGGTTAGTAAACAAGACGTTGGGCATGGCGCTTTCCTTGGCGTTTGTAACAATCATGGTTTTACTCGTATTCCAAATTTTATTTTTAGTATCGGGCACGGATGGTGCGGTGTATCAAGCGCTCACCGAAAGTTTTTTGGGGTTAGACAAACTTTACGTTAACAATCCGTTAAATGCAATTATGGATAGTTTTATTAGAAAGTTTTAGTTTAAATTAAGCTTTTAGATAAAAAACTCAAATAAAAATAGGCACTCTTTAAGGGTTGTCTATTTTTTTGTTCGCATAAGTAATTGATTTTATTTATAAGTAGTGGTAGAATAGTGAATATGAATGAATATGTTTTGAGTTATTACCCTGAATTTAAGTGTGTTGCGGGTGAATGCAAACATACTTGTTGCGCGGGGTGGGAAATGAATATCGACAAAGCCACTTTAGACGAGTACAAAAAACACAATTCTCATTTTAGTGGTAAACTATTTTCGGGTATAAATTTTAAAAAATCCAAGTTTGAGACGGATAAGTCGGGGCGTTGTGCATTTTTGAACGACAAAGGCTTATGTGAAATTATAATTAATTTGGGCGAACAAAGTCTATGCCAAGTTTGTCGCGACCACCCAAGGTTTAGAAGTTATTTTGACGATAGGGTTGAAACGGGGTTAGGGTTTTGTTGTGAGCAAGCCACGAAAATTATTTTATCTTATAAAAACAAAATTGATATGGTGCTCGTTAACGAAGTGGAAAAAGATTCAGAGCCGTCTTTTATAGAAAAGCAAATTCTTAATTTTAGAAAGCAGACGTTAGATATTATTCAAGATAGAAATATAGATATTAACGAAAGGATTGAAAATATTTTATCGCTATGTAGCGCAAAGATTGACGATGCTAGTTTTAATAAAGTCATAAGGCGGTTGCGTGCGTTTGAACGGCTTGACAAAGGGTGGCAAGTGCGCTTAAAAAACTTAAAAAATAATGGCGCTAAACTAACGACCAACAAAGATTGCGCGCTTTATTGCGAACAGTTTTTGGTTAACTCTTTTTATAGACATATTTCCACCGCCGAAGACGCGATAGCGGCGCGTAGTAGGGCGTTAGCGTGCGTGTTTTCTTGGTGGATTATAAACGGCATTTTTGAAACGGAAAAGTGCTGCCAAGCCCTGCTTGCGTGCATTTGTGACGTGGTAAGGGCGTATTCGGCGGAAATCGAATATTCCCAAAAAAATCTTTATTTACTTTATGCGATTGCTAGTAAATTTGTAAAATTATAAGATAATAGTCGTTTTTTATGCTATAATAACTAGTAAGCTGTAATAAGCACAGGGGAAAGTAATGATTAAAACGGTTACGAATGAATTAAATGAATTAATAAAAAAGCAGTCGCAAGAAAGCGTTCTATTGATAAAAGAGTTTTTTGCGGACTTTAATAATCATTGTTTAATTTCAAAAAAAGAAACCAAAAAGATAAGGGAAGATTTTGAAAAAGCAATAGTCTACTATTTAGATAACGGCGTTCCAGTTGAGCGTGCGTTACAGCTTTTAGACGTTAAAAAGTTGGGAGCTTTTTATTCGCGCACGACTACTCCGTGGTTTGCGTTAGACGATGCTGCAAAAATTTATCCGCTATCACTTGAACATGGTGGTATGGCTGTTTTTCGCTTGTCGGTGTATTTAAACGAACAAATTAATCCCATTTTGTTGCAAATGGCGTTAAACTTTACAATTAAACGTTTTCCTAGTTTTGCAACTACAATAAAGGCGGGCTTTTTTTGGCATTATTTAGATACGACAAAGCGCCGTTTTACCGTAGAACCCGAACAGTATATTCCGTGTAAGCCGTTAAAAGTTTCTCATAGCAACTCGCAGTCGTTTAGAGTGCTCTATTTTAATAATAGAATAAGCATAGAATTCTTCCACGTTTTAACCGACGGCACGGGTGGTGTGGCGTTCTTAAAAGTGCTTGCCGCCGAATACTTACGGTTGAGGATGGTAAAAATAGATAAGGATGAAAACTTGTGGGACGTTGACCAAATTCCGTCGGCATCTGAATTAGAAAACGCATTTGCGAAAGTTTCTAAAACCAAAAAGGTTTCAGGGTTCGTTGACAAGGTTGCCCTTCAAATGAGCGGTAAACTTTCAAAAACTAGGCCTTGCCAAGTAATACATTTTAAGATGGATAGTCAAACGCTTAAACAAGCAGCAAAAAAATACGACTGCACGGTTTCGGCATATATTTTGGCGTGTATGTTTATTGCGGCAAAGGCGTCGACAGACCGAATGAGTGGGGATATAAGTATTCAAGTTCCCGTTGATATCAGAAAATATTATTCAACGAATACCGTGCGTAACTTTTCAATGTATTGTGGCGTGCGTTTGTCCGTTGAAGAAATTGACGACGTTTGCTCGATTATTGAAAAAATAATAATACAACTTAAAGAGAAGACTGAAAAAGACGTTATGTCGCAAATGGTTACCGCAACTGAAAATTTGGTAAACGGCTTAAAACTCGTTCCGCTTATCATAAAGCAACCTATAACAAAACTTGTTGGTGGCGTTTTGGGTGATAAAATTTTTACAACGACCTTGTCTAATTTAGGCGTAATTAAAATTCCCGAAAGCATGACGCCTTACGTAGAAAGTATGGACTTCGTTTTAGGACCAGGGCTAACTAATCGTGCGAACTGTGGGTTGATTACGGTTAACGGCGTTACCACTTTGACCATCGTAAAGATTACGGTTGACCCAACCTTTGAAGATAAAATTTATTCGATACTTACCGAAAGTGGCGTAAAACTTTGTGTGGAGGGTAGTAGTATTTATGAAGATTAAAAACACTTATCCACCTGCGCCGAAAAAAACTTTGCAAAGGCGAAAATTGCTTAATATTTTGCGCGGTCCGTTTTTGTTCGCAGGCATAGTTTGTCCTATCGTTAATTATTTGGTTGGTGGAAAACAATGGAGCGTTATAGTTATAATTTCTTTGATTATGGTTTGGAAGTTGGCGCTTTCAATAGACCTAGTAGAATATAACAGGATAAGCCAGTTTGTAAAAGCGGTGGCTGGTACGTGTTGTTTGTTGTTTGCTATAGATTTAGTTTTCGGGCTTGAGTGGGCAATTATAATGGATGTTATTCCGATTGTTGCATTCGGCGGAATAATCGGTTCTAGCGTATTATTTTTTACCGACTTTGAAAGACAAAAACGCAATATATTTCCTATGCTGTTTTTGATATTTTTTTGTTTAGTAGCATCCATCATTGCCATTAGTATTCTTGGCGAAAATAGCCGTTGGGCGTTATTCGTTATGGGCGGGGTTGCTTTGGCTCAACTAATTGCCATAATAATTAGTCTAGGCGGTGAATTTTTTAGAACTTTAAGAAGAAGATTTCACTTAAAATAAAGTACAATAAAAGCACACGCTTTCATTTTGAAAGGGTGTGCTTTTTTAATGCATTTTTGAATAATCTTTATAATCATTTATTTTTCAAAATTAGTTTAATTATTTTCGTTTGCCAAGTTTTGGGAAGTGCGTTGAGTAACAGTAAAAGTGGATTGCGGTTAATTTCGTATACTTGGCGCGGTCTTTTTGCCGTTAAAATTTTCAGCGTTTTGTTTGCGATTTTTTGCGTGGAAATTTTGCGTGCTTCAACTCTATTAACAATGTTCTTAAAGCGCGTAGCGTTGCAGGAATAGGATTTTGTATTGTCGCAGAAAGCGTCTAATTCACGGGTGGATTTATCAATCATGCCCGTATCGACAGCACCGGGGCGCAAAACGCTAACTTTTATGCCTAAAAGTTGCACTTCCATACGCAAAGAGTATGCGTATTTATCGAGTGCGCTTTTGGTAACAGCGTATAATCCCGTAAACGGCAAGGGGGATAGTGGCGCTAATTCGCTTGTGGTGATTAAAATTCTTCCGCCACTTTTAAGTAACGGCACGAATGCTTTGTTTATTCTAAACGCGCCGAAAAGGTTAACGTCAAACGCCTTTACAAACTTTTCTTCGCCCATTTCAATCAAAGAGTCAAGCGAATAAATACCTGCAAAGTGCGCTATTGCGTATAATTCGTTGGTGATACTTTTTACTTTCTCAAACGCATTTTTAACACTCTTTTCATCGGTAAGGTCGGCTTGAATAGGCGTAACAAATTCTTCGGGTTCGCTAACTACCTTGTCTAACGCAAAAATGTGAAAGTAGTTGTTTTTTAGTGTTTCAACAACTTTTTTACCCATACCGCCGTATGCGCCCGTAACTAAAACGTATTTCATAAACACTCCTTTTTACTATTATACCAAAATAACGTTTTGTTTTCAAGCGTTATTTAAATACTATAAAACAACTGTTAAAATAATGCGTACGCTCAAAAAAATGAGTGCAATTTGATTAGAAAAAAATAAAAATTATGATATAATAGAAAACACGAAAGAAAAGGGGGCGTTTATGTTCAAAAGATTTTTGTCTTATTATAAACCTTATAAATTTATGTTTGCGTTAGATATGTTCGCATCGCTCTTGGTTGCGGTAATCGGAATGTTTTACCCGATTATTACAAGGGTGATGTTAAACGATTATATACCGAACAAAGAGCATCAAAAAATAATGATTTTTGGATGCGTGCTTTTAGCCTTATATTTATTAAAAATGTTGCTCAACTATTTTATACAATATCAAGGGCACGTTATAGGCGTTAAGATGCAAGCGCAAATGCGTTCGGATATGTTTAGGCACTTGCAAACGTTGCCTTATAAATTTTACGATAATCACGAAACGGGCAAAATTATGTCGCGAATGACTAGCGACTTAAACGACATAAGCGAACTTGCGCATCACGGCCCTGAAAATATTTTAATTTCTTCAATATCAATAATTGCGTCCTTTATCTATTTAATGACGGTAAACGTTTACCTGACCTTAATAATTTTCGTGTGCGTGCCCGTTCTTTTGTTGATTTCTTTTTCTTTGCGCAAAAAAATGAAAGACGCCTTTATGGAAAGTAGAAAGGCCGTTGCTCAAATAAACGCGTCGCTCGAATCGAGTATTTCGGGTATTAGAGTAACCAAAGCGTATACGAATACGGAAACCGAAGTCGATAAGTTTGAAAAGGGCAATAAATATTTTGTTTCATCAAGAAAGAAGGCGTACCACGCTATGGGCGTATTTCACTCAACCACCACTTTCGTTACCGAAGTGTTTAACGTCGTGGTTTTGATAGCGGGCGGTTTATTTTTATACGCAGGCAAAATTGAACTTGGCGACTACACCACCTTTATCGTGTCTATAAATATCTTTCTCGCTCCGGTACGCCAACTTATAATGTTTATGGAACAATATCAAAACGGCGTTACGGGGTTTAAGAGATTTACTGAAATTATGGATGCTGAAAGTGAGTTTGATAAGCCCGATGCCGTTGCGCTAACGGGGGTTGAAGGGAATATTTATTTCGATAACGTGAACTACGGTTACGGCGAAGAGGGTAACGTTTTACACGATTTTTCAATAGATATAAAGAAAGGGGAAGTTTACGCGCTAGTTGGTCCAAGCGGTGGCGGAAAAACTACCGTATGCCACCTTATACCAAGGTTTTACAGCGTGGATAACGGGGCTATTTATATTGACGGAAAGGAAATAAAAGATATTACCGCCGAGTCGCTTCGCAAAAATATCGGTATCGTTCAACAAGACGTATATCTCTTTAACGCAAGTATAAAAGACAATATTTTATACGGAAAACCCGACGCTACCGACGAAGAAATTATAATTGCTGCAAAGCGCGCGAATATCCACGAGTTCGTTCTTTCGCTTGAAAACGGTTACGATACGGTTATCGGTGAGCGTGGCGTTAAACTTTCGGGTGGGCAAAAACAAAGACTGTCAATCGCGCGTGTTTTCTTGAAAAATCCGCCTATTTTAATTTTGGACGAAGCGACGAGTGCGCTTGATAATACTACCGAAATTCTTATTCAACAGTCGCTTGACGAACTTTGTAAGGGTAGAACCACGATTGTGGTTGCTCATAGGCTTTCAACCGTTAAAAACGCAGATAAAATTGCAGTTATTGCCGACGGCAGAATAATCGAACAAGGTAAACACGAACAACTTATTGAGCAAGGCGGAAAATACGCCGAACTTTACAGTTTGCAATTTAAAAATTCTTAACTGATAAAAAAGTTTTGCATTTTGATTGATTTAATTTTGATTATATAGTATTCTTAATAATATGATTTACAATGACGTTTTACAAGCAATCGGGCATACCCCGATGATTAGATTGAACAAAATGGTTGATAAAGACAGCGCCGAAATTTTAGTCAAGTTTGAAGGGCTAAACGTTGGTGGGTCTATTAAAACGCGTACGGCTTTTAATATGATTTGCGACGCTGAAAAGCGCGGTGTTATCAATAAGGATACGATTATCGTTGAACCTACTAGCGGTAATCAAGGTATAGGGCTTGCGTTAGTCGGGGCAGTTAAAGGGTATAAAACTATTATCATTATGCCTGACTCCGTTAGCGAAGAAAGAAGAAAACTCGTTCGCCACTACGGTGCGGAAGTTATCCTTATGCACGACGACGGCAATATCGGCGACTGCATTGACCGTTGTTTAAAGACGGCGCTTAAAATGCAAAAAGAAAATCCTAACGTTTTCGTTCCGCAACAGTTTGAAAACCCTGCAAACCCAACGGTGCACCGCCATCATACGGGTTTAGAAATTTTAGAACAAGTGGCAGGACCTATCCACGGTTTTTGTTCGGGTATCGGCACGGGTGGTACGATTACGGGTATCGGCGAAGTTTTAAAAGCGCAAAATCCTGATATTAAGATTTGGGCGGTTGAACCTGAAAACGCGGCTATTTTAGCTGGCGGAACTATCGGTTCGCACATTCAAATGGGTATAGGCGACGGGCTTATTCCACCAGTGCTTAACTGTAACATTTACGAAGACGTTTGCATTATTAGCGACGAAGAAGCGCTTGCAACTTCAAAAGATTTGGCAAGGCTTGAAGGTATAATGTGTGGTATTTCTTCGGGTACGAACGTTGCTGCGGCAAAAAAACTTGCAAAACTTTTGGGCGCAGGCAAAACGGTCGTTACGGTTTTACCCGACACAGCCGAAAGATATTTTTCAACCCCGCTTTTCGACGGTGAATAAAGATTTTTTGCAATTAAAAGACGAAAGGAAAACAAGGTGATTTGCACCTTGTTTTTTTGATTTTTATAAAGAAATAATTAAGTAAATTGTAAAAGTTACAGTAAGGCGAAAAAAGATTTTTATAATAAATGAACGGCTTAAAAAAATTGAAGAAAATTCGTGAAAATATGTAAAAAAATTTTTATATTCTCTTTCGATATGGTTGCTTTAATTTTTCAAAAGGTGTAATATATAAAATATATTACGGCATATATACAGTGAGTAAAGAATAAGAAAAATAGAATAAGTGCAAAAGTATAAATTTGCGAAAAAAGTAAGGGATATCCCTTACTCCGTTTTTGGACAAAACGGAGTAATTCGTTTGATAGTATATAAAATCGCAAAGATGCGATTTGGTTTAAATGTGGAAAAAATTTTGATTAATCACGCATTAGCGGATTAAATATAAAAAAAGGAGAAGTAATATGAAGACTTTGAAGAGAGTACTAACTATCGTATTGGCGCTTATGGCTGTAATGAGTTTTACTTTTGCAGCAGCGTGTAAGAAGAGTAAGCCAGCAGAGATAAATAGTATTTTTAAGGACAGCAGTGTAGTTTCGTACGTATTAGCTGATGACTATAAGTTATCAGATGATGACGTTCAAGCAACTGGTGGAAGCGGTAAGGAAGTGGTGATAGGCAGAGCAATCGCCTTTGACCTTGCAGGGAAGACGCTTGACCTTAACGGTTACACGCTTAAAATCGCATCAGACGTTCAAGATTGTTTGGTGAATTTTAAGTCGGGTAACATTGAAAACGGTAAATTAGATATTTCCGTTCCTAACGGGGACATTGAATTTACCGATACAGAGCTTTCAACAAACGTTGTTTACGAACTTGAAGCGGCTAGTTCAACTATTCGTTTCGCGAACGTAAAATGTTTAGGTGAAGGGACTGTTAAGTCTGAAACCCGTGTAGAAGTTGACTATTCAGAAATAGGCAATATTTCTTTGTCGGGCAACGGTACGTTAAACGCTGGGGAAGGCGCGTCTTTCGCAAAGATTACAATAGCAAGTAACGCAAGCGGTGCAAAAGTTAACATTTCAGAAAACTCAACGGTTGAAAACGTAGACGTTGCTGCAAAAGCAGAAATTAACATTGCCGGTGAAGTTAAAAACGTTACCGTAAAAGAAAACGCAACTTCTGCGGAAGAAATAGCAGTTAAAGTAGCAGAAACCGCAAAGGTTGAAAAAGTTGAACTTAAAGCACCTGCAAAGGTAGACGTTCAAGGTGAAGTAAAGAGCGTTGCCATTGCGGAAACTGCAAAAACGGAAACGGCTAACGTTGAAGTTAAAGTTTCAGCAACTGCAACTATTCAACAAATTGATATGCAAGCAAAAACCGATATTGAAGTTAAAGGTTCAATCGGTAACATGGTGGTAGGCGATAAGGCTACAGGAACAACCGTAAGCGTAACCGGTAGCGCAAACGTAAACAGAGTAGTTGTTAATGCAACCGAAACCAAGGTAGAAGGTAGTGCAGAATCAATCGAAAAAGTAGTCGTTTCTGAACAAGTAAAGGACGAAGTTAATATTGATAATAGTATAAACACGGAAGTAGTTGAAGATATTGAAGAAATCGTAAAACCGCACACGTACGTTGCTTCTGAACCGGTGGATTCAACTTGTTCGGAATACGGTTATATTGAATACAAGTGTAGCGATGCAGATTGTGAAGATTCTTACAAGGTAATAATTGCAAAGAAACCACACGAATACACGTCTGAAATAATAAAGTACCCAACTGAATTAGCAATGGGGCAAAGGAAATACACCTGTACGAAATGCGGACATTCTTATATTGAACAAATACAAACGTTACCACTTGAATCAAAGAGTTTATATACGCTTTTCACACTTTTGATTGGTGATGGCAGTTATTCAATAAACCTTAAAGATGCAAACATAACTGTATTTGAAGAACTTTCGGATTATACATATAGCAGTGCAACCGAACAATTTATTAAAGTTGAAGTTGCAGAGGCAGCAGTTGCCGTTAAAGATGGTATTCCAAAGGGAAGCATTAAGTTTAGAGTAGGTATGGCTTACGCTGAATATGACGGTACGGGTGATATTAAAGACGTAACGTATAGTGCAGACGATTACAATATTGTTGCAGAGTTCTATTTGTATTTGAACGGTAACGATATGTTCGTTGAAGTAGTTGATGGCTCTGAAATGTTTGGGTACGTAACAACCGAAAAGGTACTTGGCACTATACTTGCCGAAGTATTTGGTGTTTCAAGCAGAGAATTGATTGAAATGGTTGATGCGTTCAAGTTCGCTGAAACCGTAGCAATGACGTATCAACCGTTCATAGAAGCGCTTATTAAAGAAGCATCAGATTCTAGCGCAACTACAATTACTTTTGAAGACGTTATTAACGTGATTGCTTCAAACGTATTTACGAAAGAAGTTGAAGGCGAAAACACGGTTTACACCTTTACTACGGAAGAACTTGTTGCTTTAGTGGCAACGCTTGAAGGTAAGACTGTTAAGGATATTGTTGACGATACGGCAGGCGAAGGTGCTTGGGATAATCTTATTGCAGTTGTTAAAGATATCCCTGATATGACGGTTGGCGAAATTGCAAACCTTATACTTGCACTTGAAGAAAATTACGAATTAGATATAGACTTTACTATCAGTTTAGTTGAAGATATCATTTACGACGTTTATAACGTTGAAATTGATTTAGAAGAAGAAATTAATTCTCGTTACGATATGACCATTCTTGACGTTATTCGTGTAGAATCGGGATTAGAAGCATCAAACGTAGAATTAAGAGAACAATTTAACCAAACCTTAGAACAATACGATGCATTTATAAGCGAGTTGACTATTGACGAACTATTTAACGGGCTTGTGTTTGAAGACCCCGAATACAAGATGGTTATCGGTAGTGATGAACAAACCGGTGAACCTATATATGCAGAAGAAACGTTCTCAATAATTGCAACCGTTCAAGGCGTGCTTTATATGGCAGGCGAAAGTGCAAACGTTGGCTTTAAGACTGATGCAGACGGAAAATTAATCGGGCTTGTAGTTGGCGTTACGGATATGTGTTCAATCGAATACGATTTTGTTGACGGCGTTTATAGCGTTGCAGGCGCATACGGTAACTATCGCGTTGTAGTTGCGGGCGATTTTGAAAATAACGATTACCAAGTTGAAATCTTTGAAGGTCAAACGAGCATTTATTCTGGTGAATTTGCTTTTGACGGCGACAACAACAGTATAGAAGCAGTTATTAAAGCAGCTGACCAAATTTTGGCAGAAATTATTGCTGGCGTTGAAATTGACGACCTTAACAAACTCGTTTCAGGTAGCCTTAGTGCAGAAGTTATGGGTTATACCGTAACGTTTAATGCTGATAACGTAAACGGCAATGCAACACTCGTTCTTAAAAACGGTGAAAATGAAATGGGTAAGGTTGTTGTTACAACTGATGAAGACGGTGTTGTTATTGCGCAAGTAATCTTCGGTGGTGCAACACTTGCAGAAATAACTTTGGATGAAACCAACCTTTATACTGGTAAGTTTAACGTTGTTATTGAAGGCGTAGAATTTGAAATAATTGTAACCGCTGAAAAAGTAGAAAATGGTTTAACTGAAATTACCATAGACGTTAACCCGACTGTTGACGGTGAAGATTATAACGTTCATATCGAATTAGATGTAACAACGGAAGACGGCGAAGATGAAAAAACTGTTTCGTTTGACGTTAACGTTGTAACTGACGCTATGAAAGAATATTTTGAAGACGAACAAGTTGTTTTTGACGGCGAATTTGTTTACACGTTAAATTATGATGGTAATAAAGTTTCTTCTATTGACATTGCCGTTGATATTGATAAGCAATTTGCTGGTATGCATGGTGTATCTAGTTCGGGCTCTAATGTTATAAATTATACGATAAATTACGCGTCAGTAAGTTTTGAACTTACCGTTGATTTGGTTAACGATAAGGTTGCTGATGAACAAGATTTTGACTATATCAAAGCAGAAATTACAAAAGTTAAAGGCGTAAGCTATGAAAATGGAAGCCTTGGCTACGCTTATAAAACCAACGTCACAGACGAATACTACGAATTAAAAATATCTAGATATAGTTCAGTTTATACCGCAGTTGTTCCCGCTAAAAACGGCTTGCCTACGAAGGGTGCGCTTTTAGTAACGAAAGACTGCGCAAACTGGGTAAGGGTTGAGTATGCTTTAGATTATTACGAAGGCGTAAGTTTCTATGATGATGATGGTAGAGAACTTAACTTAGAAAATTTTGGAAGCCGTTATCAAAACATTTATTATGAAGGTTTTTATATTATTTTCTATTGCAATTTAAAAACTGGTGAAGTTGTAAGTGATTCTCAACACGAATATGAGTATTCTGCAAAAAAACTCGGTAGCGATTGCTATGACGGTTTGATTATTACAAAAACTTGTGCAAACTGTGATTATTATGATAGTTGGAGAACGAATGACCATTATTACCAAACTTCTTATGAAGAAATAACTACTTTATGTGGTACTACATATTTTACAATTGAAAAATGTATCGCTTGCGATGATAGTTATTTTGGCAGGTCTGGTGGTGCCCACAATTTTGAGTGGTATTCTAGTGGAGAAGCAACTCTTGCAGAAATTCAAGCATTAGTTAGCGGAGTAACAGCCGTATCAAGCGCTTATAAAGAAGTATATAAGTGTAGCCATTGTTTGTTAGAGAAAACTCGTTATTCGTGGTATAGCAAAGTAGATGGTGAATGCCATTATCACACTTACGAAGAGTACACCTTTGAAGCGGCAAACGGCTATCCCGACCAAAAAGTAACGAATTATAATAGTAGCAAACAACACGATACAACAAACGAATATAACGAAGTTGACGATTTCGCAAATAGTTCTGTTTGTCAAGATTTAATTGAAATTTTTGGTGCTGATTACTTCTCGTCAAAAAGTGCAAGAGAAGAAGTTACAAAATGTTCTCTTTGCGGTAAGGTTTTAACAAAGGAATATAACGTTCAAGATGGCTACGTTGGGATTACTTACCATTACGATGATAACGGCGAGTTAACTGGTAAATACGTTTATACTAACGCTTTGTGGGATAGTTTTGCAAGTGAAATAGTTAACGAATTTATAAAAGATACCGAAATCACTAGTTCGTACGTAGAAATTGAATTAAATGTTGATAACACTATTATCAATAAGCACATTCGAATACATCTTGACAACGATGATAGAATATATTACTACAATAACAAGTATTATTCTGACGAAATTAGCGAAAGAATTGAGTTTTATGATTATAGTGAATGTAAAGAAGTTTATTACTATTACGAAAACGGTGAACTAATTAAAGAAGATTCTCGCGATTGTCATCAGTATACTTCTTGGTTTGAAGGCGTTTGCTGTACAGAAGGAGGTTACCGTGTATCTGGTTGTCCGGTATGTGGCAAGATAAATGAAAAATATTATTACAACTACCATTCATACTATCATTGGGGCGATATAGGCAAATATATCAGCCAAACAGACCTTGATAGTATTGACGCACTCGAAATAAACGGTTGTATTTGTGAATGGTGCGGAAAAGCAATCGACGTTACTATTCACTTATATGATGATTGGACGTTGACTAGCGACGTGTTTATCTATGCAGATGATATTACTTTCTATCTCAATGATTATACTATTGACCTTAACGGCTATAACCTTATTATTTATAGCTTTGGCGGTTCTGATTTGTGTATTATAGGCGGAAATATTATTGACAGCACGGAAAGTGATTCGTATTTAGTTGCGTTTAGTTATGATTCGTATCACGGAGTGCTCGGATATTTAGACTTTACTGCATTAGATATTAGCGTTAACTCTTATGTTTCGGATGCTGACAACCTAAACACCATTGAAGAATCATTCTACAATGCAAAAGGCGTTGCGTTAGAAGGTTTCCATCAAGTACCCAGTTTAAACGGAAGTAAAAAGTAAATTTTATACCCCCAAGTTAACTTGGGGGTATAATTTTTTATAAAACCTTGTGTTTTTGCGTTTATTATGGTAAAATAAATTATTATGAAAGCAAAAAATCACGTCGCAAAAAAAATACTTTCTTTCGTTTTATCGGCACTGCTTATTTTTAACTGTGCCTACTTTTTGTGCGCGTGTAATAAGCCAAAGCCCACCGTTCAAAAGGGCATAACAATTAGCGGAGAACAAAAGCCCGAATATTCAGCCGAAACTAAAAATTTTGCAACTTCTTCAATCAACGGTTTTTTGACGGAGATTTTTGCCCTTTATTTTAATAACAACGTTCCAAAGGCAACGGCGGAAAAGTTGCCAACAATCACGGCTAACGTTCAAACGATAATTGAAAGGGTGGGTATTTCACAAGATAATTATTTAAAAATTTTGAATTCATTAAATAAGTGGACGAATGAAGAAAATGTTAACAAAAACGAAGAGTTAAAAGGGCTTTATGCTCAAATAACGGCAACCCTAGGCGTTTCCGAAACGGCGGGAATCATTTTTGATTTGGCTGACTATTATTTTGATTTTAAATATGATGAATTCACGTCGGATTACGAACGTTTAGGTTGGGCGTCCCTTAAAGCTGACGCTGATAAGATGGCGGAAAATAAGCGTATTTTAACCGAAGAAATTAAAAAAGAAAAGTTTATTCCCCTAACCGAAATGCTTTATTTCGTGGGCGAACTTTTCTTTGGTGGGGCGTTTGAAAATTCAATTCTCTCAACTTTTACAACGCAAGAAATTTTGCAGTTTATCAAGTTTCCGGATTTTAGTGAATTAAGTTTAACCGATTCTGGCTGGAAACTTATTCTTACGGTCTTTAAGCCCATTTTTGCTAGTTCTAATTTGCAAAAGAGAATGTTTTCTGCTATGGAAACAAATGGCGACTTGTTAAGTATTGCCAAAAAAATGAACGGCGTAACTGAATTTATCAATTCCGTTCAGAGTGCATTTACTTTGGAGCAAGCCGAACTAGTAAAAAATGGTGACACTGAACGTTTTATCAACGTGCTTTTTGCGTCCTTAAGTCAAAGTCAATGGAATACGTTGCAAAACGTTTTTGACGTGCAACTAAACAATCATGCGTATAACGAGTTGGCAAAAAATGAATACGGCGCTGTTTATACTAATTACGTAAACGGGCTTGTTGCACGTTCTTTTGACGACGTGAAAGAAGCGTCTACAACTGAAAATTTTATTCCGGTATTTAAGAATTTTATCAAGGGCGTTTGTCCTGCGTTTTCATACGAGGTGGAAAAATGATTAAGGTTATAGGGGTTGAAAAAAGTTATAATTCAGAAAAAGTCTTAAAAGGCGTAGACTTAACCATTTCAGACGGAGAGTTCGTGTCTATAATGGGTGAAAGCGGTAGTGGTAAAAGCACGCTCATAAACATAATGGGCGGTTTTTTGGATGCTGATAATGGGCAGGTTTTTTGGGATGGCGTTGAAGTTGATAGTTTAAGTGAAAAAGAAATTTCTAAAAAAAGATGTAACGATTTAGGTTTTGTTTTTCAATCGTTTCAATTAATTTCTACTTTGACTGCAAGGGAAAACGTTTATCTGCCAGTTATGCTCGGTGGAAAAATCGGTAAAGAAACTGACGCTTATATTGATAGCATTATTAAAGAGTTGAATTTGACCGATATTATGGATAAATATCCAAATCAATTATCGGGTGGGCAATGTCAACGCGTGGCAATCCTTCGCGCACTCGCTTATAGACCGAAAACTATTATTTTAGATGAGCCTACCGGCGCGTTAGACGGCGATATGGAAGAAAAAGTAATGAACTTTATAAAGCGCGTAAACGAACAATATAAAACTACGATTATCCAAGTTACGCATAGTGAAAAGGTGGCGTCTTACGGAAATAAAATTATAAGAGTAAAGGACGGTAAAATTGTTTAATGAAACTGTTTTTTAAGCACTTGTTCCGTAGCATAAAAAAACGGCCGTTACAACCTATTATTTTGACACTTACGCTGATGCTCGCTGTCGTTGCGTGTTGTGCTTCGCTAATAACAAAAGAGTATATGAAAGAAGAAAGCAATGGCTCTCAACTAGCGCAATACGGTAATGCTGATATTTCTATTACGCTCAATGCAACAACCAAGTCAAGGTTTATGTTTGTTGAAGACGTTGAGAAAATTTTGGGCGAGAGTGGCAAAGTTTCTGGCACTTACGAATTACTGCTTTTTATGGGCGAACAACAAAAAACGGTATTTGGTATTGCTACTGAATTTGATAAGATAGGCAACGTGTTTGACTTAGAGTTTATTGAATACGGAAAAGTTACTGACTCTACGCGCGGGGAAGTCGCTTTTATATCTAAAGAGTTTTCTGAAAAAGAAAATCTTTCCGTCGGCGATAAGTTTACTGCAAGCACGCTAGGTTATGATAAAACATATACGGTGCAAGGTATTTCAAAAACCCCGTACTTTTCTTCGTACGACGTTTTAGTGGATATTTCCGGCGTTATGCGCCTACTTGCAAGCGATTCGTTGTTCGTTTCATCGCTTGGCGAAAAGTTTAAGCCGTGCAGCACGATATTTATTGATTTAGAAGAAGACGTAAGCGTTACTGACGCAATAACTTTGCTTCGGTCGGATAACGGTTTAAGCGATAAAACTTTTACTAGTGTTGATAGTTTTGTGATCAATGTGTCTGGTGTGCACGGTTTTAAACAAGTTACAAGCATACTTGTTATTTTGTCGGTAGGGTTAAGCATTGCGGTAGTATTTTGTTGTTTATACATAATTTCAGCACAAAGAACTGCTGAAAATTATTTGTTCAAAATCGCAGGGGCAAGCCCGTGGCAACTAAACTTGTTACAGTACGTTGAAGTGTTTATTTATTGGTTTGTCGGGGCTACTATAAGCTTGATATTTATTCAACCGTTACTTAACTTTATGTGTGAAACGATAGGATATAAGTACGCTGTCCCGCGGTTGCTTTTCCTACCGACGTTGAAAAGTTTTTTGATAACGTTATTTTCCGCGTTGCTTACGGTAACTGTGTTCGTACTCCTACCTAGAAAGAAAAAAAGAGTAGTTAGTAAAGCGTATTTACCGTTAATGGCGTTAATTTTGACGGGCATTTCATTAATCGTTCTTTTGTTGGTTAATAAAAATAGTAAAATAATTTGTTCTGTATTTGTGGTAGTGTTTTTTTTGACGTTTGTGTTTACTTTTGTTCCTGTTTTTTTCAAAAAGTGTATGGAAAAACTAGACGTGTTAATGGCAAAAAGGCGCTCAAAACAAAGTAGAGTTGCGTTTGTTTATTCGGTCAAAAACGTCAAAAACGTCAAAGTATTATTGAATACTTGCAGGCTTTGGGCAATACTTGTTGCAGTAATTTTAACAATCCTTGTGGCGTCAGTTAGTGCGACCAAAACTTTGGATAAAACTAGAAGATGTTTTAACGGGGACTATGCAATTTTGAACGTTACCGAATCGTGTTACCAAAGTTTACAATCGGTTTCAAGTGTAGAAACTATTAATAAGGTGTATTTTGGTAATTGTAAATTAGGTAAATATAACGCGCAAATTATATCGACAACAAGCCCTTCTGCATTAAAGGACTTTGTTGACGTTAAAAGTTTGCCAAAGGGTAACGAATTAATAGTTTCAAAGGATTTAGCTGGCCTTGCGGGGCTTGCCGTCGGTGACGTAGTAGAAGTTACCATTGATGAAAAAAACATCAACTTGAAAGTATCTTATATAGCAAATACCGTTTTGAGAATATTAGTATTTGATTGTGCTAATTTCGGCATTGATTATAATATTACTACGGTAATCGGGCAAGACGGCGTGCCTACAACGCAATTACGAAAGACAATTTCTGAGGCAGTTGCGTTAGAATTGGCAACCATTGTTCCGATTGACGACGTCTTGGATAATAAGGTGAGTATTGCTGAAGCCTACGTTATTAATTCATATTTTATTTTGTTAATAATACTAGTTTTTGCGATGGTTGGGTTGTTTAACAATCTAGTTGAAAGCTACAAGTTCCGTCGACAAGAATTTGAATTGTATAATTTAGCAGGCATGAAGAAAAATTCAATATTTAAGATGAAGTTGTTTGAAACGTTAGTTATATTATCGTTCGGTTTGATAGTTGGAATCTTTGCGTCTGCAATAATGCTTTCGATATTAAACGAAGCGGTTAAATATTCAGGGTTAAGAATAATATTTGCATTCTTCTCATAGAAAAAAAGAGTAACTTTTGTTACTCTTTTTTGGTGTATATCGGGGAATCGGCGCCTGTGCGCCCATACCCGATAAACAGTGGATAACCACTGTTTACCCTACAGGAAATTGCTGAATGCAATTTTCTCCTTAATTCGCTTTCCCTTAAAATTACGAGCAAAAAACCCAACCAACAAAAGTTGATTGGGTTATTTGGTGAGCGTAAAAAGTTTCAAGTTGAGAATTTTGTTTTATTTAGTATTTTACTAGTGTTTTTCGCTTTTTATAAAAAGCAAATTATTTCAATATTTAGCTTAAAAACTTTATTATCAACAGTAAAATTATCAATTTTATTTTTATAAAATGAAAAGCCCTGATGAGTTTTTTTCTCATCAGGGTTTTGTGTGTGTTTATAGTAAATTTCAACGTGGTCGTCGTAAAGTATTATTTCTTTTATTAGCATTTTAAGCATAATTCTTGGGTTTTTGTTTAACGCTTTTTTGATATAACTTACAATATCTTTTGATGTTAGTAAAGTCTTTGCATGACTTTTTTCTAAAAGGATTTTTGCGTCTATATCTTCTAATTTATTTTCAAGTTCTTCAATACGTTGTTTTGTTGAGTTTGTATAAATTCCCTTTTCAACAGCGTCTAGCACGTTGTTTAATGATTTTTGAATTTCACCACGTTCGGTTTCTAAAAGATTAACGACAGACTGGTTATTGATTTGGTTATTAAATTTATCCAAGAGTTTTTCTGCGAGTTCATAAATATCAGTTCCTTTGGTAAACGCCTTTAAGGTTGTGTCAATAATAATATCTTCAAGAATTTCTTTTCTTATTATAGACTTATTGCAACTATTTTCTCGTTTACGCCCAGAGCATTTATAGTAACGTAAAGTTTTTCCTTGTTTGCCCGTTCCTGATTCGGATTGTACAGTTTTACCACAATATCCGCATTTGACAAGGTTTTTAAGTAAGTAAACGGTTTCGGTTATGTGTTTGCCATAATGATTTTCCGCACTTAAGTTCAAAAGTTCTCATAGCAAGTTTTCCTTGATGACTAACCATAACTGTAATATTATCGTTTTCAGCATCAACCTGAATAATGTCAAAATATACAAAGCTTTCGCCATCGTAATAATCGTTTTGTAAGTTTCTATAATCTTTATTTTCTATAACGTTAATCATTTTTAACCTCCTTATTAGCAATCCAAAAAGTAGGGAATATAGTATCTCTAGCGTGTAAACTTTTAGTAAATACTAATTCGTGGTCTGTAATATCGGTTTGTTTATAGCCTTCTTTAACTAATTCACCAATTTTGTTTTCAAGTTCTTCATGATTTTTAACTATGTATCTCATTTATTTATCTCCTTATTAGTCGTAATATCCGAAACCATCGTAATGATTTTCTTTACCGTAGTAATGATTGTTTTCGTATTCTTCAAATTTACTAGTTTTCTTATTAGTGATTGGTGTACCGTTTTGTTTGTATTTATAGTTGATACCGTCATACATTCCATAGTAAAATTCGATTTGAGTTTGTCTTAAATGTTGGTTATCTTTAACTCCTGTATCTGTATACTGTTTACAACGTTTCATTGCTCTTAGATTATCTTCATCAGAGAAATAACCCTTAGAGGAATTTTGATTATATATCTCAATTCCTTTCTTAAATCCTTGCTTGTAACTGAAAGTGTTTTTGTTCATAAATTTTTTACTCCTTGTTTTATTTTTTTCTTTCGACGGTCTAGTCTAACTACACTACGAAGTTAGTTGATAATAGTTTGGTATTTTGGTGAGTCAGACAAGGAAGAAGTAAAACGACGAAATCACTTTTTGTTTAAAAGTAAAAAAGCCAGCCTATATAAGACTGACTAAAAAAGTTATTTCGCCTTGACTGACTCGCTGTAGTGTAGTAGACTAAAGACCTAGAAAGAAAACATGGAGTATTAGTAGCGTAAAAAATTATTGTTGTTTCTATTAGAAAAAAATGCAAATATATGCAAAAATTTTCAATAAATAAACTAAATTTAACGTTGGAAAATGTGCTTTTAAAAAGGGTAAAATCATCAGTAAAAATTTAATAAAATTGACAAAATGGCTTTGCTAGTAAACCTGACTTGCAACCAACGAAAAAGTCAGTAAATCACTAACGATTTACTGACTTTTGTTTTTTGCTTATTTTCGATTTTCAGGTCGGAAAATTCAATTTTGCTACGGATTTATGCAAAAATACTTATTGAGTCTTAAAAAGCACTTAATTTTTACCTAATAGTAGAAATAATTCTTCAACAGAGCCTATTCCCATCGCTTTCATTTTTGCTTGTCATAAATCAATATCCACATTTAAGTCTTTTGTTTCTTTCGTTCCTAACGCTATTGTGAAGAAATATTTATGATAGATGTTTCTTGCTTGAAGTGTGTAGGTTATTGCTAAAAATCGCCTAATTTATTTTATATGTTGACAGTGTTTTTTTAAAGTTTTATAATTTTATAAAAACGATAAGGAGTTTTTTATGAGAAAAATTGGATTAATAATTCTATGCGTTCTCACGGTGTTGTTTATGGGTGTGGGATGTTCTTTATCAAACAAACCAGAACAAGAACCAAGTAATCCTTCCCCAAATAGTAGTTATACTGTTATTTATCAAGCGGGTGAAGGTAGTGGACGTGCACATACTGTTAGTGTGGAAAATGGCGAACACGTGTTGATAGATTATGAAACAATTGATTTTGTTGCACCTGAAGGGAAAGAGTTTGATTTTTGGCAAGTAAGCAATTTGCAAAATGAACAAAAGCAAGTGGGCGACAAGATTAGCGTTTCGGAAGATATAACTGTCGTTGCTATTTGGAAAGTTATTCCAAGAGAAGTTACCGTAACTTATCAACCCGGTGAAGGTGGCGGAAACATTAGTGCAATAGATATTTTTGCAGGGGAATATACTTTACTTGATTTAGAAGACCTTGGTTTTACTGCACCAAATAATAAAGAATTCGTTTGCTGGCAAATAGGTGTTCCCAAAGTTGCTGAAAAACAACCAGGTGACGTTATAACCATTTCTGACGATACCGTAATTATTGCAATTTGGACACAAAAAACAGATGCTAAAATGGAACTTGCAATCGGTAAAACTGTTGATTTAGGCTCAATTTACACCGATAAAACGTTGGGTAAAGACGTTGAGTGGACAGTTGTTAGTGGTTCGGCTTGTGTTGATTTGGCGTTAGGTGGAGATAACTTGCAAGCGGTAGCGGAAGGTGTTGCAATTTTAGAAGCAACCGCAGGGCAAGAAACCTATAGTGTAAAGATTACTTGCGAATATGCAACTGAAGTTGAAGATATTGTTGACTTTGTTATTGAAGTTGAAGACGGCAGAGATATCAAAGTATTGCAAATTACTGATACTCAACTTGTAGATAGTGCGCAAGCAAGTATTAGTGGTTTGAACGATTTATACAAACCTGAAAATTTTGAAAATAACTGCTTTAAGTATATTAGAGAAGCCGTTAGAAGAACTCAACCCGATTTGATTATTATGACGGGTGACAACGTTTGGGGTTCGTTTGATGATAACGGTACAGCGTTGACTGCACTTATCAACGTGTTGGATAGTTTTGATATTCCGTGGGCGGGCGTTTACGGCAACCACGATAACGAAACGGAAAAAGGTGCTCAATGGCAAAACGAACAATATCAATTCTCTGAAAACGGTTTATTCTTGCGTGGCGTAACCGACGGAAATGGTAACTACACTATCGGTATTAAGCAAGGTGGCGAAGTTAAGCGTGTATTCTTTATGATGGATACAAACCTTTGTAGCGGAGCGTATAATCCTACACAAAACTACGTTACTACTTCAATGGGCTTTACGAACGACCAAGTTGATTGGTTCAAGAGAACGTCAAGTGCAATGCTATATGCGGATGAAAACGTTAAGTTAAGTATGGCATATCACGTGCCAAACTATGCGTTTACACAAGCAATGCAACAGTACGATAGTCAGTTGACAGATACCTATTACTACACGCTAGGCTTAGATGTTGTTGCAAAAGATGGCGATTTTGGTACCAACAACCAAATGAGTTCAAACAACGCAGGTGGTGTAATTGACTATGAAAATGGTCAAGTTAAAACTTACGGCGGTAAAACGTTGGTTGAAATTTATCAAGATGCAAACGTTGATAGCGTATTCGTAGGGCATCAACACGATATAAGTTTGTCAATGGTATATGAAGGTATCCGTTGGACTTATGGCTTAAAGACTGGTATTTACGACCTTGTGGATAGAGATAATATCGGTGCTACCGTTATTACTATAAACGATAACAACGCATTGAGCGTAAAACACGTTTATTATAATGAAAATTATCAAGCGTATAGGGAAAATTTACCAGAAAACTTTACGATTGCTGGTGCTGTTGTAATGGATAAAAATTCAACCATTTCTCCGTCAGTATCGCAAAGAACGGCCGTTGCAAAAGAATATATCGGCGGTTACGGTGCGTATAAACTTTCTACTTCAATTCAAGGTGAATTTAATATTGACCCAAGTTTAATTGCAGGCAAGAAGAGTGTAACGTTCTCATTCTACGTTCCGTCAACTTCAACGGCAAGATTAGGTTGGCCGGTAAGTGCATTCTCAGTTATGCAGACAAGCGATACAACTAGCAACTATCAACCGTATTCTGCAAATGGTGTTGAAACTTCAAGCAATGAACGAAACGTTTGCTATGATTATGATGAATGGACGACAGTAACGGTTGACCTTAAAGTGAACGGTGTATATTGCTTTAATCGTTTCAGTTGGATAATTGCTGCGGGCAACGTGATTTATATTAAGGATATTTCATTTACGGATTTAGACCCGAAATCAGAAGCAACCGTTAACGTGACTGTTAATAAAGACGGCGTTGAAGATACAGATGAAACTATTAAGAATAAGGTGCTTGCTTACCTTAACGAAATGTATTACGTTGAAGGTGATATCGTTGATATAAGTGCCTTTGTGAAGAAATTATCAGTTTCTGGATATAAGATTGACGTAAAGAATAGCGTGCTCACAGCGGAAGTTCCTGTAAGTGGTAGTATTGATTTTACAATTGCATATAAAACTTACGTTGAAATTCCCGTTGAAGGTAGGGGCAACTTGGCAACCACGTTAAAATCTAGTGGACTTGCAACGTCTACCTATAACACTGAAGGTAAAGGACAATTGTTCCATTACGGCGATAATAACGTTTTGTATTTCAATGCTTGGCAAAACTGTGGTAACTATATAATTCTTGATAGTAATTACGTTAAAGAAAGTTTTGACGCTGGATATACAAGCATTAAGATTAGTTATTACGTAACTTCTTTTGGTGGTGGTTGGATTAAAATTGGTCCGAAAAAATATGACGGTACGAATCAAACGTCAGCATATTTAAGTGCAAGAGATAAAGAACCTTGGTTGAGCAACGAATATGATAGCGTTGATTCTCTCTATGAATCATTCTGGAATATTTCGGCATCAGAAGTTGCAGGGTTTAACTTTGCCGCAGGCGACCAACTTTGGATAGGTGAAATGGCGTCAGGTAGCGGAAAAACGCAAATAGCAATTACCCACTTTGAATTTATTAAGCCGATTGCAAAACCGGGCATAGATGATTACAATGGTCTGAACTTGTTAACTTTGGACGACGTGTTTGATGCAGATACGGGCGTAATGGGAAGGGGAACGGTGTGTGAATCAGGCACTTGTTGGAATCAATTCCTTGACATTTCAGCAGATTCTGCTGAAGCATGGGGCTATGAAGGCAAGTATTTGAATTTGTATTGGCATTGTTGGAGCACAGGTCCGTACTTATACTTCAAACAAGATTTCCTTAACAAGATGCTTGCAGAAGGAAACACAATCCTTACGGTTGTTTTAGCAAAATCAAGTTCAGCAATTACAATGCGTTTGCACGATTATAATATTGCTGAAAATATAACCGGTAGTTCATTGAGCGGTGAAGGTGTTACTGAAGGTAACCTTACCACTTATACTTGTGACGTAAGCAAATTGACTATAAAGAATAATTTAGCAATTTGTATGGCAGGTTCTATTGGTGCAAAGTTATACGTTTTAGATATCAACTTCAGTGCACCTGAAGAAAAGGAAGAAGTTAAAGAAGAAATTGATTACGACGGATTAAATCTTCTTACTTTAGAAAACTTGTTCAATACTGAAACGGGTATTATGGCGGAAAACGAAGATTGTGATGCAGGACACCAGGGATGTTGGGTACAATTCTTGGATATTTCTGCAAGTGATGAAAGTGAGTGGGGATATAGCGGAAAGTATATCAATATGAAGCGTCAAGGCTGGTGTGATATCGCTATGTACCTAAAAGGTGACTTTGCTAAAGATATGATAGAACAAGGCTTGACCACGTTGACAATAGTATTTGCTAGGCAAGATAGCAACATAGACTTAGGTGTTTACGATTGTGCTATTGGTAATGACGGTCTAATTAGCGAGTGGTCAAGATATACCGATTACACGAAGGAAACCACGGATAAAGGTTTGGTTAAATATACATTTGACTTGTCAAGTATAACGCTTAATAATCAACTAGCGTTCGGTTTAAGGTCTGCCGTTGATAAAGCGGTTTGGATTACTGAAATAACTTTCAGCAACCCTGCAGTATAAAAACAAAAAAATGATAAACGCTCGGAAACGAAAAGGTTTCCGAGCGTTTTTTTATGAATTTATAAAGTTGATTGTTTGTTAACGTTTTGGGTTAGATGTTTTTTCCTTGTAAGTTTGAATATTTTCTTTGCGGTAAACTTTGGGGGAATATCCCGTTTTTTTCAAGAAATGCCTATAAAAATTCGTGTAATCATTAAACCCTACACGTTCCATAATTTCATTGATTGAAAAATCGGTATAAACAAGCATTTCCATAGCCTTTTCAATTCGATAGTCGTAAAGATAATTCATAATCGTAGTTTTAAGCACGGTTTTGAACAACTTTGCAAGATAACTTCTGTTGCAAAAAGAATGCTTGCAAATATCGTCAACAGAAAGGTCCCTAAAATAATTTGATTCAATGAATTCTTGTGCACCTTCGATAATGGCGTTTTTATTGATTTTAACGGGCTTGTTGTTTTCTTCGTTTTTTTCAATCAAATAACACAAAATATTAATAAAAACAAGATTTGCTTTTGCGATAGAAGCAAACGTATTTTTAGAGCATAAGTCGTATATTTTGCGGAATTTGTTTTCAATTTCAGAATCGTTAATATGCAAAACGGGTGAGTTTTGCGTTAGTCCACTTTTTTCCAAAAGCAACTGTGCGTTAGGCCCTACAAAAGAAATATAAATGTATTTATAGTGGTTTTTGGGGTTAACACGTTGTGAAAATTCTGTATTTTGAGAAAGAAGATAAATATCGCCTTTTTTAATTTCAAAAAATTTTGAGTTTGAAGAATAATATCCAGAACCATCCGTAATGTAAGAAAGTGTGTATCTATCGTTCTTTTTATTTATTATGCGGTGATTCGGATTATCTTCAAATCCGCAATGTAAAAGACGAATATCAAAAGCGAAGTTTTGATAAACTATGCAAACATTTCGTTCTTTTTGATTGCTCATATCTAAATTCTCCTAATCAAAAGTTGTGGCTAATATAAATCAAAAAGGCGGTTTTAGTCAATGTTTAATCGTGCTAAATGCCCAAATAGGCGACAATCTGCAATGTTTTAGTGAAAGATAACAATTGCTACTAGGGTGTTTTGTTGGTTAAATTTGAGCGATAGGGTATGTGGCGACAATTTGCAATGTTTTGATTACAGATAGCAATTGTATTGACGTATATATAGTGTTAAAATATATAGCATAGAATAAACTTGAAAATTGCATTGCTTTTTTCAAAGAATAAAAATATAAAAAAGGATAAACCTGCATTAATTTGCGGTGGTATATAAAGGAGGATTTTTTATGAGCAAAAAAGTGTACGAAAGTCTATTGATTGAAGTTATAGATTTTCAGAAAACAGAAGACGTTATGGTTGCGTCAAACTTGCTAGAGGGGGAAGATATTTATGATGACTACGTGCTTTAAGAAAAAATTGTTAGTAGTTTTATCCCTTATAATGAGCGTTGCTATTTTAGCAAGCGGTGCAATTTTTGGTTTAAGAATGGCAAGGGCAGATGACTTTTCGTTTGAAACCGTTCAAAATGCACAAATCCGTATACATAACGAAAAAGAACGTTTAGGTATCCGTTATCAAATCCGTATGGAAAGTAGCGAATATGAAACGTTTATGCAAACCTACACGAACGTAGAATTTGGTGCGTTTATCATTCCCGAAGATTATAGAACGGCAAAGGGAGATTTCACCGAAGAAAACCTTTTCATTAATCCTATTTATTACTGGGGTGACGTTGCAGAAGAATACAAGGTAGATAAAACACAAATTATCAACTTGTCAACCAACGCAATGAATAAGGTTGAAGTAGAAGGTGGCGTTTCATACAATACCGTTTACTGTGCAATCACTAACGTTAAACCCCAAAATGCAACTAGAGCGTTTGCAGGCGTAGGTTACGTTAAATATACCGACGGCGAAACCGTTAAGTATATTATTTCCGACAATGGTGGCGAATATTCATATTCAATTGCTCAAGTTGCTAATAACGCACTTGAAAATCTTGAACTTGAAGATGACCAAGTTACCGCTTTAGAAGAAATTACCGCAATTAAACCTGCTGTTAAAGTTGATTCTAGCGTAACTTCAACTGCTCTTAAAAATGCAGTTAACGGTTTGAGTTATGCAATGGGCGAAGAACTTGATATTACGGCAGTTGCACAAGCAAACGTACCTGCTGGTATGGTTCTTGATACTGAAAAGAGTACGCTTAAAGCAACCGTTCCTTATAACGGCTATGCTAAGTTCGACGTTAAGTATAATTATAACGTTTCTGAACTCGCAGGCAAAAACTTGCTTGAATACGATAATTTGTTTGATTCTAATGCGCTTATGACTAAAGCGGTAAAATGTAGTACAAATACTTGTTGGAATCAATTCCTTAAAATTTCAGATGCAGATAAAGAAGTTTGGGGATACAGCACCAACTACTTGAATATGTACTGGCATTGTTGGAGCAGAGGACCGTTTATTTATTTCAATCAAGATTTCGTTGATGCTATGATTGCATCAGGCAACACAGTTCTTACCGTAGTTGCAGATAAATCAAGTCCTAAAACTATCACAATGCGTTTGCATGATTACGATCTTGAAAATGATACTATTAGTGGTTCGTTAAGTGGCGAAGGTGTTACCGTAGGCAATCTTACAACTTACACCTGTGATTTAAGTAAAATCAGTTTTGAAAACTATTTGGCAATGTGTATGGCTGGTAATTCAAGTCAAAAATTATTCGTTTTAGATATTAATTTTAGTAAGCCTACAACAACAGGAAACTTGGCAACTACTTTGAAATCAAGTGGAATTGCAACTTCTACTTTGAATACCGAAGGTCAAGGTCAATTATTCAATTACGGTACTAATAATTATTTGTATTTCAACGCTTGGTCTGGTTATTCTAACGACATTATTTTTGATACTGACTTTGTAAAAGATTGTTTTAATAAAGGTTTAACTAACGTTAAGATTAAATTTTATTTTTCTGATTATCCTGCAGAATCTTATATTAAGTTAGGTTTGAGAAAATATGATGGAAGTAGTCACGTTGATTTCGTTTCAAGGACAAGTCAACCATATAACAGTGCATCAAACAATAGCATTGATAATCAAGTTGAAGTTACGTGGGTTATCACGGCTGAAGAACTTGCAGCATTCAATTTTGAAACAGATACTTTGAAAATCGGTTATATGCAATCTGCGTCTGGTAAGGCTCAATGTATAATCACTCATTTAGAGTTCTGCGCACCTGAACCCGAACCTGAAATTGATTACGACGGTTTAAATCTTCTTTCATTAGACGACGTATTTAATACAACCTTGTGTGAATTAGAATGTGCTAATAGTGCTTCGCACAATAAATGTTGGGTTCAATATCTAGATATTAGCGAAACTAATGCAACGGCGTGGGGTTATACTGGAAAGTATATCAATATGAGTCGTACTGGTAGTTGCGACGTTGGTTTGTATATTGATGAAGATTTCTATCAAGAAATGATAGACCAAGGAATGACCACGTTGACGGTAATTGCTAAAAAATCAAAAGATGATATGAATATTAAATTCTATAACTACGACACTCCTGATAAACTTTGGGGTGATAGAATTGAAGGTGCACCCACTACGGGTGACAACGATTTAACTGCTTGGACGTTTGATTTAACGGCTATTAACGTTACTAATATTCCTATGATAGGAATGACCGGCGGTGTTGACGGGGCTTTGTATATCGTTGAAGTATCTTTCAGTAAATAATTAAGCAAAACTGTTGTAAATAATAACAAAATATGCAAGGGCGTTTTTAGTGATTAAAAATGCCCTTGTGTGAAGATAAGAAAAGGAGATAACTTGTGAAAAGAAAACTATTTATCGTTGCGCTTGCAATTTGTTGTGTTTTCTGTTTCGTTTCGTTTGGTGCTTGCAAAAAGCAACCAACACCTGACGTTACGGGGCTACAAGATTACAGCGATAGCGATACAAAAATTATCACTTCGTTAAGTTATGACGTGGCGGAAAAAACCGAAGCATTTTATATTGGCTCAAGTTCAATTCAAAGTGTTGAAGTTAATGGAACCGCTCTTTCCGAAAATGATTATATCGTTAGAAATAATTACTTGTTGATGGCTGACGATTGGTATGGACAAATCGGTGTCGGTTCTCACGTAATTAAAGTAACTTATAAAACCAAATCGTTAGAGTTTAAGTTTGTTATTTCTGATAACAAAGCACTTGTTTTTGAAATGCCGAACGTTAATAATTCTTACGTAATTATTGATGATGCAACTTTGCCTTTAGTTGAGTTCCCTGTTGTGGCTCAAGAAAAAGAAGTTACATACTCTATTAAAGATGAAAAGGGCAAGGCAGTTAATTTTTCAATCGAAAATGAAAAAATTAAACTTACTAACCCTAAAGAAGGTGCTTATACCTATTCGGTTGTTGCAACAAGAAACGGCAAAACTGCTCTCAATGAAACTTGTTCGTTTAAGGTTGTTTCTAGGGAATATTACGAAGGTATTATCGACCCGACTAACGGTTCGGACAACCTTGATATGTGGTACGTTTTAGACCAGCAAAACTCTTTCGGTTATGCTGATTTTACAGACGTTAACGGCACAACCCGTTCTGCACTCTACTATAACAGAGTTTCTAAAATGGATAACCACACTAGAGCAATCGGGTTTAATCGTGCAAAGTTGGTTGAATTGCTTAGACTTGGTTACACAAAAATCGGTTTTTGGTATTGTTTAGATATTCCGCAATTAGCAACTAATATCCATATCAACTTCTACCGTGATGGTAATACTTGGGGTGCTAGAGAATTTGCAATCGCTAACGTTTGGACTTATAAAGAATTAGACATTGCTAGTTTCGTTACCGTCGATATGCTACTTAACGACGATAGTTCAAATTTCGTAGTTGGGTTTATAACTCAAAATTATAACGAAATTTTCCAAAACGAACCATTAACCGTATACTTCTCTGAAGTTGTGGCTTTGGATAGAGTGGGTGATGCTTCTGAATATCTCGGCACTTATACAAGTGGGGAAAGTTCAATCGTTCTTGCCGAAAACGGCGTTGCAACCGTTGACGGAAAAACTTGTTCGTTCTGGGTAAACAATAACCATTTGGTAATCAATGATGGAAACAACAATTATTCTACGTTCGTTATCGGCAACGGTCTTATTGTTTCTGACGGCAATCAAAAGATTTATAAATCTGCTGATAGCACCTTAAAAGTTGATGCAAACGTTAAAACGGATATCGCAGAACTATTTAAGTGCTTTACTGATAACGGCATTGCTTGTTCTGTTTTCGTTAGTGATAACGGCGTTGACGACGGTGTTGCAGATACTGAATTTACGTTTGTTTTAGGCGGAAATTACACCGCTAACGTGAACTTTGGTGAGTTAAGTGTTGCTTATACTATTAATCCTGCACTTCCAACAACTACGGGAAATCTTGCAACAACGTTGTATTCTTCTGGTAAAGTTAGTTGTTATCTCGCTAATAGTGAGCAAACAGGTCAATTATTCCACTACGGCACGGAAAACAAGTTATATTTCAACTGTTTTGCTCCAAATTTGGCAAACGCTATGATTTTTGATAACGATTTTGTTAAAGAGTGTTTTGTCAATGGATTGACCTGCATTAAGGTTACTTATTATTGTTCGCACATAGGTAGTGATGCTTGGGTTAGAATTGCCCCTGCTCTTTACAATTCTACCGCTGATGCTTTTACACAGTTCGGGTGTAATACTAGCGGAAAAGCACTTAAGAAAGGCGAAACTGTTACCATAATTTGGCAACTTACTGCCGAAGACGTGCAAAGCATTAACTTTGAAAATGGTTTCAAACTTGCTATTTCAGGTTTAGGTGCAAGTGCTTATGAAAAAACTCAAATCGTTTTTGAAAGTTTTGAGTTTTGTGCTCCTGAAGCATAAATAAAAATATTAAAAGGATGGATATAAAATGAAAAATTCTAAAAAGTTACTTTCTCTCGCTCTTTGCGGAGTAATCGCCTTTGGTGCAACGGCTGGCGTTGGTTGTGGCCCTAAGGTTATTCAAGGAATCGACAAGAACAAAACTCAAATTTACGTTTCACTCTACAATGGTGGTCTTGGTACGCAATGGTTTGAAGACTTAAGAAAAGAATGGAATGCAAATAACTCAAAGTACGAAGTTATTCCTAAAGAAGATAAACTTGATGCGGCTCAAGTTATTGCTGACGTTGAGGCACCTCAATCTGAAACTAGCCCTTCAATTTATTATTCTATCGGTACTTCTGAAATGAAGAAATTGGTTGAAACTAACAAACTTGAAGATTTAAGCACTTTTGTTAACACAACTAAACCCGATGGCGAAAATGGTTTAACCATTCGTCAAAAATTAGATTCTCGTGATGGTTACTATAACACTTGGAGTTCTGTTGCTGCAAACAGCAAAACAGGTGGCTTATATATGTTGCCTTGGAACGATTCTGTTCACGGATTTATTTACGACCACGATACTTTCTTGGCTAACAATTGGCTCTACAAAGCAGCAAATACTGCTGAAGTAAAAGACGCTCTTACTGCTCAAGGTATTACTTTCGAAGTTGAAGGTCAAAACCTTATTTTCAAATCTTCAACGGGTAAAACCAACTATGAAGAAAACGACGTTATTCTTCGTGCAGGTAAAGACGGCAAATACGGCACTTACGACGACGGTCAACCTATGACTATTGCTGAATGGGACGATATGGTTAGTGCTATTTCAGATAGCGATAAAAAAGTATTTATGTGGACGGGGCAATTCCCTGAATATACAAGACACATTGAAAACGCTTTAATTGCTCAATATTCTGGTTTGCAATCAGTTATCGACCTTTACGACCACGATTCTAACGGCGTTGAATACGAAATGAATGATAAGCCAAAAGAAGCGTTTAGTATTGTTGATGGTTACAAGTCTTTTTCAATGATGGGTATTAAAAAGGCTATCGAATTTATTTACAACAACCTTTGCAAACCTGATTATTTGCATGATACTGCAAAAGGTAACACTTGGGACCACGCAGCAACTCAAGGTTATTACGTTATGGGCTACCGCGCAGGTGACGATAACCCCGAAACCGCTATGATTATTGAAGGTACTTGGTGGGAAAATGAAGCCCGCACTTACTTTAACTCTAACGTTAGCAATGGTGATGCTGATAGGGGCTATGGTAAGAGAGATTATCGCTATATGTTGACACCTGATTTTGAAGGTGGCGTAGGCGCATTCGGAAACGGAAAAGGAACTGCTATGGGCTTATCTGAAATGTCTTCAATTTTCGTTCCCAAGCAAACTGACCCAAATAAGTTAGAAGCAATCAAAGACTTCCTTGCATTTACTTTGAAAGAAGAAAATTTAAGAAAATATACCGTAAGTACGGGCGTTGTTAGACCTTACGTTTATAACCTTACCGAGTTTGATAGAGCAAATATGACTCCGTTTGCTAACAATGCTTTCGATTTGTATAAAGATAGCGAAAATATTGCGCTTGTTTCTAGCACGCTTATCGAAACTCAACCTATTTTTTACGCAACAAGCGGATTTAGCGTATTCCCAAGCAAAGTTGGTATAACCACTTACGGTATGATGTATAAAGCGCTTGACGCTATTACCGTTCCTGATGGTGAAAACATAGCAAATTATAAGATTAGCACGCTTACGAATAATATTGCTAATGCTTACGATGCTACTAGTTGGACTGGGTTCTTAAACCAAGCAAAGGCTAACGGATTCTATAATTAAGGTGTATTATGGCTGAAATTTTAACAGCAAATAATGGGGCAGGAACACCTGCCCCTAAAAAAAGAAAAGTCCTTGAACAAAAATATAAGAACTATATTTTCGTTCTTTTGTGTTTAATTTATCCTGTTGGATTATGGGCTTTCTTTTTCTTTACAACAAATATTAAATCAATTGTTCTTGCGTTTCAAGAGATTGACTATTATGGCAAAGCAACCTTTAATGGGTTCAATAACTTTAAGGCATTCTTTGAAATGCTTTTTAAAGACGGTGATTATCTTGGTATAAGTTTTATCAATACTTTGAAAAACTATATCATTCCGCTTGTTATTTGTATGCCCTTGTATTTAATTTTTTCTTATTATATTTTTAAGAAGACAAGGGGCAGTAAATTTGTGCAATTTGTTTCAATGATACCAAGCATTATTCCTGGTATGGTTATTTCACTTGTGTTTAAACTTTTCGTTGAAACTTCGTTGCCACAAATTTGTAAAGCAATTTTTAACGTTCAAGATTTCCCAAAATTATTTAACGACCCTAAATATACGTACGGCGTAACTTTGTTTTACACTATTTGGTTGTCGTTCTCAACGTCTTTAATAGTATATCCTAACGCAATGAATAGCATTCAACAAGAAATTTTTGAAAGTTCTGAACTTGACGGCATTGATAATTTCTTCAGCGAAATGTGGTATATAATTTTACCGCTTATTTATCCAACGCTTTCAACTTTCTTAATCACAGGATTTACTGGTTTCTTGATGAATTCTGGTTCGTTGGTTACTTTCTGGTTAGGTTCTGCACCGTTAGAAACTTACAACTTGGGTTATTACTATTACGTAAAAACGTTTATCGAAGCAAACGAAATGGGGTATCCAATATTATCGGCAGGCGGTTTGATTATGACGCTTATCGTGGCACCACTTACCTTGCTTTTGAAATGGGCACTTGAAAAATTTGGGCCTAGCGAAGATTAATGGGGGAATGTTATGAAGAAAAAATATTTACATTTAAGACCTGTTCAAGTAGTAGATATGATTTTTAAATACATTTCTATTACCGTTATGGTTGTTTATGCAATAAGTTTGTTAATTCCTCTTACGTGGATGCTTTATTCTTCAGTAAAGCAACCTGATGAATTTTTGCTTGCTACATATCAATTACCTAAAAAGTTTTTCTATCAAAACTATATTGACGTTATAAGTAAACTTGAATATAAAAGAACGAAAGAAGGCGTAGGCTTGGTCGTTTACAGTTTGGGTAATATGTTTACGTACTCAATCATTTGGTCGATTGCAACGCCGTTTATCATAAACTTTTTTAATATGCTTACTTCATACGTAATTTGTAGGTATAAATTCCCTGGAAAGAATTTTCTGTATTCATTAGGTATTTTCTTAATGATTATACCTATTATCGGTACGGGACCTGCAAGTTTGCAAATTCATAAAGCACTTGGGTTATACGATAATTTTTTAGGCAGAATTTTAATCTGTGGTAGCGGTGCGTTTTATGGGTTTAACTTTATATTGATGTACGGTGCTTGGAAAGGAATACCTTGGGCTTACGCTGAAGCGGCACAAATCGACGGTAGCACTAACTTTAAAACTTTCTTCTACGTTATGATGCCTATGATGATTCCTACCTTTATGGTAACTTTCGTGCTTGGTTTCTTGGGTACGTGGAACGATTATATGACCTTTTTGACGTGGTTGCCTAGTTATCCTAACCTTGCACTCGGTATGTATATGTTCCAGTATAATATTAAACTATACGGGCTTGGTGTTCCAGCAATTTTAGCAGGGTTTACGTTTACTGCAATACCTACAACGATTATGTATTTATGTTCACAAAAAACCATTATGGCTAAATTTAACGTTGGTGGCTTAAAAGGCTAATTGACGGAGTTTCTGATAGGAGATTTTTTATGACAATAAAAATTAAAAGAATTTCATTGTTAATAATATCATTGGTTTGTTGTTTATGTATGCTATTTGGCATTGTTGCAATTAACAACGCTAATGCACAAAACGATAAAAGTATCGGCGTGAAAAAAGACTTTACGATAGTTCTTAACGATTACACGCCGTTAAAAACCGAAGGGATAACTAAAATTTTAGACCCAAATGGGTATAAAGTTTCTCACGACGGGGGGAAATTTATGCCTCTTTGTGTGGGTGAATATAAGATTTATTACGGTGAAAGTTACGAAATTGTGCAAGTTCTTCGTGGTAATCCTGACGTTTCATTTAAGTATGCAACTGAAATTTTAAGCAATTATTCTACTGGTGATTCTTTCGTTTTGCCTGTTGCAAATATTGAAAGTGTTATCGGAAAATATGAAAATTACAACGTAACGATTACTCTTGATGGTCAAGAAATTGAATCGTTGCATAGTAGTGATGTTCAAAAAGGTTATTCTATCATTTTTGAACGTGGTGGAAATTACCAAATAACTTATTCTTGTACGGACAGCACCTCTCTTAAATATACTGCAAAAGACGTGCATAATATCGTTGTTTCTAATGAAGCAACCTTGGTTATGAAAACTTTGCCTAGCAAACTATTCTTCGGTTCATCAATTGATATCGGTGCAGTTTATGGTTTGTATGACGGCAAAACGTATCCTGCAGACGTTAGCGTAACTTTACCTTCGGGCGAAGAAGAAACTATTTACGATATCGTTTATACGCCTAAAAAGCAAGGAACTTACGTTTTCACCGCATCTTCAAATATTGACGGGCAGTTAAAAACACTTTCACAAAACGTAGAAGTGGTTATTTCTTCAGGAAATTTGTTTAGCAATGCATACAGTATTTCTGAAATCAAATCAGGCGTTGATTTACCGTCTTATAGCGTTGAAAAAGGAAAGGGCGTTTATATTCAAGCACAAACAAACTCTTCTTCTATATATTATAGTAAAATAATTGACTTAAAAGATTTTGATAAAAATGATTCACTAATTAATTTTGTTCCTTATTCAGATGGACAATCTAATAAGCAAGATGAAATTAAAGTAACGTTAATTGACGTTCATAACATTAACAATCAATTGACGTTAAAATGGTGGTATAAGAGAAGCGTTTCATCTGAAAGTTATATGAGCGTTTACTTAAATGGTAAAGAATACGGTGCAATCAATAACGAAGAAATAGATGATGGCGATATTCGTACTTATTACGGTGCAATCGGTTGGGGGTGTTACTTCGACGCATATAACCAAGGTGCAAAATCAAGAATGTTTAACTTGCGTTTTGATTATGAAGAAAATGCAGTTTATAGCAACTTGAGAAATCGTTGGGCATCAGAAGATAAACTTTTTAAGATTATCGATATGGACGATGCGGATAAAATAGGTAACACTAACGTTTGGGACGGCTTTACCACAGGTGAAGTTTATCTTAAAATAGAATTTACTTCTTCACAACCTATTTCGGGCGTTTATATTCAAAGCATTGCGGGTGAAAAACTTAATAAAGAATTATTGCCCGACGCAACTAACGATACTTGTTTCTTAATTAATTCAGAATATGAAGATTTACCTGATGGCGTTGTTAATTATTTCTATCCTTTCCCCAAGGTTGTAAAAAATATTTTGATTGATTCTGAAGTATCTGTAACATTGAAAAAAGGCAATGATGTCGTTCCCTCAACGGAAGAAGGTTTTACACCACAATCCGTAGGCGAATACACGCTTGTTTATTCGGCAGTAGATAACTATGGAAAAATCAGCAAAAAAGAATTTCCTTTTAGCGTAAACCAAAACACTACGCCTATCACGATTGATATTTTACTTGGTGAAAACATACCTTTATTTACAAATTACGTAATTCCCGACGTGACGGCTTCGGGTGGTTCTGGTAACCTTAAGGTGGAAAAGAAAATGCTTCTTGATGGCAAGCCTTTAGAAAGTTTTGCAGGGGCATATCTAATTGATACGAACGGCGTTTATTCTGTTGAAGTTAAGGTTACTGACTTTTTAGGGTATAGCGTTACAGAACGATTTGAGTTGGATATTGATAACGATTATGTATCTTTAACTTTGGAAAGGGAAATTCTTGCTGTTCGTGCAGGGCAAACTGTTGAACTACCAAATTTCGCGACTTATGACTTCAAGGAAAAATCAACACCTAGCAAAACTTTAGAAGTAATTGCCAACGGAAACGTTATCAAAACGTTTAGTGGAAATGAACAATATTCTTATAATGTTCCTGAAAGTTATTCGGAACTTACTTTAAAATATTATTCCGGCAAAGGAACTTCAAGAGAAAAAATTTTAACAAAAGACGTTAAAGTTATTGCTAAAAATATAGATGCAATATCTGATTTTATTATCATTGAAGGGCAAGCAAGGGCGTTATCTCTTAAAGACGGTATGCTTTATATGGCTAAAGATAACGCAAAAATCAAGTTCCCGAACCCCGTTCCTGTAGATGGATTATCTCTTGTGTACGGAATTGACACTAGAACGGTAGATAATTTTAACGGGTTTACTATTCGCTTAATTGATGCAATTAATCCTGATGTAGTTGTTGAATTTAGATACTACGATATAAACAAAAACGGGTCTTCAAAAGTAGAAGTTAACGGTGATGGCAAGGTTTATATTGCAAAGTATTCTATAAGTTCTTATGATAGCAATTCATCTTACAACGCAGAGAGAAAGTCTTATGTTGGTGAAGGGTATTATTTATACGAAAACTACTACGACGCAACGCTTAAAAAGTTAAACTACACAAGCGGAAACGAAATGGCGTCAGTTTCAAAATTAAAAGATGGCCGTACGTTCGAAGGCTTTGCAAGTGGTTTGGTTTTTGTTGAATTTGAATTTAACGGCGTAACAACAAGTCAAGATTATAATAGCAAAATTCTTGTCAAAACTGTTTCTAACCAAAATATGACGTATACGATTGAAAGAAATGCTAATTACGTTGACAATGATAACGTTGGTCCAGAATTGCTTTTTGCTAGTAAAATGGTAAATTCAAGAACCACAATTAATAGCGAATTCGTTGTTTCTTCTGCAGTTGCTTACGATTTTATTCAAATGGGTAGTAGTTATGCAAACGTTAAGGTTAAAGACCCGTCAGGGAATACTATTATTAACGAAAAACTTGCAGAAAGCAAAAAGATTACTTTGAATAAGTATGGTACTTACACTATAGAATACCGTGCTGTTGACAAATTAGGAACTGCTACGACAAAGACGTTTAACGTTGTTGTTTATGATAACGAAGCACCGTCGATAATCGTTAATGGAACTATTAAGAATGAGTATAATGTAGGTTCAACTATAACTTTACCTAGCAGTACTGTTGCGGATAATTATTCAACCAATCTAACTGCCAAAGTTTATATCAAAACGCCTTCTGCAAATTACGTAGTGTTAACAGGAAAAACTGAATACACTTTTGGGGAAAAAGGTTCTTATCTTTTAGTATATTCGGCTGAAGATGCGTTTGGTAATTTGAGAAGAATTACTTACGAAATTACGGTTAAATAAGGTGGTAACGTTATGAAAAAATTTATTAAATTTATTACGTTTGTTTTGACTTTAACCATATTGTTTACAAGCGTAACTGCTTGTAAACCGAAACAACAAGAGAATAAACCTGAAGAAGGGAATAAAGTACCTGTAGTTTCGGGCGTGTTGGTTGATAATGGTACTAGTCCTTATAGAATTATAATTAGCAAAGATTATACCGATACAATATATTTTGCGGCTACGGAAATGCAAAACTTTATTAAGCAAGCAACGGGTGTTTCTCTTCCTATATCGCTTGATACGTCAATTACGATTAATGAAGATAGCAGATATATTTTTATCGGCAAAAATTCAGTTTTAACTGATATCGATAGCGATATTGATTACTCAAAACTAAATGGTGACGGCTTTATTTTAAGAAGTAAAGATGATTGCTTGTTTATTAACGGAGCAAGTGATAGGGGAACACTTTACGGTGTTTACGATTACCTTGAAAAGTGCGTTGGGGTAAGATTTCTTACCGCAGATTACACTTACGTTCCTTCGCTTACTAAACTTGATTTTTACACGATAGACCACAAGGAAATTCCTGCTTTTCCGCTTAGAGTGTTTTTAGCAAAATCGTTCTATACCGACTCATTATTCGCTGCACGTATGAGAATGACTGGTGGTGAACATTTTGCCGCAAGCGAAAAATATGGTGGCGGTGCAAACATTAATGGTTTTGCACATAATACTATTTCTTTTGTGCCTACGGGAACATATTTCTCAACGGCTGAAGATAAGGTTAAAAACGCACATATGTATAATATCGATTCAAGCGGAAACGCTGTTGATATTTGCTTTACTGACGGTGTTGCAGAAGATGGTTCACTTGATACCACTATGGAATTAAGTGCTGCAAAAGTTGCGATTGAAAGCCTTAAGAATAGAGTAAGAGAAACAAGTAAAGATACAACTTTGTTCTTCTTTGCAATGCAAGATACAACTGTTGAATGTCAATGTAATAGGTGCTTGACTAGGGCGAAAAAATATTTGCGTAGTGGCAACGTTGTTCGTATGACAAACCTTGTTTCGAAAGAAGTTAACGAGTGGTGTCAAAAAGAATACGACGGCAGAAGAGTTGAACTAATAATGTTCGCTTATAACCAAACGGTATATGCTCCGGTTGATGGTGAAGGAAATGCTCTTGACGCAACTTGTATTCCTAACGAATACGTTCACGTTCGTATTGCACCTATTAACCAAAATCAATATTATTCTGTTACGGAAGATAAGAATTTTGCGTTAGGTAAAACGATTGATGCGTGGGGAAATCTTACCCCCAACATTATGGTTTGGAACTATCATACGTTCTATTCTGGTTTTGCTTGTTATTTCCCAACGCAAAGAACTTGGAAAGCAGACCTTAAAAGATATCAAGAAATCGGTGCAACGTATATGTTGATGCAAAGTGACCACATTAATTCAAGCGACTGGCAAGATAAGATGGATATTTACGTTGCATCAAAAATGCTTTGGAATACCGATAGCGATATAACTGCTCTTCAAAATGAGTTTATTGATTTGTATTATGGCAAATCTGCGCAAGCGATAAAAGAAGTTATGGGCAGACTTGATGAAAAGTTCTTTGAAGTTGCTCTTACTAACGAAGTTACAATTCAAATTTATCAATCAAAGATATACGATACGAAATATTATCCTATAGCGTTCCTTGAAGGGCTTTTAGATATTATCAATGTTGAAATTGAAAAGGCAACCGTTGCTGGCGATACAGCGTTAGTAACAAGGCTTAACGAAGTTAAACTTACACCGCTTTATATGATTGTAAGAAACGTTAAATCTTATTATGCAGATAGCCAACAAGTATACAATACCGTTAAAGAGTTTGTGGATATAGCAAGCACGCTTGATTTCAGCAGAGTATCGGAAGGAAAGACTATTGACGATATTAAAATCGAATATGGGATTAAATAGTTTATGAAGTTAGACGACTTAAAAAGTTCTAAAATAATAATTGATTCTTCAGACGCATGTATTAAGTTTGCGTCTGAAGAATTGAAAAAATTTGTTTTTGAAAGCACGGGTGTTGCTCTTGAGATAACAAATAATAATGCCGAAAAAGGTATATACGTGGGTTGTGGGAAGATTTTTTGTGAAGATAATCTTCCTGACGACTCGTTTTCGGTTGTTTTTGAAAATGGTAGCGTTTATTTGCTTGGGAAAAATTCTAGGGCAATTCTTTACGCTACCTATGATTTTATTGAAAAGTTTTTTGGCGTGCGGTTTTTGACCGTAGATTATACTTACGTTCCTAAAATCACCCAATTGCAAGCAGAAGCAAAGTCTTATACTTCAGTTCCGGATTTTGCGTTAAGGCAATATCTTGCAAAAAACGTTGAAAACGAATTGTTTTCAGCAAGGTTAAGGTTATCGAGCGAAAATTATTCTATTAGGGAAGAATTTGGAGGAGATATCAAGTGGAACGGCAAGCACGGGTGTAGTCACTCGCTTTTGTGGATGACGCCTAGAAGTATATATCTTACTGATGAAAATAAAGAAAAAAACGCTCATATTTATCAGTTTAATGATAAAGGCGAAGCGATTGATATATGTATGTCCGACGGGATTACTGATGATGGCGAAGTTGATGAAAGTTTGGACGTTAGTGCTTTTAAGATTGTGCTTTCAACCTTAAAAAATCTTATCAGGACTACTGACGATAAATATTTTCCGATAGGGCAAATGGACCACGAGCAAATGTGTATGTGCGAAAAATGTGTTCGCCGTGCTGAAAAATACACTAGGGCGGGCTTAAACGTTATTTTTGGAAATCTACTTATGAAAGAACTTCGCAAGTGGATGAAAGAAGAAAATATTGAACGTGAAATTTATTTGGTATTTTTCGCTTATTACTACACTACGTTTGCACCTGTTAAAAGGGAAGATGGCAAGGTTATTCCTTTGGTTATTGCCGACCCGAATTTGTGCGTTCGCATTGCACCGATTAAAGCAAATTGTTATTATCCTATAAATTCTAACAATCATTTCGACCCGTTTGAACGCATTATTAGTGAGTGGAGTTTAGTTTGCAAAAACTTAATGCTTTGGACGTATCACACGCATTATCATTGCTTTTTATGGTATTTTCCCACAATGCAAAAATGGGCAGAAGAAATGAAGTTTTACAAAGAAAATAACGTTCAATATTTGTTTATGCAGTCAAATCACGTTGAACCAATTGACTGGAAAGCGAATATGGAACTTTACGTAGCGTCAAAAACGTTGTGGAATATTAATCTTAATCCGTTTGACGTTAGAGATGAATATTTAAGGTTAACGTTTGGTGCTAGTTCAAAATATATCAAAGAAATTATTAATATTTTTGACGGCTATTACAAAGAAATAGCGTTGCGTTCTCAAAAAATGAGAAAACGTTTATTTAAAGAAGCAAACGGCGTTGACGCTATCTTTACGGAAGATACGCCGACGGAAGTAATGGCAAAACAACTTCGCAAAGAAGCGGAAGTGGAGTGGCTTAAAAACGTGTATTTTGCTATTTATAGTCCTGACGTTGGTTGGTATGAAAATCACCCGATAGAACTTCTTGAAAAGCAAATGCAATTGATTGAAAAGGCAAAATCTGAAGTCTTAAAAGAAGTTGATTGCAATAGAATTATTTGCGAAATTGAAAAAGTTGAGTTAACCTTAAGGTGTATGATATTTTTCAATTATAAATATTATTACGGCGAAGAAGGCTATGAAAATTATAAGCAAGAATTTTTGAGTTTGTGCGAAAAACTTGGCTTTGTAAAAATAGGCGAAGGGTATAACATTAAAGACAAAATAGACCAAATAAAATTGAATTACTGGATGTAAGGAGAGAAGTAATGTTAGTTCAGCGTTTAGGAATGGACTTGCAAAAAGATTCTGATTACCTAGACTCTTTGATGCAAGCGTTTAATGAAAATAACGGCTGTTGTGATGAAGTTTGGCTTACCACTGATTATGGCTATCCATCTATTGAAACGCACAAAAAGTCAGCAGAAAAATTAATACCAGCAGTTGACTTTTTCCGCAAAAACGGTGTAATCGTTTCAATGCAACTTGCAAACACTTTGGGACACGGCGAATATATGTCTTCAAGGGATTGTAGCGGACTTGTTTACGAAGGCTCGCCAGTTGGTAAAATGGTTGATATTAACGGCGGTGTAAATAATTACTGTTTTTGCTATAACGACGATTATTTTAGAGAATACATAAAAGATTCTTTGCTTGCTTATAAGGGCGTTAATCCTAAAAAATTGTGGATAGATGATGATTATAGGTTCTTCTTTCACGGTTCTACAATGATAGGCTGTTTTTGCGATAACTGTATTTCGAAGTTTAATAAGAAAAACGGCACGGATTATACTCGTGAACAACTTTCTGTGTTGTTTATGAAAGATGAAAAGGTTAGAAAACTTTACGCAGACTTTATGGGCGATAGTTTGGCTGATTTTACTCGCTACATATTAAAGCCCTTCCACGAAGCTTGCCCTGACACTATTTTCTGTTTGCAATATGGCGATATGAGAACTGCACTTACGGTAGATTCTAAAAAAGTTCTTCTTGCAATGAAAGAAATTTCGGGGCATAACCCACAAACAAGACCGGGTGGTGGTGTTTACGAAGATTATAATCCTAATTTTATAGTTAGGGGAATGTTGCACGTAAACTTGCTAAATAGAAAATTGCCCGATTGCGTAACGGAAACTATGCCGGAAATTGAAAATCTTCCCGACGTAGTTTATGGTAAAAGCCCTGCAGGAACGTGTTTTACAACAACACTTAATTTTGCGGGTGCAAGTAGTACGGATATGACTTACGCAATGGTTATGAGAACTTACGAACCTATGAGTTACCACTCAAAGATTTTTAAAGAGTTCGTTCGCCATCGTCCGTATTGGGAAAAGTTGGTTGAAATTAATAAAACGACCGTTCAAAGCGGACTAAATTTCGTGTTTGCAGAAGACACAATGCGTGAAACTGAAGCACATCCGTTTAACAACGTTTATGATTTCCATATTGGCGTTTACGACGGTGTGATTGAATTTTTAAGAGCGGGTATCCCGCTTGCTTACGACGGAAAGAAGTCTGACGGCGTGTATTTCGTTACAAAAGAAAATGCACACTTTCTTTCTGAAGAACAAATGCAATTATTGTTAACAAAACCCGTTATTTGTGATGCGGAAGTGTTTATGCGTGTTAACAAAAAATATCAAGCGTTTGACTGTGATTATTTACGTGTTGACGGTGCAACCGCTTCAAAACTTTCTTGTAAGTTTACGGATAGCGAATATAACGGTGAACATAAAAACAAGGCGTATCCGAAGAGTTTTTATAACCCAACGCTTTATCGTTCATTGAATTATCAAAATAAAGCAACCGTAAATCCTTTATCGTATTACACGAGTGGGACAAGAGATATAACTGTTGCTTGCGAAGGCGAATATCCTTATGGAATTTGCGACGCCATTGTTACAAGTAAGAATGGTGTTAAATGGATAGTTTGCGGAACTGACTTGTTAAATCCTACCATAAGCGTTGATAGAAGAAATCAATTGTTGGGTGCAATTGAAAGCATTTGTCCTAACGCTATAAAGACCATTGTTGATGCAGAAGCACAAATTTCATTGATGCCAAGAGAAACTTTAGATGGAAAAATAAAAAGCGTTTCACTAATGAATATGAGTATAGGCGAAAGCGGGGAATTGACTTTGAGAATTAAAAACTCTGCTGGAAGCAAATTCGTGTTTATCGGTCAATATGCTGAAGAAAGAGAACTAACTGCAAAAAGAGAAAAAGAAGAATATATATTAACCATTCCAAATCTTCCTGCGTGGAGTATAGGAACTGTGTTTGTAAAATAGAAGGTGAAAAAATGATTAATAAAGTAAAACACAATGATATGTACGTTAATTTTGGCGAAAAAGGGCATTTTTTCCTTTCACTTGACAAAACTACTATAACTGATTATAACTACGGTTATATTAACACCAACCTAATCATAGGTGGTGGTAACGAAGTAGAGTGCGAAGATAAAATTATTATGCCGACAAGCGATTTTTACTTGCACCAAAGTATAGACGTTTCGAAAGATGAAGCGACCATATCTTATAAAGTGAGTTCATATCCCGTAAAAGTAAATGAAAAGATAGAATTTATTGACGGATTAAACGTTATAAGGCAAGTAACCGAAGTGGAAAACTTTGGCGAAAAGGACGTGCCATTAACAAAGTTGTCTGCTGGTTTGGTTACGGGTATAGGGTTAGGCGGAACTAAATATTTTGAAAATGATAACCGTTTTATCGTTCATTACAGTAATTGTAGATGGCAAAGCGAAGGTCAATGGCAAAAGAAAACGTTAAAAGAGTTGGGCTTATGGCCGACAACTAGTCACCTTTGGGAAAAATGCGTTTATCGTTTTCAATCAACGGGTAGTTATTCTTCTAACGATTACTATCCGCTTATCATTATTGAAGATACAGAAAGGAACGAATGTTGGTTTTTTGAAAGAGAAGGTTCTGAAAACTGGTATATAGATATTTCTGCTTTTGAAGGAACTAACGCACAATTTATCACCGTTGCAATGGGTGGGTACGACGAAACTCTCGGCTGGACTTACGACTTGAAGCCTGGTGAAAAATATTCAACCAACGCTTGTTTTTATGGACTTGTTAAAGGTGGTTTTGATGAAGTTGTAAAAACACTTTTAACATATAAAAGAAGATTTGAACCTGTTAAAGCAGACACTTTGGTAATGTTTAACGACTTTATGAATTGCAACTGGGCAATGCCTACTTACGATAGGCTTATTCCGCTTATTGATATGGCGGCGGAAGTTGGTTGCGAAGGGTTCTGTATTGATGCAGGTTGGTCGGAAGCAGGTGAGTGGGACCCGTTTGACGATATATTCGGTGAAGGCGGATTTAAGGGTATTATTGATTATATAAAGAGCAAAGGCATGCGTCCTGGCGTTTGGTTTGAGTTTGAACGCACAACCTATAACGTTGAAAAAGAATTTGGCGAAGATATGCTTATGCATAGAAATGGAAACGTTGTTGCTCACTATCGCCCTAAACTTGATCTTTCTAATCCTAAGGCACAAGAGTGGTTAATGGGTAAAATTAAGCACGTTTACGACTTAGGTGTGCGTTATATCAAAAACGACCAAAATAACGACGAACGTTGGGGGGTTAACTATCACGGTGAATCACCCGTTGAAGGTTTAAGAAATAAAAACAAAGCCTTTTACGAGTTTATTGATAAAGTTTACGAAAAATTCCCCGATTTGGTTATTGAAAGTTGTTCTGCGGGTGCGGGTAGGGTTACTTACGACGTTATTAAAAGATTTTCTTTGCAGTCTGTTACAGACCAAGAAGATTATAAAAAGATGCCGTCCATTTTCTCTGGTTCGCTAATGTATTACGGACCTGAAAAGGCGGGTTCTTGGGCGTATCCGTACCCACTTGCTCATAAGTATATCAGCACCTTTGAAATTCCTGAAGAAGAAATTATTTCTCACGCTGATGGTAGGCAAACAATCTTTAATATGGTAAGCGGTATGTCTGGTTATATGTATCTTTCTGGTAAAATAGACCACGCTAACGAACTTAATAAAGCACTTATTAAAGAAAGTATTGCAACTTATAAAACTTTTAATAAAACGCTTTCAAGCCGTTACCCCGTTTTCCCGATAGAGTTAAAAGGTATGTGGGACAACACTATGAACGTGCTTGGCTTAATCGATAAAGACGGCAAAGATATGTTATTATCCGTTTGGGCGTTGGGTACTAAAAAGTTTAGTGTTGACTTGACAAAATATGGATTTAATAACGTTGAAAGGTTATATCCGTCGCAAAACTTTGGCGTTAACTTTGAATATAAAAACGGCGTGTTAGAGTTTGATTTTGAAAAAGAAAATTCAGCCGTTATGTTAAAATTGTGTTAATAAAATAATATGAAAAAAGAACAGTTTGAGTGGATACATAGTTGGCAAGACGAAAATTTTAATTGCGATTTGCCTAGAGTTTTGCTTGTTGGTGATAGTATTACGCATAATTATCAAAGCATTGTAAGGGAAAAACTTAAAGGCGTTGCATACGTTGACTACGTTGCAACTTCTTACGGCATTGATGCGGATATCTATAAGAAATTAGTGTTGAGTTTTGCTAAATATAATTCTTATGATTTAATTCAGTTTAATTTTGGGTTGCACGCTAAACATTTATCTAAAACTTCTTATAAAAAAAGAGTTAAAGAAATGGCTGAAAGGTTGAGTTCTTGCGGAAAAGTTCTTTTGGCAAACAGTACGGTTGTTTATAAAGAAGGCAACGAAAAGTATGATGCTTCTTGGATGAAAAGAGTTAACGAAAGAAATCAAGCAATGGATGAAATTGCAAGCGAATTAAACCTTGCGTTAAACGATTTATTTACTGTTAGCAAAGATATACCTAAAGATTATAGGTATGTTGACGGAACGCACTATTTGACCGAGGGGTATGCCGTTTTAGCGGAACAAGTTGTAAAAGTTATAAAGAGTGAATTGTGTTAAAATGGAAAGAATTGAAAATTTTGAAAAATTAGGGTTTGGGCTTTTCGTTCATTTTGGGCTATATAGCATTGTTGGGAAAGGTGAGTGGTATTTGCACTTAAACCCAAATGCAGATAAAAGCGAATATGAAAGTTTAAGCAAACAGTTTTTTGTTAAAGAAACTTGGGCGAAAGAACTGGTTGAAACTGCAAAACTTGCGGGTTGTAAGTATATCACCTTAACAACTCGTCATCACGACGGGTTTTCGCTCTATGATACTTGTGGTTTAAGCGATTATGATGCTCCACATTCTGCAACTAAAAGGGATTTAATTAAAGAATTCGTTGATGCGTGTAACGATAGCGGAATACTTCCGTTTTTTTATCACACTCTTCTTGATTGGAGAGAGAAAAGTTATCAAAACAATTTTTCCGAATATATTGACTATCTTGTTAAAAGCATTGAAATCTTATGTAAAAATTACGGCAAAATCGGCGGGTTTTGGTTTGATGGTATGTGGGATAAGGCAGATGAAGACTGGCAAGAAGATAGGCTTTACGGAACTATTAGAAAGTATCAACCCGATGCTATGATTATTAACAACACAGGCTTAAACGAACTTGGGAAAGTTGGGCATTATGAAATTGATAGCGTAACTTTTGAGCGTGGAAAACCGTGTTTTGTGGATAATTCTGATAAAAAACGTGCAGGCGAAATGTGTCAAGTCTTAAACGACCATTGGGGCTATGCTGAAAACGATTGTAATTACAAATCGGTAAAAGAATTAGTAGAAAATTTAGTAGATTGTAGAAAGTTTAATTGTAACTTCTTGCTTAATACGGGGCTTTGTGGTGACGGAAGTGTTAATCTTATGGATAAGTGCCTGCTTGAACAAATCGGCAAGTGGGTGCGTTCAACCAAAGAATTTATATATAACTCAAAGTCAAGTTCTATTAATGCGGACGGTGCAGATATTCTTTTTGACGGCGAATATTATTACGCCGTGGTTAAAGACGTTGAAATGACTGCGGATGAAAACGTTCAACGCAATCTTAAAAAAAGAAAAATTAAAATAGATGCGGAAGTTTTTGACGCTTGTTGGCTAGATAACGGCAAATCCGTCAATATTGAAAATGGCGAACTTTTTGTTGAATCGTATCTTTACGGCACTAGTTATTCAGCAAGGGTTTTAAAATTTAAGGCTAAAATTTAATTTTTTATGATTTATATTAGTTATAGTTTTATAAAAGACGGAAAAGAGAACAAAGTATACACGTTGACAACACCTGATGGATTAGAAGTTGATATTCTTGACTATGGTGCACGTATTATTAGTGTTAGACTAAAAAATTCTAGTGGAAAACAAAATGAATTTATCGCAGGACCAGAAAAGCCTGAAGATTATTATTTGCCCAAATTCGCCTATAATGGTGCAACGGTTGGTAGATATGCAAATAGAATAGGCGAGGCAAAATTTACTTTGAACGGAAAAGAATATTTGCTTAATGCAAATCAAAACGGACATTGTTTGCACGGCGGTGGCGATTCTGGATTTCATAATAAATTATGGAGTTCACGTATTGAAGGTGATTCTCTTGTGCTGGAGTTAACTTCTCCAGACGGAGCAGGTGGTTTTCCCGGCGAAATGGTTGTTTCGGTAAAGTATTTAGTTAGCGAAAATGGTTTAACGATAGAATATTCGGCTTTGAGTGATAAAGATACTCATTGCAATTTAACTAATCACGCATATTTTACGCTAAATAATAAGGACGTAAGAAATTTATATGCGTATATAAATTCAAATAAGATAACAAAGTTCGATAAAGAATTTGTGGCTCGTGGTGAGTATTGCGATATTATCGGCACGGCGTATTCGTTTAATCCTGAAAAACTGATAGGTAAAGATATTGCGGAAACTGACGATTACTTTATCCGTCAAAGAGTTGGTTACGATACAAACTATTGTATTGACATAAAAACAGCAAACGATATTGAACAATGTGCTTACGTTTGTGATAAAGAATCGGGAATGAAAATTGATTGTTATTCAACAATGCCTGGTTTTCAGTTTTACGCAACAAAAAATTCTGGCAAAATAAGCGAGCAAACTAAAGATTATAACGCCTTTTGTTTAGAACCACAATATTATCCAAATTCACCGAATTGTCCCACTTATCCTTCAACGTTGATAAGAAAAGGACAAAGATACTCAAATACGATAATTTATAAGTTCTTCGCTTAAAAGAAGATAAATTAATATACATATAAGGAGAAAATTGATATGGCAAAAAATAGATACGTAGGGGATTACCCTGTAATAGGAATTAGACCAGTAGTAGACGGCAGACGTGGCCCGATGCAATTAAGGGAAAGTTTAGAAAGCCAAGTAATGGCAATGGCAAACGCT
>JAZRNE010000032.1:0-37868 GCA_045648045.1 Christensenellaceae bacterium
GTAAGCATAACACCTTTTGGGAAACCTGTCGTACCCGAAGTGTATTGCATATTACAAACATCATCAGCCTTAACTTCAGATGCTCTTCTACGAACTTCTTCTTGCGGAACAAGTGTAGACCTTTTCATAAAGTCTTTCCACTCTAAACAACCATCCATATCAAAGCCAACTGTGACAACATTGCGCAAGAACGGAAGTTTTTTAGAGTATAACGGCTCACCCGCTTTAATATTCTTAAGTTCAGGACAAAGTTCAGAGATAATTTCTTTATAGTTAGAATCTTTGCAACTGTCAATCATAACGAGCGTATGAGTATCTGATTGCTTAAACAAATATTCGGCTTCGTGGATTTTATAAGCGGTGTTTACCGTAACCAAAACAGCACCGATTTTAACCGTTGCCCAAAAAGTTAAAAACCATTGTGGAACGTTTGTTGCCCAAATTGCAACGTGGTGCCCCGGTTGAACGCCGAGAGAAATTAATGCCGCGGCAACGTTGTCAACGTCTTCTCTAAATTGAGAGTACGTTCTAGTATAATCGAGCGTGGTGTACTTAAACGCGTACTGGTCGGGATATCTTTCCGCCATTTCGTCAAGAACTTGTGAAAAAGTCAAATCCAAAACGTCAAATCTTTTCCAAGGGAAAGTGCCCGTCTTTGAACGGTTGTAATATACGGGTTTTTCAACTACTTCGTCCGCTTTTGACACCATATAACTTCTAAAATGCGTCAAAATAATGTCGGCAGAAGTGATTTCACCCGAATCCATAACGGCAACGTAACCGTCGTAATTTAACGAGCGGAGCGCGTTAACGAATTCGCCTACGGGAAGTTCGCCTTCGCCGATTAAAACGTTTTTGCCGTCTTTTTTATCGCCCAAACGAACGTAACAAATATACGCGCCGAGCGTTTGAATGGTTGAATCCGCAAGTTCGCCTGCCGTAAAGAAAGTTTCACGAATATTCCAACAAGCGTTCAAGTTTGCAGAACCAAAATAGTTGATAACTTCAATAACTCTTGAAGTATTTGCAAACGGACCTGCCGTTTCAATCAATAAATAAATTCCGTTACTTTCCGCAACCGAAAGCGCAGGTCTTATAATTTTAGAAAGTTCTTCTTCGCTAGGAAGAGTTGCAAAACGCAAAATAACCGACTTAACCGACGCGATTGTTGCGTAATTAACGTATTTCACTATTTTTTCCGCATCAGTATCTTCTGTAACTTGTTCTGGGAAATCAAGTGCGGAAATTTCTATATGCCTATTAACGAGTTTTCTTTTTGCGTCAGCCGTTAAAGAAGAGTGGAAAATACTGTCTTGATGAGTAGCCTTTTCAATAGCCGCGTCAAAAATCTCCACCCCGTCGTACTCGTAACTTTGAACGGTGTTACAAAGTTCAAGAAAACTGCAAGATTTTATAAATTTATCGGAAAAACAAAACTTCATAATTATTTTTCCTCGTAAACGATTTTATTGAGCGCGTTTATGTATGCACGAATACAAGCACCTACTATGTCGGTTGAAACGCCGTTGCCGGGATAAAGTTTTCCGTCTGCTCTTAAACGAATAATCGAAGAACCAACTGCGCCCCTACCTTTCGTTACAGCGTGAACTTGGAAATCGTCAAGTTCATAGTGATGCCCGATAATTTGTTCAATGGCGTGAAATGCTGCGTCGATAGGACCGTCGCCCGTTGAAACACCCGTAAACTTTTCGCCGTCCTTTTCAAGCGTAACGTTCGCCGTTGCGGGAATAATGCTACCGCTATTAACGACGTAGTTCACCAAATGATAGGTTGACGGAACTTGCATTGCACAACTTGCAACGATTGCTTCAAGTTCTTTGGTGTCGATTGATTCCTTCTTTTCGGTAACTTTCTTAAATTCTTCGTAAACCTTGCCGATATCAGAATCGGAAAGTTCATAACCTAAATTTTTAACGGTAGTTGCAATATCGGTCATGCTAGCGCACGCGCTTACGAGTTGACCAACTTGCACTTTTTCTTGTTCGGTTGCGTCTGATTCGCAAACCATGCCGTTAACGATAGAAGAAATAGCCTTAACGTTAGTAACGTCAACCGTACAGTCAACGTCAAGGTCAAACTTTTTAGCCCTGAGAATATCCGATAAAACTGCGAGATTAAGATATTCGCCTATAACCGAAGTTTTAACCCCGTCAGCGCCAGCCTTTATTGCTGAAATTGCACTTGCGGCAGCAAGCGACAACGCGTTTGAAGTTTGAACTACAACCTTTGCCCCACACACCGCTTTAATTTTCTCAACCATTTTCGCATAGTCTTCCGGGAATGCAATACCTGCGTCGTCACAAACGGTTACGCACTTTGCACCAGCGTCAACTGCAGTTTTTGCAAACGCTTCAACAACGCCGTCTTCCGCTCTAAAAGCATCAAGTGCAACGAATTCAACGCATTCGCTAACCGCACTAGCACATTTTACCAACTCGGCAATCTTTTCTTGCATTGCAGGCGCTTTCAAATGATAAAAATATTCCATTTGCGCGGTTGAAACGGGCATTACTACTTGCAAACAGAATTTGTTTGCGTCTTTCACGCAGTTGAGCGCTACTTCAATATCAGTTTGATTAAACCCAACGGGAATTTTAACGATTGCGTTTTTAACCGCACTAGAAATGGTGCGATAAACTATTTCGTTTTCTTTTGAATTAACTAATAGCGGAAGTTCAATGGCGTCAACCCCTAGCAAATCTAGTTTTTCAGCAATAGCTAACTTTTCTCTAAAAGTTACCGCAATGCCTTGGTCTTCAATAACCTTTAGCGTATTGTCCGAAACGATAATCTTTTTCATAAAACATGAACTCCTTAAAATGCATTTTGTAATAAAAAATCCCCGACTGAACTTTCAGTCAGGGACGATTTTAACACCGCGGTACCACCCGAATTGTTGCAAAAAACAACCACTCTTTTGCTTTTAACGGGGCTAACCGAAAACGACTACTGAAAAGTTCACCATTTCGTTACGAAAAACCCGCTTAAACTTGAATTTTACTTCAAAGTTTTTTAGCCAGAATTTCTCTTCCATTACAGTAACTTGTTCTATAAGAAGAATACCTTTACATTATACTCTAATAAACGAGTTACTGTCAAGCAAATAAGTCCGCAAAACGGTTAATCCTTCGGCATTTATGCACCTAAAATAAAAAAACCCCGACTGAAAATCAGTCAAGGGCGACTAGTGCCGTGGTACCACCTAGATTATTGCAAGTTTGCAATCACTTATTTGCCTTTAACGGGGCTATCCGAAAACGATTACTGTTAGTTCGCCGTTCCCGCTCAGGAATGAGTAACGCACCAACCCGCATTGACTTGCACCACCCGTCAACTCTCTAAATTTTGATTGTTTCGTCTGTTTCCATCACAGCGTTTTATTAATTTTTTGTCATTATACCATTGTATTTTTTCTATGTCAAGCAAATTTTTGCAACTTATTCGATATTTAGCAATTTTTTTATATTGCCCGAAAAAATCATTTCTCTCTCTTTATCGCTAAGTTCAATTTCGTTAAAGCGTTTGAGCTCGTTTTCCGCACTCCACATAGGATAATCGGTAGCAAAAAAGAACCTTTCCGCACCGAGCATATCAATTATTTCTTTGGCTTTTTTAGCACCTATAAACGGCAACGACGAGCACGTGTCAAAATACACGTTGTCAAGCCCTTTATAAATACTAGCGTTATCCCAACAGCGGTATCCGCCGAAGTGGGCGGCTATAAAATTAACTTTCGGGTATTTTTTTGCCATTTTCACAAGCCTTTCGGGTGCGGAAAAATCATACCTATTATCGCCGATATGGAATAAAATAGGCAGTCTTTCCCCTATGATTTTATAAAATCTTTCAGCCGATAAATCGTCAACGTTAAACTTTTGAAAATCGGGATGCAACTTTACGCCCTTAAATCCGTTTTTTATAGCCCATTCAACTTCTTCAACTATTTCGTTTTCCGAAAGGTCTTGATGCAACGTCATAAACCCGATAAACTCTTTATGCGCGTCAATTTCACTCTTGATAAATTCGTTAATTGCGCGAACTTGATGAGCAGTCGTCGCTACCGAATGCACCACGAATTTTGAAATGCCCGCCTTTTTACCGTTTTCCAATAAAACGGCGGTAGTGCCTTCGGTGGTTTCCATTTCTATGTCGTAAAAAACACCTATTGCGGAAGTTGCTTTTCTTGCAATTTTGTCGGGGTATATGTGCGCGTGTGCATTGATTATTTCCATTTTCAGTCCTTCTTTTCGCTCGTAATTTATTATTTTATGTATCTTTTTAAATACGTTAAATCTAGTTTCCACTCGGGAACTTGATTTCTTTTTTGATGAATTTCGTTGGCTTCGCCAAGCGCCTTTCTATACTCTGCGTAAGTGCAGTTATTGACGCGTATAAAATGCTTTTCCGCACGCTCTTCTCCACCGCGAAGTTGGGTTAAACCTATATGAATTACCGAGTGGCAACTCTTGCACACGGCAATAACGTCTTCTAGTTTTTGAATTGCGTTTTCTTGGTCGTAACTCCACCTTTCGTGCGCTTCAAGCCTATCGGTTTTTCTACCGCAAATCATACATTTGCCGTCCGCGCGCTCGTATACGTCTTGCCGAATAAAATCCCATTGCTTTTTGCTTAAAATCGAGCGCAAATTAGAATACCAACAACTATCCGGCACTAATTCAAAATTTAATTTTAATTGCACAATCACACACTCCTGCTTTCGTGGCAAATAAAGTAAATTATTTGATATTCGCTAGATAATTTTTTAATCAAATCCAACGCGTTTTTAAGTTTTTCATCGTCAAGATTATAAAAGGGGTCGTCTAGTATAATAAAGGGTTTTTCGCCAGTAAACAACACGTCGGTAAGCGCAAAACGCTTGCAAATTTCAAACAAATTTTGATAGCCTTTGCTGTAATATTCCGTGCTGATACTGCCCACTTTTTCTTCAATGGTAACCAAAAGGTCTATATCAATTTTTGCGTTAGTTTTTCCACCGTCGATAAGCGCAAGATATTTGTTCAAACTGTCTTGCAAGGGCGCGCGATATTTAGTCTTCAAATTATCGTCTGCGCACTTTAAAAATTCTATCGTTTTAAGCGTTACTTCGTGCTCTTTTTTGTAAGTTTCTAAATTATTTAAAAGCACTTCTTTTTTATCAGTAAAATCGCTTAAACTTTCGGCAAATTCTTCGTAACGCTTGTAGTTTGCTTGCTTAATTGCAAGTGCGGAAGACTTTTCAGAATAGGCTGATTGCACTACTTCAAGTTGCTTTTTAAGCGTTGCCAAATCGTCAGTATTTTGCTCGCTTTCCCCACCGATTTGAGCGATTAATTGCTCTATTTCTTTTTGGACGCTAGCGTATTCTTTTTGATAAGAAGATAGTTTTTCAACGCCAAACTTAATTTGACTTATCGCTTGCCCGTAAGTTATGCCACTTTGCAAGTTACAACCCGCTAAAAATGCGTTGACACGCTGTTTATAACCGTCGCATTCTAAACTGTATTCTCTTAATTTTTCTATCCGCTTTTGTAAAAACATTTGTTCTTGGGCTTGCCCTTTATTCTTTTTACCACCAAACGCTATTACGGATAATAGCACCGCAGTAATTGCGAACAAAACTAACCCAAGAGCACCTAAAACGGGGTTAAACCAAACGGTTGACAACCCTTCGATTAAGAACAACGCTGAAATTATCGCACAAGATATAATTTGTTTATTTTTAGGCTCGGGTTTCTTTTTTTCTTCAACGCTTTGCGCCAAAACGATTTCTTCTTCAATAAGTTTCATTTTAGAAGAAATTGCAATAATTTCCTTTTCGTCGTTTTCGGCTTGCTCAATACTTTGTTGACTGAAAGTTTTTCCGCCAAGCAAATTGTTGACGTTTGCAATTTGATTGTCTAACTGCTCTTTTTGAGCGTTTAATTGTGATAAGCGTTGTCTTTTTACTTTTACCGCTTCCGCCTTGCCCGCAACGGCAACCTTTTCGGTTAGAGTAGCGGTTTGCCTTTTTAATTCTTCCGTTTCTGCTTTTAACTGCTCGCATTCGGAGCGCAAAGTTTGCGCCACGGTTTCAGCGTGTTTTGCCTTTTCAATATCTTCGTCTACGGCATAAATTTCACGCTTGGCGTCCGCAATAAGCCCCCTATCGCCACTATACTTATAACTCTTTGCTTTTTGCTCTAATTTAGTAAGTGCGTTAAGAAAAGCGTCGTCGTCGGAAACTTCGCAAACCGAGTTAAATTTTGCAGTTAAACTCGGGTTGCTTTTTATTTCAAAATCCTTTTGAGATAGATAGGTTGTCGACATAAAACCTTCTTCGTCAATCTCAAAAATGCGCTTGCCTAAATTGTCAGTATTTGAAAAGGTTTTCCCCGTTTTTACCGACGAGAGTTTAACCGTGTCTTCCGCTTCTTTTAACCCAAAATAACGCTCTAAAACAAACTCGTCTTGCCCCCAAACGAACTGAACGTATCCACCGAATTTTTCAGTAGAATTCCAAGGTCTATACTTCTTGCGCTCGTTGTCTGAAATATTCCTTTTCGCGCTTCCGTTTAGCCCGTAAAACATAACCTTTATAAAGGTTGCAAGCGTGCTTTTACCCCAACCGTTATCTTCTTTTATAACGTTTAGGTCGCTAGAAAAATCACAGGTGAAATCCTTTAATTTACCGAAAGAGGAAACGTAACATTTAACTAATTTCATATTACAAATCCTCCCCGCTAAGCGCTGATAATCCGCAGTCTAAAACACTTGCCTTTTCTTCTTCAGAAAGGTCGGAATTTAAAACTGCACGCACGAACTCGCCACGAACGGATTTATCGTGCTGATAGTCTTCTATATTGATTTTAAGTTTAGTTTTATCCTTTACTTTTGCAAAGAAAAACTTTTCGTTTAATATACTTGACAGCCCTTGTTTATCAAGATTAAAGTCGGCAGTTTTTTCCCCTTTTAACACGAGTTTAACCAAAGACTTTGCGTCAAATTTTTGAGTTAAATGGTCTATAATTTGCTCACGGGCGTCAATATACGAATTAAATTCGCTCAAATCGAATTCATACTCAACTAAAGAACGCGATGCAAATTTAACGAAAGTATAATTTGCTTTTTTATCGTTAACTTCGCACAAAACAAATCCTTTTTCGCCCGTTTCGTCAAAGCCCCTACCTTCTAAACACCCCGAATAAGCGTATTTACCACGTTGGTCGATTACGCCTTCCGAATATGAGTGTATATGCCCCAACGCCAAGTAATCTATATTTTTTTCTTTGAGTTTGGGCATGCTTATAACTTCGGCCTGCTCGTTGCTTTTGTACCCTGCAACTTGCCCGTGCATAACCACCACGTTAAATTTATATACGGGTAAAGATAAAGTGTCGTAAATTGCATTTTTATTCGTAGGCGTAAAGCGCACACCGCTAATCAAAACTTCGCCGTATGAAAATTCCGTCCACTCGTCGCCAAAAATTTTTAAATTATCGGGCACTTCTTCGAGTTGTGATATAAAGTTATCTTCATCGTGATTGCCTGAAAGATATAAAAAATCTACCGAATTATTCGATTTTATTGCAGAAACCACCCTGTCGCGCACTTTTATAGAAACGCGTGGCGTGTCAAACATATCGCCTGCAATAATAACCGCGTCAACGGCGTTTTCGCTTGCGTAAGAACAAAGCCTTTCAAAAGTGCGCACGCATTCTTCACGCCTAAACTTTGATTTTTCTGTCGTTAACGCTTCCATCTTTGAATCAAGATGCAAGTCTGCACAATGGATAAATTTCATAACTAAATCTCTTTACCTTATTAAGCGCTTTTAACGCTTATCAACATTATATAGCAAATAAAAAAATATGTAAAGCCGTTAAGCCTTATATCGCCCTATTTCTTTCGTGCTTTAAGCGCGTATATGGGCATATTTTTATCGCGAAACTTCTTCTCGTATTCTGTCATAACGTTTTCAATTTTACCGTCGTCAATATCTTTTGAAATATCAACCACTTCAAACCCGTATTCAACAAATTTTTCAAACGAATAATCAAAAAAATCTTTGTCGTCAGTCTTTTGATAAACGCAACCGCCACTAATTAAAAAATCCTTATATGCGCTGACGTTTCTTCCACAAGTTAAACGCCTTGATTCGTAGCCGTTTTGCGGATACGGTGGCGAAAAGTTTAAGTATACGTTAGAAATACTTTTTTCCTTGATATATCGTGGCAAATATTCAGCACCGCTATTAACGAAAACTAGATTTTTAATCTCTTTTTCTTTTGCTTGTTCAGCCGCCATAACCACTATGTTTTCAAGCATTTCAACCGCCAAATAATTTACGTTGGGATTTTTTAACGCTTTTTGAACAATAAACCCACCTTTCCCACAGCCGACCTCTAACTCGACGGGGTTACCGTTGTTGAAAATTTTGTCGTATTCAAAATATTTTTTATCTTTTACCGCTTCAATTACGTTAGCGATATCTCTTTCGGGCACAATTAAGTAATCCCCTACCGTTAAAAGGCGTTCTTTTAAGTGTTTTTTTCTTCTAATTCGCATATTTATCACTCGCTTTTTCGTCTTCTTGAATATTGTATCATTATTTTTTAAAATAGTCTAATATTTACCCTAAATTTTGTTGCAAAATAAAAAAAGTTGTGCTATAATACAATGCGCAAACAAGGTTTCGGGGTATGGCGCAGTTGGTAGCGCGCTTGTCTGGGGGGCAAGAGGCCGTGAGTTCAAGTCTCGCTACTCCGACCAACGAAAAACGCAATGGATTTCAGTCCATTGCGTTTTTTGTTTGGGTAGCGAGACGCAGAACGTAGTTCACATATGAGCGTTAGCGAATATTTCGTAGCGCTAGCGTAGAAAAAGTCTCGCGCACTTACTTGTATTATCTTTTTTTGTTTATTTCGAGTTAGTGGATTGACTTTTGCTCATTTGAGTTCACATACGAACGAAGTGACTATTGCGTAGCGATAGCATAGCAATGTGCCTCGCTACTCCGACCAAACAAAAAGGATGACTAAACGTCATTATTTTTTTATTTTGAGTTAGTGCATTGACAAACGCTAAAATACTCTTGCTTTTGTTACCTTATTGTTGTATAATGCCAAAGAGGTGTATTATGAAAAGAAAATTTTTTAATGTTGTTTTAAGTTTATTCTTGTCCTTTTCTTTCTTATTCTCTTTTGGTTGCTCTATATTTGACAAAAACAATTATGACTATTCAAAAGAATCTATAACCGTTACCGAAGTCCAAAAGATTGCGCCTTGTCGCATGCAAGAATTCTTGGGATACAACGATTACACTGTAAGACAACTCTATTATGCTCTAATGACTACCAGAGTAATGTCAACTTACATAGTAGAAGTTGACGGCGTAGAATGGTCTAAATTTGATTTGCTAAATGAATTACCAAAAGGTCAACACGTTATTTACGTGCGCACAGTAGATGATTTTAAAATTAAGAAAAATCAAAATGGAACTCTCGTTGAATATCCTTATAGACGTGCCATTACGATAACCGTAGACGTTTCTATAAACCATCCAGACGTTTGCGATATGAATTATAGGCTCGAAAACAATTTATGGATCGACGTTAAACATGCGGACTGGTATCAAGATTACGAAGAGAAGTATTTAAATAACCCAAAAAAGTCTATTTTAGATTACTTTACTTCCCTTTTTAACAGATAAAATAGTCAAACAAAATGTATATTTATAAAAAACTACTATTCATCGTAAACCAAATAAAACATAAAAGAGTTCGCTGTAATCAGCGAACTCTTTTCGTTTTTAATTAAAGTTATTTTTTGAAAATTTTTCTCATAAACGCAGGCAACTCGAATTTTTTTGTTTGTGTTTCGGTTGCAAGTTCTTCGCCCATTTTAGCAACTACGGGGTCGGAAATTACAACTTCTTCTACGGGCGCAACGGGTTCTTCTTGTGCCTTTTCCCTTCTCATAGCGTCTTCCATTTCCTTAAAAAGCGATGGAATATTGTCTTCACGGCTAACGGTTTCGGGCTTTACGTTAATTGCAGGTGCAATTTGGGGTTCTTCTTTTTTGGGCTCTTCAGAGCAAAAACCCGTTGCGATAACGGTGATTTTTACTTCATCAGTCATATTTTCATCAATAGTTGCACCGAAAATGATATTTGCAGAAACGTCAATAATACCTTGAATAAGCCTTGCCGCTTCGCTAACTTCGGTAAGCATAAGGTCTCTACCACCGGTAACGTTCAAAATAACCGACTTTGCGCCTTCGATAGTAGTTTCAAGCAACGGACTAGAAACTGCTTGCCTTACCGCTTCGATAATTCTATTTTCGCCCTTTGCTCTACCTATGCCCATGTGTGCAAGACCTTGGTTGCGCATAACGGTATTAACGTCTGCAAAGCCAAGATTTATAAGCGACGGCGTTGCAATCAATTCGACGATACCATCGATGCCTTGCTTTAACATATCGTCAGCAACCTTGAACGCATCTAAAACGCCCGTTTGAGCAGGCAAATATTGTAAAAGTTTATCGTTAGGGATAACTACAAGTGTATCAACGTATTTTTTAAGGTTAACGATACCTTTATTTGCATTTTCATTTCTAACTCTACCTTCAAAAGTAAAAGGCTTGGTTACAACCGCAACAGTCAAAATGCCGAGTTCTCTTGCAATTCTTGCGATAACCGACGCAGCGCCCGTACCCGTGCCACCGCCCATACCTGACGCGATAAACAACAAGTCTGTACCTTCGAGAACTTGTGCAATTTCTTCTTTAGACTCTTCGGCAGCCGCTTCACCAACGTTGGGGTCGCTACCTGCACCAAGACCTTTGGTTAATTTTTCACCTATTTGAATAGTTCTATTTGCTTTTGATAACAACAACGCTTGATTATCCGTGTTTACCGCGATAAATTCTGCGCTTGAAACGTTAGAATCAACCATACTATTCACGGCGTTGCATCCACCACCGCCAACGCCTACGACTTTAATAACTGCTGAATTGAGATTTAAATTTTCACCAAACATAATACTACTCCTTAACTTTTATATGTAACTGTTTTTTTATCAATTTTAACTAGGCAATCACTAACTTTTTATTGTTCCAAAGCAAGGTCCAACAAAGAAAGAATTGCCGATTCGGTAGGCTTATCCATAAGCGGAACTTTTGGCGCAACCACTTCTAAATAAGCACCTAAACGCTTTGAAATATGCTCTTTTGCACCACGAACGTAAGTAATACCGCCACCCGTTACCAAAATAGGCACGTATTCGGGGATTTTATAACCAGAATTCTCGAGCGCGTTTGAAATTTGTTCGCAAAGTTCGTCTAAACTTTCAATAATCGTACTTTTAATATCTTCTACCGGATAATATGCGCCGTTATCACCGTCAACAACGTCGTAATTAGTTGAAGAAAGCCTACTCAAACTAGTCTTTCTTTTAAGCTTTTCAGCAAGAGAAAAATCTACTGAAAATTTCTCGGTAATCGCCGCGGTAATATACCCACCGCCGTATGAAAATGCACTTTGAAACAACAACCCGTCGCCCTGAATAACGGTTAAAGTAGTCGTTATATACCCTACGTCGGCTATTACCGCAATTCTATCGCGAGTTTCGGGGTCTACAAGATAAAGCGCTTCCGCCAAAGCCGTTGAAACGCATTCTATGTGCTTAATGCCCGCACTCTCAATAGCCGAATTAACTACTTCTAAAAAATAATTGTTGCAAACTACGAACGAAAGTTTGCCTTTCAATATCTGACTTACCGCACCGACGGGGTTTGCAAGACGGCGGAAATCGTCAAGTTCATACACGATTGCCGAACGGTTAATCAACGTATAATTTGAACTAGACATAACGAACGCCGCTTCAAAAAGGTTGTCCACGTCGTCAGGTTGAATTCTTTTCTTTTTATTAAAAGAAATTTGACTGTCCTTTACGAATACTTGCGTAAATTCACCCGGAACACCAACGAAAATAGTGTCAATTCTATTCCTTTTTACTATTTCAGCAAGAGAACGCAAAATGCGCTTTAATTTTTCAGCATCAAAAAACGCACCGTCGGCAAAACCGTCGTACTCGTAAGAATAGCGACCTTTGATAACGAAAGTTTTATTTATCCCCTTTTCTGCGATTATAGCCGTAACTTTTGATGAACCTATATCAAAAACGGCAACTTGTCTTTTTTGCATATTCCACCTTTCTTCTTAATCAACGTGCTTTGTAAAAGTTCCATTCAGGTCAAAAATCCAGTGCCCCGTATCCACCTTGTTAGAGTTGTTTTCATCCGTGTGCGTTACCTTTAAAACGTCTGGACCTGTAACAGCGGGCTCTTTACTCATAATCGAAAGCAACTCACCGTAAAATTTTTGATAGTCCGATAAGAAATTATCATAAACGTAAAACGCATTTTTAATCTTATTAACGCCGTTTTCTTCTATTTCCCTTATTTCAATCTTAACACCTGAATAAGTTTGCACCAAGGCGTCGTATTTACCTAAAACTTGCGCCAACGTGCCAACCGAAATCGACTTTATGCAATCGGTAAGATTTACGCTCTTTACCATCTCAAAAAGCGTATCCGCAACGTTCGTGTTTTTAACGACTAAACGTTCGCCCACCGTAGCTTCAATTTCAATTCCGTTTGTAAACTCAAGGAATATTTTATCCCTAGGTTGTACACCTTCTATTTCGGATTGAGATAATTCTCGTAGCACGAAACCTTCATCCGTCGTTGCAAAACACTTTTCGCCCGAACGAACGTAAAAAATTTCTCTTCTTTCTTTAATTTCAAGGTGAAGCACGTTAGGAAATTCCTTCTTTACGTCTAAAATTTCAATATAGCGATTATCGCTGAACAAATCGTAAACTTCTTCTGTTTTTAAGAACAAAAGATTGTTCCCCAAATAATCGTCAAGTTTATTTTGCATTTCTTCAACGTTTGCATTTTCAGACACGGCGAATACTGCGTCAACCTTTTTCAAAGTGAAAAGGCTAATGCACGAAAAAACAACCACCAACATAAAAGTCAGCGCTATTAAGATTACTCCTAACTTCTCCGTTCTCATAAATTAAAACCGTCCAAAAATTTTACGTCTGCTCCGAGCGAACGCAACTTTTTATCAAAATCCAAGTAACCGCGGTTAACGTGTTCACCACCGCATACCACGGTTTGACCTTCAGCCGCTAACCCTGCTAAAACTAGCGCTGCCCCACCGCGTAAATCACTTGCACAAACGTTTTCACCGTGAAGTGTTTTCACTCCGCGAACAGTCGCCGTTTTGCCTTTTACCGATACCTGCGCGCCCATTTTTACAAGTTCGTTTACATAGTTAAATCTTTTCTCAAAAACCGTTTCCGTTATAACTGAAACGCCTTCGGAAACCGTGGTTAGCGCCAAAGCTTGTGCTTGCATATCGGTTGGAAATCCGGGGTGCGGTGCGGTAACCAAATTAAAAGCTTTTCTCTTACCCCCGCATTTTATATATATTATATCATTTTTCAATCTAATATTACAAGCATTCTCGCAAAGTTTATGTACTAAAAATGAAATATTTTTCGCCAAACAACCTTTTATTTCCACCTCTCCGCCCGTAATTGCCGTCGCAACCAAAAAAGTGCCCGTTTCTATCCTATCCGAAATAGGTTTGAATTTGGTTCCGTGCAGTTTCGCAACCCCTTCGACTAAAATCGTGCTAGTACCCGCACCGTAAATTTTTGCGCCCATAGAATTCAAAAATCGCATAAGGTCAACCACTTCGGGCTCTTTTGCGGCGTTTAAAATTTCCGTCTTACCTTTCGCTCTCGACGCTACTATCATCAAATTTTCAGTTGCGCCGACGGACGGATAATTAAGCATGATTTTGTTTCCCGTAAGTCCTTTGGTTTCACACAATATCCCACCGCCGTCCATAACGCATTTTGCACCCATTTTTCTAAAACCGTCTAGGTGAATATTTATAGGCCTTTCCCCTATATCGCAACCGCCTGGTAAAAATACTTTCGATTTATTTAAGCGCGATAAAAGCGCCCCCGCCATATACACGGATGAGCGCATTTTTTTTGATAGTTCTTCGCTTACCAAACAAGAATTAATCGAGTCGGCTTTAATAATTATCGCACCCGACTCAAATCGAGTTTTAACACCGATTGAAGAGAGAATTTCGGTCATACTTAAAACGTCTTTTATTTTTGGACAATTTTCTATAACCACTTCTTCGTCAGTAAGACAAGCGGCGGCAAGCATAGGTAAAACTGCATTCTTTGCACTTTCAACTTTTACGCTACCACTCAATTTAACACCGCCGTTTATTACGTACTTTTCCATAAAATTCCCCCTTCGGTCAGATATATTATTTTATGGAATTTTTTGCTAAAAAGTTAAAGTCCCTTGCTTTGAAACGTTATATAGCACGCCCATTTCCGCCATAAAAATTATTATCGAAGTATTACCGCTTGACACCAACGGCAAAGGCAAACCCGTAGGCGGTATACTGCCCGTAACTACTAGCGCGTTTACGATAACTTGAATTCCAAAAATCATAGTTATCCCCACCGCCAACGTAAAACCGAAAACATCCTTTGCTTTCGACGCTATTTTTAACCCCCTAAAAATTATAAAACCCAAAAGCGCAAAAAAGAAAATTAGCCCGACAAACCCTATTTCTTCGCCTATTACCGAAAGAATAAAATCCGATTCGGCAAACGGCAAAAACGCATATTTTTGCCTAGACTTAAACAGCCCTACACCAAACCAACCGCCACTACCCAAAGCGTAAAGCGACTGCAAGAGTTGATATCCTTCGCCTTTCGGACTTGACCAAGGATTTAAAAAAGCGACTAGCCGTTTAAGCCTATACGGCTCTGCTAAAATCAGAGCCACGCCTAACGCTAGCGCGGGAATTATTAGAAGTGCAAAATGTTTTATTTTCATTCCCGACGCAAATAGCATGGTCATCATCAAGGTTGCCACGCAAACGGTAATCGACATATTCGGCTCTAAAATTATCAATAGACAAGTTGCACCACCAAACGCCAAAACACACAAAACGCCCTTGAACGATTTTATTCTTTCGGGGTTTTTACTACAATAGGTTGCACAAAATAAAATAAGCGCAAATTTTGACACTTCCGACGGCTGTAAAGTTACGCCACCCAACCCTATCCATCTTTTTGCACCATAATTTTCAACACCTATTCCCGGCACGAATACTAGAATTAACAAAACGAACGATATCACGGCTACGGGCACGGTAAAGCGAGTTAAATTCCTATAATTAAAATTGCAAGTAAATAGCATCGCAACCACGCCAAGCGCTATGCCTATAACTTGCTTTTTTACAAAATAGAATGCGTCGCCGTAAGTTTTTTGGGCGGAATAGTTACTTGCCGAATAAATAAAAACCGTACCTAAAATCGACAATAACAAAATTGCCGTTATTAAAAAATAATCACCGCGCTCTTTTCTCTCGTCAATTTTCCCTTTTAATTTCAAAGCGCTTCCACCGCCTTTACAAACGCATCGCCACGCTCTTCAAAACCACTGAACTCGTCAAAACTTGCACACGCAGGGCTTAGCAAAACGCAATCGCCACTTTTAGCAAAAAGCGACGCAGTTTTAACCGCGCTATCAAAACCTTTTACCACGCTTAAATTAGAAACGCCATGTTTACCCGCACAGTCTAGCATATTAAAGGCGGACGCACCCGTTAAAATCACGTGTTTTATAGGGCTTTGTTTAATTTTTTCAAAAAGCGCACCGTAATCTTCACCCTTTTCGCTACCGCCCAAAATCAAAACGGCACTTTTTTCAAGCGAAGAAATCGCGCTTATAGTTGACGCCGTGTTGGTTGCTTTTGAGTCGTTATAATATTCAACCCCACCTTTTTCACACACGAATTCTATTCTATGCTTAACCCCGTTAAAAGTTTGTAAAGCGTTGACGATAACTGCCGTATCTATGCTCATCAATTTTGCAAGTGCCACCGCAAAAAGAGCGTTGTATAAATTATGTTCGCCTTTTATTTTTATTTCACTTGCATTGATAATAAACTGGTCTAAATAAAAAATTCTTCCGTCTATGCAATACGCCCCGTCTACCCTTTCGTTTAAGGAAACCCAAACGACCTTTGCCCTAACTTCGGTATAAAAATTTTTTACTATTTGGTCGTCAAAGTTCAATACCGTATATTCGCTTTCTTTTTGGTTTTTAAAAATCCGCTTTTTTAAGAATATGTAATTTTCCATCGTGTAATGCCGTTCAAGGTGGTCGGGCGCAACGTTTAACACGCACGAAATATGCGGATTAAAAGCGCTTACGCTCTCTAACTGAAAACTTGATACTTCCGTAATAAACACCGTGTTTTTATCGCTATTTTTTATTTTCGAAGTTATAGGAATACCTACGTTACCAACTAGCCTGCGCTCTTTGCCCGCACACTCGAAAATATAGTCTAAAAGCGTTACCGTAGTAGTTTTTCCGTTAGTGCCCGTTACTGCAATTATCGGCGGGATGTTTATTGCGTAAGCAAATTCAAGTTCGCCCATTATTCTTTTTTCCAGTTGCTTTGCTTTGATTGCTATTTCGTGATTTATCGGCACGCCCGGACTTAAAATCAGCACGTCAATTTCTTTAACGTACTCTTCAACTTGCTCACTCGTTAAAACTTGAACGCCCATTTCGTTAAGCCTTTCAATAGCAGTAATCGCTTTCGGCGTTTTAAGTTGTTCGTAAACTTTGCACTCGCCACCTTCTTCAACGATATAATTTATTACGGCGAGTCCACTTTTAGATGCGCCAAGCACTAAAAATTTTTGATTTTTTATATACATTTTACCCCCAAACGTAGCCTAAAACCGAAACCGCGCCTAAAACGCTTGTAGTTAGCGCGTAAACGTACGCTATTTTACTTTCGGAATAGCCCTTTAATTGAAAATGATGATGCAAGGGTGCCATAAGCAAAACTCTTTTTTTCGTTCGCTTATAATATAACACTTGCACTATTACCGATATGCCAGACAACACGAACGTTATGCCTATTAACGGAATAAATAACGCGTTTGATGAAAAAATACTTATCCCCGCAACCAAACCGCCAAGTGCTAGCGAGCCCGTGTCGCCCATAAAAACGCTTGCTTTGTTGGTGTTAAATATTAAAAACCCCAAAAGCGCACCGACTAAAGAAACGCACAAAAGTTGCAAATTGTAATATTCTTGCGTTTGCAAATATAGATGTTCCATACTGACCGTTTGCGCGCCTATTAAAAGGGCTATAAATACAAAATACACCGCACAACTTCCACCTGCCAACCCGTCTAAACCGTCGGTTAGGTTTACGCAATTAGTCGTAGCAATAAAAATTAACGCAACGAAAGGTATAGTAATAAGTCCTAATTCAACGCTCTTTTTGGTAAACGGCAAATGAAAAACGGTTATTCCGTTATTGAAACAAAAAATACCGGCAACGATTGCTATCGCACTCTGAAAAAGTATTTTTTGATAAGCCTTTAACCCTTCGTTCGTTTTGAATTTTACCTTTATAAAATCATCAATAAACCCAACAGCCATAAAAGAAAGCCCGATTACGGCGGAAACTACCGCCATTCGCCCACCGCCAAAGATAAAAAAGATTATTACAGCTGGCAAAATAAAAAACAATCCGCCCATAGTTGGCGTTCCGTTTTTATCTTCGTGCGTTTTGACGTATTTTAATATGGGTTGCCCTGCTTTTAATCTTCTTAATATAGGTAAACTTAAAAGCCCCGACACGAAAGTTAATACTAACGCAAGAAGTCCTGTTAAAACTAGTTTTTTCAATCCTTATTACCCCATAAAAGTTCTTCAACCGTATCTTTATCGTTATACGGACGTTTTATACCCAAAACTTCTTGATAATTTTCACTTCCCTTTCCTGCAATAACGATAATATCGCCCTTTTTGGCGCATTTTAAGGCGTATTTTATTGCCTCGCGCCTATCTTGAATAAGCACGTAATTTTTACTAACCGTCAAAAAACCACGCTCTATTTCGTAAATAATTTCCATAGGCTCTTCAAACCTAGGATTATCAGAAGTAATTATCGTAAAATCTGCGCATTCGCCTGCTATTTGCCCCATTTGATAACGCTTGCCCACGTCTCTATTACCACCGCAACCAAACACGCAAATTAGCCGACCGTTAGTATCTTTTAACGCATCGAGCATGTTTTTTAAGCCGTCAGGTGTATGCGCATAGTCGATATACACCTTAAAATTACCAGAATGTACGCATTGCACCCTACCGCTTGCCCCGTTTACTTTACATAATAGTTCTGCAATTTTTTTGGGTTTAACACCCAAAAGTGCAGTCGCGGTTGCCGCCGCTAACGCGTTATACACGTTAAAAGTTCCCGCAAGCAAAGTTTTTACCGAATATACGCAATCAAAAAGGTTGATTACGAAATCGTTGCCCGTATCGGCGTTAAAAACGTCTATTGCAAAAACGTCTGCAGGATTATTTATCCCGTAAGATATAACGCCTTGATTTTCTTTAATTATCTCTTCGCCCAAACCGTCGTCGGCATTTACAATCAAATATTTACAATCGCCGTTAGTAAAGAAACTTTTTTTCGTCTTTTTATAACTAGCCATATCCTTAAAAAAGTCAAGGTGGTCTCTTGAAAAATTAGTCAAAACACCCGCAAAAAACTTTAACCCACCTACCTTTTTATAATAAAGCGCGTGCGCTGAAACTTCCATAACGACGGTTTTATACCCTGCGTTATACATATCGTAAAAAATTTTATGTAAACAAAGCGGGTCGGGCGTAGTTAGGGTTGGCGCTACTTTGTTTTCACCGTAAAATGCGCCAAGCGTGCCTATTTCCCCACATTTAATACCCGAATTATTCAAAATTTCACTAATTAGGTGCGTGGTCGTGGTTTTTCCGTTAGTACCAACCACCCCTATTAGTTTCATTTTTTTGCTAACGCCACCGTAAAATTCGGTTGCAATTTGGCTTAGTACAAGCCTTTCGTCTTTTACTATAACGCAAGTCAACGGCGTTTCAACTTCTTTCGTCGCAACAAGAGCAACCGCACCGTAAAGCGCAACCCTACTTATATAATCGTGTCCGTCGTTTCGCTCGCCTTCTAAACAAATAAAAAGACTGTTTTTAGTTACTGAATTGCTGTCGATTTGTACGTTATCAATTTCTACGTTAGCATCGCCGACAACCTTTATTACGTCGATATTTTTTATTAAATCTTTAAGTTTCATAAATTCTCCTTGGTCAGTTACTCTTAAATTTATAAAATTAAAAAAATCCCATAAGTATTTTTATAATACATTATAGGATTATGTGTAAAATATTATCTTATGTCAATTCGTGCCAAAATTTGTCTACGTTTTTTAGGTAAACTAATAAAGTTAAAGGTTCTAGATTGACGGTTGCAAATTTTTAACCTTGATTATGCCTTCAAACACTTGTTTAGCGTAAGGTGCGGCAACGGTTGAGCCGTAATACTGACCTTGTGGTTCATCAACGATAATCAGCGCTAAATATTTTGGATTATCCGCAGGAAAATATCCAACGAACGAAGAAACGTATTTACCAACGGCAATAATTCCGTTTTCATATTTTTGAGCAGTACCTGTTTTGCCAGCCACTCTATACCCTTCTATATACGCCTTTTTGCCCGAACCTTCGGAAACTACTTTTTCTAGCATTGAATTTAATATTTTAGACGCCTTTTCACTTATCGTTTTGTTTTTAATTTTAGGTTTTATACTTTCTACGATAATTCCGTCGTTTGAATATATTTCACTAACGAAATACGGCTCGAAATAATTGCCACCGTTTATTGCCGACGCAGTTGCACACGCAAGTTGTAGCCCCGTAACCGCTATAGTTTGACCAAACGCAATTCTTGCAAGGTCAACGTTTTGCACGGCTGAAACTGGCAAAACCATTCCTTGTGCTTCGCCCGAAAAATCCACCCCAGTACAACTTCCGTAATTAAACGCGTTTATATATTCGTACATAGTTTCTTTGCCAAGCGCCATTGCTATATCCACAAAAATCGGGTTGCAACTATTGTTTAACGCGCCTTGCAAATCAAGCGCCGAATGTTTGCCGTTTTGATGAGTGCTCCAACACTTTACCTTTTGCCCGTCGATATACCTATACCTTGCCGAATTATAAATACGTTCGATAGAATACGCCTTATCGTTGCCTTGCAAATACTCTTCGATATTCGCGGCGGCAGTAAGAATTTTGAAAGTAGAACCCGGTTCGTAAATATCGCTTATAAGCCCGTTTCTAGTGAGTGCGTTTAGTTTCGTTAAGTCGTCGCGTGGCGGTTGGTTTAAGTTAAACGACGGCTTTACGCAAAGCGCCCTTATCGCTCCGCTAGACGGGTCTATCACTATCATTTGCGCAGATTTTGCGCCGTGAATTTCAATGGCTTCGTCCATTGCCGTTTCGCATAATTGCTGAACGTCGTAATCAATGGTTAATTTTACGTTTAATCCGTCGGTTGCGGGCAAGTAACTTGCTTTTCCACCGTCAATTTCCACACCAACGATATCCGTTTCGTATAAAATTTCACCGTTAGTGCCAGAAAGATATTTATCGTAGTAAAGTTCTAACCCCGACTGACCTTTTCCGTCGGTAGAAGTAAACCCTAAAACGTTTGCCAAACACTCGTTAAAAGGATAGGTGCGAGAGTTATCCCTAGAAACGTAAACGCCACTAAAATTTTGTTCAAGCAGTAATGAAATTTTTTCTTTTTCAACTTGTTTTTTTATGGTTATTTCGCTTGAAATAGTAGTCGTTAATCTATTTACGACGTAATCGTAATCAATTTCTAAAATGCTCGAAAGTGAACTTGCAAGTTTATCTATATCTTTTACCGCTTTTTTTCTAACGAAAACACTATAAGTATCGTTATTATCCGCTAAAACCACGCCGTTTATATCGGTGATTTTACCCCTTTTAGCAACGATAGGAATTTCCCTAGTCCATTGGTCAATCGCCTTTTCTTGTAAATCTTCGCCCCAAATAACTTGAACGTAAAACAACCTACACAACACGCAAGTAAGCAAAAAGGTTACTGCAAGTGTAATTGCAAGTAACCTCTTCCGTAAAATCGTTATTGAAAAATTTTTAATTTTAATCACCCCTATAATTTTATACGATATATCTTATTCGTATAAAAGGCGATTAATTACTTTCTTACCATACCGTATTCGTTTTCAGCAATATCGATAATGCGATTGCTATCTGATAATTGCTCGATTTCGTTGCGAAGCGTAGTATAGCGAGAAATTGTTTCATTTAACTGCATTTCTTTTGCTTGTGCAGCTGCTGAAAGTTTTGCCAAAACACCCGTGTTTATTACGATTAATGCGAGTAACACGGTAACAGCCAAAGCGTATAACGCAACCACGAGTTTTCCATTTTTATTAAGATGGTAAGAGTGTTGCTCTGCAACCGAATCCCTAACCATATCTCTACGAGTTTGGTCATCGCCAAATTGCATGGTTGTCGATGTGGGACGGATATCTTCATCTGCAAAAGTAGGCGTTTCCAAGGCAACCGTTTCCTTTGCCTTTTCTTCTTGAATTGCGCTATACCTATCGTAATTCATCAACTTATCAAGATTAGCCTGTCTTTCCGCTCTTAATTGCGTATAGTCGTCTTGCTCTACTTGCGCAGTATTTTCTTGCGCTCTTTCAAGAACACTAACTCCACCCCTATTAGATTCGTATGCACTATATGTTTCAGACGAACGCCTGGTAGTATTAACCATACATTTTCTCCTGTTAATCAAATTTTTTCTGCAACGCGCAACTTTGCACTCTTTGCTCGGCTGTTTACTTTTAACTCTTCTTCACCCGCCACTAACGGATGCCTCGTAATTATTTTTATTTCTTGCTTTTTTCCGCAAACACAAACGGGTAAACTCTTATCGCAAATACAATCAATTTCAAGTTCCCTGAAAGCGTTCTTAATAATTCTATCTTCAAGTGAATGAAAGGTTAAAATCGCAATTCTTCCGCCCTTTTTAAGCGCCCTTGCCATTGAAATAACCGTTTCATAAAGCCCGTCAAGTTCGCCGTTTACTTCTATTCTTATGGCTTGGAAAGTTCTTTTTGCGGGGTGCCCGTCATTTTGAAACTTCTTTGGAATGCTCTTTTCAATTATTTCAATCAATTCGCCAACCGTTTCAATTCTTTTATTTTTACGGGCAAGAACTATATTTTTTGCAATTACTGGCGAAAATCTTTCTTCGCCGTACTCACTTAAAATTCTTTTCAATCGTTTCTCATCGTATTCATTAACGACTACTTCCGCACTCAAAGGGTTATCCTTATTCATGCGCATATCGAGTTTAACTTCGGGCGCCATATACGAAAAGCCCCTTTCCCTATCGTCAAGTTGAAAACTTGACACGCCTAGGTCGAGCAATATTCCGTCAAACCCGTCTATACCTAAACTCTCTTTTACAAAAGTAAAATTCTTAAAATTATCTTTTACTAAAGTAAATCTTCCGTCAAATTCCTTCAACCTTTCAGTCGCTCTACCTATCGCGTAATCGTCAAGGTCGGTTGCAACTAATTTCCCGTCAGGCGAAGTCCTTTCTAAAATGCCAAAGGAGTGCCCGCCACCGCCAAGCGTACCGTCAAAATACAAGCCACCGCTTTTAAGGTTTAGATACTCCATGCATTCGTTAAACATTACCGAAACGTGTTTTAACTCAGCCATTTTCTTTCAAACTGTCAAGTGCATCGGCAAGTTCTTCAAAGTTAACGTCACCAAAGTATTCGTCCCAAACTTCTTCACTCCAAATTTCAATGCAGTTAGGACCTTTAAATACTTTTACGTTTTTTTCAATTTTAGCGTACTTTCTTAAATTTTCAGGGAGAAGAATTCTTCCTTGCTTATCTTCTTCCGCTTCCCAAGTGTTATAGAGAATAAAGCGCGCTGCCTTTAATTGTTTTTCTCTATAAGCGTTGATATTTTTAAGAGTTTCCTTAACCCCTTTCATCTGCTCTTCCGTGTACACGTAAAGACAACCGCCCGTTCCCACGGTGATGCAGTAATTATCACCGAGTTCTTCGCGCAGTTTAGCCGGAATTCTCATTCTGTTTTTGGCATCTAATTGATGCGAGTAATTCTTACCGGACACGAAAAAACACACTACTCCTTTTCTAGGTTACTGATATTCTACCATACATTTTGACCACTGTCAACCATTTTTTGAAAAATTTTTAATATATTTCATATATTTTTTCTCTATTTTAACCCCTTGCGACCACTTAAAAATAAAAAATTTTCGTTTACTTTTGCACTCTTCCCCACGAATAATACTTGATTTTGCAAGTGATTTACTGATTTTTTACATTTTGAAAAATAATTTTGAACGCATTTTACGGTATAATCGTTACCACTTATAATTTTTTGGGGGCAAAAGTGGTCAAGAATTTTATTTTTGACGAAAAAATAGTGCGTACAGCCCAAAATTAAAGTATCGTAATAACCTTTTTTATCGACGAATTTTCCGCACGAATTTTTGAGATTTTTTTCTATATTTATCCCGTCCAAAAAGAATGCGTTTTCTTCAACGTCTTGCGCTAAATTCTTAAACCCCAAAACGTCAAGACCTTTGACGCTAGAATATTTTTTTGCAGTTAGACAAGTTGATAAAAGCAAAACCTTTTCGCCGCTAATTAAAGCGCTTTCTACGGGCGGAAAAACCCCGAAAACTGGCAACGCTAAATAAGCGGAAATTTCGTCTATTAAATTGACGCTTAAAGTATTGCAACCAAGCACCAGCCCTTCTAGGTTATACCGCTTAAGATAGTCAACGTTTCGCATAGTTATTTGGCGCAATTGACCTAACGGTTTATTTCCGTACGGCGCGTTTAGGTTATCGCCCAAATATAAAAAACGCTTTTCGGGCAAAGCGTCTAATAAAGATTTCAATAACGAAATTCCACCTATTCCGCTGTCTAAAACAGCAATAAAAGAGTCTTCCATACTAAATTGTATGAATTTTTCTTGCCAAATAGTTAAAATTAATTAAAAAAGGTTAAATTCTTCTTAAAATGTAGTTGCTTTTACTTTTATTTTATGTTAAAATAATTAGCGAATTAAAAAAGTAACCAAGGAGTGCATTAGTTATGCCCAACATTAAATCAGCAAAGAAAAGAGTTTTAGTTAACCAAAAGAAGAACGAACAAAACAAAGCAATCCGTTCTGCTGTTAAAACCGAAATGAAGAAGATTGACCTTCTTTTAAAAGAAAATAAAATCGAAGAAGCAAAGGCTGCTCTTTCCGTAGCATTCTCTGTTATCGACTCTGCTTGCAGTAAAAACATTTACCACGCAAACAACGCCGCTAACAAAAAGTCGAAACTCGCTAAGAAAGTTAACGCTGCTGCTATCGTTGCTACCCCCGTTGTGGAAGAAGTTGCTCCCGTTGTAGAAGAAGCACCCGTAGTAGAAGCACCTGTTGCTGAAGAAGCACCCGTTAAAAAACCTAGAAAACCTAGGGCTAAAAAAGAAACGCCTGCTGAATAATTTTAGCGGTAATATTTAAAAATTAAAAGGCTTCGATTTCGAAGCCTTTTTTGTTTTCATTCTATACATTATATATAGTATAGATAATAGGTTTTTAAACTGAATGTTTTTTACGCGTCGTGGGCGGGCAACTTAACTTCAAAGCAAGTAACACCGTTTTCGCTCAAAGCCGAAATACCGCCCCTATGCAAATCAATAATTTTTTTCACTATCGCAAGCCCAACGCCCGTTCCTTCTATTCCCGACGCCTTGCGCGAACGATAAAATCTACTGAATATTTTTTCTCTTTCTTCTTCTTTAATTTCCACACCTGAATTTTTAACCGTAACGATTAAATCTTTTTTGGTGTTTTTTATTTCTACTTCTATTTTTCCAAAATCTTTTGAAAACTTTATTGCGTTATCTATAAGGTTTATCCAAACTTGCTTTAGTAGTTCTTCATTGCCCACGACGAAAAACTCGTCAAAATCTAAAACTAATTCAAGCCCCTTTCTATCCCACTTCTTTTCAAAAAGCAATATACAGTTCCGTATTTGCTCTGAAACGTTAAATCTAGTAACGTCCGTCAATATGGTTTGTTTTTCTATCTTGGTTAAATTTAGCGAATTAGTTGATAAAATCGAAAGCCTTTCGGCTTCCTCTTCGATTATGCTCAAATATTCCACCCTTTGTTCTTCGGTTAAATTTTCCTTTTTCAAAATCTTTGCAAAGCCCAAAAGTGAAACGATAGGTGTCTTAAATTCGTGGGCAAACTCGTTTACGAAATCTGAACGCAAAACTCGCGTATTTTCTAGTTCGCTTGCAAGAAGATTAAAACTGTCGATTAGTTCTTTTCCCACACCTTTTTCTACCCTAGGAACGCGCACGGAATAATCACCCTTTGATAACTCCACCATTCCATTTACTAGTTTATCCATATTACCTAGCGCTAGTTTTGCCGCAAAAATACTAATTATCGTTCCAATTATTACGCTAGCGACCAAAAAAGTCAACGCAATAGTCCAAACGTTTTCATACCGTTTTAATATAGTAAATTCGCTCTTGAACGTCAAATATATTATCCCACCTATTATCGCCATCGTTATTACTAATACACAAAAAACCAATAGCGTAAATGCAATAGCAACTTTCGAAGCACGAAATATTTTTTTAGGTTTAATTTTTCTCATACCAACTTTACCGCCTTGTACCCCAAACCGCGAACTGAAATAATTTCAAACTCTTTATAACCTTCAAATCTTTTGCGCAGTCTTGCAATATGCACGGTTACGGTTTCCCAACCCGTTTCACTATCCATACCCCAAATTTCGTCCATGAGTTGTATTCTTGTAAAAATCTTATCCGGATAAGACAACAACTTAAACAAAAGCAGAAATTCTTTTTGTGGTAAAATTTGCGATTCTTCGCCACGAGTTACTGTTAGCGATTCGCTATCAACAACCACGTCACCTATAACAATTTTACCCTCGGTATTGATTTTTGCCCTTCTAAGCAAAGCTCTAATTCGCAAAACAAGTTCTTCGCAATCAATCGGCTTTACTATAAAATCGTCAATACCTGCAATAAAACCTTTTTTCCTATCTTCCGAAAGTTGCTTTGCGCTAACCATAATTATAGGCAACTTATCATCTACTGCCCTAACACTTTCCGTAAATTCATAACCGTTTATGTTTGGCATCATTACGTCAACTATTACCAAATCAACAATCTCTCTATCTAGAATTTCAAGCGCAATTTGACCGTCCGATGCTGACACAACCGAAAAACCTTCCCGTTCCAGAACTACGGTTAGTAATTTTCTTATATTCTTGTCATCGTCAATAACTAAAATTTTTACCATTTTATACCCTATACGTATTTGTTTTGATATACACTATAAAAAAATAAAAAAGCGAGAGTGAACTAAAACGCTTTACTAAACACTTTTCGACAATGCGTTACGCTCAATCTCGCAGTAAATTTTTTATAAGTATTAAACTTTATCTCCATCGTTTATGAAAAGTATACCCAAACAGTCTTCACCACAATGGCTGGTAATCGTTCCGCCTGCACGAGTTACGCAAATCCTCTTAAAACCACGCTCTGCCAAATAATTCTTTGCACTTTCAATAATTTCTTCATCAGCCGTAGTATAAGTTACGAACCCTAACGAAAGGTCGGGATTAGAATAATCGGCAAGCACGTCTTCGCAATAATTCTTAACAACGTGCGCAAAGTTCCCCCTATATTTTTTACCAGGAACCATCTTACCCTCTTGCAAAAGAATTTGTGGGCGAATTTTTAATAAATTTGCACCAAAAAGCGCCAACGCACTACATCTACCACCCTTATGCAAATAGTCAAGACGTGTAAGTTCAAAACTTGCTTGAACGTAAGGTATGCGTTTTTGCACTAATTCATAAATTTCGCTTGCTTCTTTTCCTTGCTCAACAAGATTTTTTGCGTATATAGCTAAAAGTGCGATACCCGTTGACAATGAACGTGTGTCAACAACGTAAACGTTTTCAAAATTTTGCGCCGCGCGTTTTGCATTAGAACATGCAACCGAAAGTTCGCTCGATAAAGAAAAATGGACAACCGCGTCATATTCTTTTTTGAGTTCAGTAAAATGCTCTGTAAAGCGATATTCATTAATAGCCGCAGTTTTGGGTAAAATTTTCTTTTCATTAACAAACGAAATAATTTGGTCGGTTGTTATTTCGCCGTCAAGCGCGCTATCGTCACCTAATTGTATAACGTAAGGTATAATCTTAAAATCATACTCCTTAATTAATTCTGGCGTAAGGTCTGCCGTTGATTCGGTAGATATTGCTATTCTCATAAGGTACTCCTTAACAAATTAAATTCATAAATATTTTACAACTTTTTCAAAACAATAACAAGTTATTTTGCAAAATTCACAAAAAAACATCTCTACATTTACCGAACTAACGGTAGAGAAGATTTTTGACTATCTACCATAAGTAGAAAAATACCATATTCTGACAAGAAACACTTGTTTTTAACCGCTTTTTGTGGTAAAATACTTGTATGGATATAAAAGAAAATTTAGCAATCAATCTTTCTAAATTTAGAAAGGACGCACGATTGACGCAAGCCGAGCTTGCTGAAAAACTTAATTATTCAGACAAAGCAGTTAGTAAATGGGAGCGTGGCGAATCCGTGCCCGACCTTTACGTGCTTAAACAATTAGCGGATTTTTACGGTGTTTCCATTGACGTTTTACTAAAAGCACCCAATACTATAAAGCACAAAACAATTCACAACAAACCCCTGTTGCGTGCCGTAATTGCCGTTTGTTCAACAATGTTAGTGTGGCTTGTTGCCATTTGCGCTTACGCATTTATCAACATAATAATTCCGTCTATCACAAGAACTTGGCTCGCATTCATTTACGCCTTGCCTATATCTTGCATCGTTTTGCTAGTTTTGACGTCCGTTTGGAAAAAGAAAATTACGACGGGCGTAATAGTTTCAGTTTTAGTTTGGACGAGTATTCTTTCAATTTATTTATCGCTTAGTTTTTTGCTATCTAACCCACCCTATACACTTTGGCTTATATTCTTAATAGGCATCCCCTTACAAGTGCTTATTATATTTTGGTCAATTTATAGCAAAATGAAATAAACTCTTTTAAAAACTATACCGACGAACGAATTACGTTCGTCGGTTTTATAATTTTACCTATTAATTTAAGGTTACATCTTTAAGTTTGTTATACTTTTTGATAGCAACTTTTTTAATTTCTTCTAAATTACTGGAAGTTTCAAAGACTTCGTCGCTGATTTTTTTTGCCAAAAATATTGATTCGGTTGAGTAATTAAGAGCGCCTAAATCAGACATAAATTTACCACTTTGCCTATCGCCCATAAAATCCCCCGAACCACGCAACTTATAATCGTACTCGGAAATTTTGAACCCGTCAGAATTACTTTTCATAACGTTTAAGCGTTCAATAGCAACGCCTTGCGTCGCCTTGGTCATTAAAAAGCAGTAACTTTTTATATTCGAACGCCCTACTCTTCCACGAAGTTGGTGCAGTTGCGAAAGCCCAAACCTTTCTGCGTTATATATTACCATTACCGATGCGTCAGGCACGTCAACACCTACTTCAATTACGGTCGTTGAAACAAGCAGGTCAATATTTTTATCCTTAAAATCTTGCATAACGACATTCTTTTCTTTATCTTTCATTTTGCCGTGCAAAAGCCCTACCCTTGCACCCTTCATTTTGGCAGAAAGTTCTTCAAAAAGTTCGGTAACGCTTATGACTTCGCCTTCTTCATCTCCGTCAATTTTAGGCGCGACGAAATACGCTTGCTTACCGCCTTTTATCTCTTTAAGTATAAAATTAAGCATATCGTTATACTTGCTAGTAGGCACGATATTTGTTTGAATTTGCACGCGCGATTTGGGTTTATCCGCTATAGTCGTAATATCTAAATCACCGTAAAATATAAGCGACAAAGTTCTTGGAATAGGCGTTGCACTCATAACTAGAACGTCGGGCGCAACCCCCTTACTCAAAAGACTACTGCGCTGAGCAACGCCAAATCTTTGTTGCTCGTCACAAATGCAAAGCGCTAATTTTTTAAATTCAACGTCGTCTTGCAAAATAGCGTGCGTGCCGACTACTATGTTTACCCAACCTTGCTGAATTGCAATCTTCATTTCGCGCTTTTCTTTAGCCGTCATTGAACCGGTAATCAATCCAACGTTATAATCGGGAAAAGCCTTTTGGGCAGAGTAATAATTTTGCCTTGCAAGAACTTCAGTCGGCGCTAACATTACCGCTTGATAACCGCTATTCACCGCTATAAACAGCGCGCACATACTAACCGCCGTTTTACCGCTACCAACGTCGCCTTGCATAAGCCTATTCATAACCTTTGCACCAGTCATATCGGCAAAAATTTCGTTAACAGCGCCCTTTTGCCCGTCGGTAAACTCAAACGAGAAACGCGTTTTTATAAACTCTAACAATTCTTTTGCGCTAGTGCTATATTTGTTTATACGGACTTGTTCACGCCCACCTTTTATAAACTTAAACGCCGAAATTAACGCAAAATATTCTTCAATGGCAATTCTTTCAGAACACGCTTTTAGCGATTCAAACGACGTGGGATTATGCACTTCCCGATACGCTGAATACAAATCCATTAGGTTATATTTCCGCTGTAAATCAAAAGGGATTATGCTCTTTGGCTTTTCTATGTCTACCGATAGTCTACAAGCATCTCTAACTACTTTTTGGTTTAGAGAGCCTTTTAGTGAATATTGCGGAACGATTCCCTTTAATCTAAACGCTTTTTCGCAAAGTTCAAACGACGGATTAACCAAACTCACTTCGCCCGTTTTGCTTTGAACCCTGCCGTAAAAAAGATATTCTTCGCCAACTTTTAACTTTGTGGCAACGTACGGTTGATTAAACCACACGATTTGAAAGAAAAAACCTTCTTGTTCACATACGATTTTAACCATTCCGCCACGCCTAAAATGCCTTGTAACGGGCGCACTTATTACCTTACCAACGGTAAGCACAACGTCGTTATGATAAGCGTATTTAAGAAACTGTTGTTGCCTTAAATCAAGATAGGCGCGCGGAAAATACCGCATCAAATCAGCGGTGTCAAAAACACAAAGTTTATTAAATTCTTGTTCGCGTTTTTCGTTTATTCCGCGGATTTTTGTTAGTTCCATATAAAAATCGCCTAATTTGATTACAAAAAAGGGAAAGATAACTCTTTCCCGATTTTTTATTCTAATGCAATATAATAGTAGTAAATAGGTTGACCGCCGTAGTGAATTTCAACGTCACAATCAGGATATTTTTCTTGGATAACCGATTGTAGGGCAACAGCGTCGTCTTCCGTAACGTCCTTACCATAGTAAAGCGTAATAATTTCTTCGTCTTTACGCATTTTTTCAATAAGGTCGATGGCAACTTGACTAACTACTTTACCTTTTGCAAGAATCTTCTTGTTGTCAAGCCCCATAATATCGCCAACTTTAAGGTCAAAACCATTCATTTTGGTATTTCTAACCGCATAAGTAACTTGACCAACGGTAACCGTATCGAGTGCGTGAATCATATTCGCTTTGTTTTCATCAACCGGCAAATCAGGGTTGAAAGCAAGCGCTGCGGCAAAACCTTGCGGTATATCTTTAGTAGGAATAACGTGGATTTTCTTATTTTCTACCAACGCTTTTGCTTGTTCCGCTGCAAGAATAATGTTCTTATTGTTAGGGAATACGAATACGTTATCCGCATTAATTCTACGCACAGCGTTAGCAATATCGTTTGCAGAAGGATTCATTGATTGACCGCCTTCAACGACCGCGTCAACCATAAGGTCCTTAAATATGCTAGTAATACCATCGCCCGCAGAAATGGCAAGCATGCCCATTTCTTTCTTTTCTTCTTCGTATTTTTTCATCAACTCGCGGTTTTGTTCAAGCATATTTTCGATTTTAAGCTTATCGAGTTCGCCTAATTCTAATGCTTTCGTGAGCGCAACGCCCGGTTGATTAGTATGAACGTGAACCTTAACGAATTCAAGGTCACCGATAACGATAACGCTATCGCCGATTGTCATTAATTTTTCACGCAAACGTTCGATATCCGCAATCGTAGTTCTCTTTTTAAGGTTTATGATAAAGAATTCCGTGCAATATGCAAATTCAATATCGCCAAGGCTCATAATGTCTGCGTGTTCCATCAAAGTTTCTTGAGAAGTAACTTCTGATTTAACCGCGTCTTCACTAACGCTTTCACCCATTAGTGCTTTATACATACCTTCGTAAAGGCACATTAAACCTTTACCACCAGCGTCTACGACGCCTGCTTTTTTAAGAACGGGAAGCATCGTCGGCGTTAAGTCAACCGCCTTGTTACCCTCTGAAATTATTTCCGGAAGGAAAGTTTCAAAATCTTTATGTTTTAAACGAATAGATTGCGCGTGTTCCGCAACCATTCTAGCAACGGTAAGCATCGTGCCTTCTTTGGGTTTTGAAACTGCGCCGTAAGCAACTTCCGCACCCGTTTTAAGTGCCAAAACGAACTGCTTAACGTCAATTTCTTCGCTCTTTTTAAGTGTTGAACACAAGCCCCTTAAAACTTGTGATAGGATAACGCCTGAGTTACCCCTTGCGCCTTTTAACGCGCCTTTGCTAACGGCTTCAGCAACGTCAGCAACTTTGTTGCTTCTGCAAGTAACTAATTCTTTAACCGCAGATTGTATAGTGAGTGACATATTCGTTCCGGTATCACCGTCAGGAACTGGGAATACGTTTAATGCGTCAATATTTGCTCTGTTAACTTCTAAGAGTTTTGCCGCAGTCAAAACCATTGACTTAAGCATTGCTCCGTTTATAGTTTTTTGCATATATATCTCCTGCCCGTTGCGGGCTTATCGGTAAATTTATTTTGTAAAAAATTACGTTTACTTCTTTACGCCCGTAACTTTAACGTTGATAGTATCAACAATCATACCCGTGAAACGCTCAACCTTGTATTTAACTGATTCTTTCAACGAATCAACTACTGCTTTGATTGACACGCCGTACTTAACCACAACGGCAATATCAACGAACATCCTATCCCCAACGGATTGGACTTTAACACCTTTGGTTATAAAACTGCGGAATAAAAATCCTTTTAGGCTTTCCCTAAAATTTTCAGAAGAAAATTCAACTATTCCATAACAGTCCATTGCAACGTGTGCAATAAACTTTTCAATAGTTTTTTCTGAAACGGATATCTTTCCGTAAATATTATTTGTTTTTACAGACATAACAACCTCATTGTAAACGATACATATATTTTACAATATATTAAGTTTTTTTGCAACACTTTAAGCATATTATTTGTTTTTTTTTACCTTAACTTAAATTTTGTATTAAAATTTGTAAAATCTACCCTAAATTTTGTTGCTTTTTGTTTAATAATATGGTAGAGTATTTGGTGTTAAAAAATAAATTGTTCCAAAAAAATCGGAGGATAGTAATATGAGCAGAGTATGCAGCGTGTGCGGTAAAGGTAAACTTTCAGGGAATTCGGTAAGCCACTCTAACCGTAAAACTCCTAAGTTGTACGAAGCAAATCTTCAAAAAGTTAGCGTTAAAAACGAAAACGGCACGGTTTCTAAAGAATACGTTTGTGCTAGATGTTTAAAGAGCGGTAAAGTTGAAAGAGCCTAATTAGCATTATTTATTTTGAACTTAAAAGCCACCAGATTTTGGTGGCTTTTATTTTTTTCTTTCCCCTACTTTTCTTTTTTTTATATCATTCAAAAAGTTGCGAAGACAAGTATCTTTCACCCGTATCCGGCAAAAGAACTACTATATTTTTATCTTTATATTCGGGCTTTTTTGCCAAAGTTAACCCAACGAAAAGGGATGCGCCGGAAGATATACCAACCAACAAGCCTTCTTGCTCGGCTAAAAGCCTTGACGCAAAAAACGCGTCTTGTTCGCTAACGGCGTAAACTTCGTCGCAAACGCTAGCGTCAAAGTTTTCAGGAATAAAGTTTGCGCCTATTCCTTGAAGTCCGTGTGCACCCGAATACCCCTTTGATATAAGTGGTGAATTTGACGGCTCAACCGCAACGATTTTTACCGCGCCGTTCTTCTCTTTTAAGAACTTTCCCGTACCTGATAACGTTCCGCCCGTTCCAACGCCCGCAATAAAAACGTCTACTTTACCATCGGTATCTTGCCAAATTTCAGGACCGGTGGTTTTATAATGTGCTTTTATATTCGCCGAGTTTTCAAATTGACCTAATATTATGCTATTCGGCGTTTTCTTATTTATTTCTTGTGCCTTTTCAATCGCGCCTTTCATTCCGAGCGCACCGTCAGTCAAAACGATTTTTGCCCCGTAAGCGCCAAGCAATTTTCTTCTTTCAACGCTCATAGTGTCGGGCATCGTTAGTATACATTTATAACCGCGCACGGCGCATATCATTGCAATACCTATACCCGTATTTCCACTTGTAGGCTCAATTATCGTTGCGCCTTTTTTTATAAGCCCGTTTTCTTCGGCGTCGTTAATCATATAAAGAGCCGCCCTATCCTTAACGCTACCCGCAGGATTAAAGCGCTCTAATTTAACCATAACTTTAGCCAAAAGATTTTGACTATTTTCAACGTTTACTATTTCAAGCAAAGGCGTTTTTCCGATTAATTGCTCTACGCTCTTGTAAATCATAAAATCTCCTTTATACATCTACGATTTTCGCAGTTAACTTTCCTTGATGAAAAACTGCGTAGCAATAACTTTTTTGACCAAACGAAGTCATACACCCAGGGTTTATAAAAGTTATTTTATCTATAACTTCAATATCGGCAATATGCGTATGCCCGTAAAAAACCGCGTTTACCCCCAACTCTTTTGCGCGGAACGATAAGTTGAGTAAACAGTTTTTTACCCCGTACTTATCGCCGTGCGTAAGAAGAACTTTCACGCCTTCTATCTCTATTATTTGGTCAGCACCGCCGCCGTCACAATTACCCTTTACGGAATAAATCTTTGCGCCTAATTCTTTTTTGTAGGAAAGAATATCCGATTGATTATCCCCCAAGTGAAAAACGTAGTCGTTTTCAAGCATTTTTGGCAAAAGTTTTTCTAACGCCGAAAAATTATTGTGCGTATCGGATAATACTATTGCAGTTTTCATTTTAATTTTTCTTTAAGTTGCTCTATTGCGCGAAATCTATGGCTAACGCTATTTTTTTCTTTAGCAGACGCAATGCCCATACATTTATTTAGGTCGTAACTAAAAAACAAAGGGTCGTAACCAAATCCGTTTTCGCCTTGCTCTTCGGTTAAAATTTCACCGTGAGTTTCACCCGTTGCCGTTATAATTCCCCCGTTGGGCTTATAAAAAACCATGCAACAAACGAATTTTGCTTTTCTATCGCTTTTGCCCTTCATATTTTCAAGCAACAGTTGATTGTTGTGCTTATCAATTCCGTCGCCCGCATATCTTGCACTATAAATACCCGGCTCGCCACCCAAAGCGTCTACGCAAATACCGCTATCGTCGGCAAGTGCAGGTAAATTGAGTGCTTGCGATACGGTTTTTGCCTTAATCAACGCGTTTTCGTAAAAAGTTTTTCCGTCTTCGATAATTTCTTCGTCAAAGCCCAACTCTTTATACCCAACCACTTCAAAATCAGGCAACATTTCGCCTATCTCTCTAATCTTGTGCGCGTTTCCGCTTGCAAGTACGATTCTCTGTTTTTTATCCATTTTTTTGAACCTTTGCTATTTCTTCTGTTAGTTTTACGTAATCTTCCGCACTCAAATTTTCACCGCGCACGGTAAGAGAAAGCCCTGCGTTAGTAAGCGCCGTTTCCGCACTAGCGCGTGAAAGTTTATAACCGTTCATAAGGTTATTTACTAGCATTTTTCTTCGTGCCGAAAATGCACAGCGAACTAGATTGCGCACGGCAACGAAATCAACGCCCTTAAATTTTTCTTTATCTATGGTGATTTTTACAACCGCCGAATCAACGTTTGGCGGTGGTGTAAACTTATCCCTAGGAACGCGGATAACCACTTCCGCATCTCCCCTTAAATTTATGCCGACGGTTATCGCACCGTAATCAGAAGTGCTTTCTTTTGACGCCAAACGGTAAGCAACTTCTTCTTGCACCATTATTACCATCGCCTTTATGTTTTTTGCATTTTCTATAAACTGCATAATTATAGGCGTGGTAATGTAATACGGCAAATTTGCCACCATAATATATTCACCGCCAAGTTTTCTTTCAACTTCGGTTATTTTTTGTTTCATAACGTCGGCAAAAATAATTTCAACGTTAGAATAATCCTCGAGCGTTTCGCTCAAAACGGGCTTTAATCTAGTATCAATTTCATAGCCGATAACTTTTTTTGCCTTTCTGCAAAGTGCGCTAGTCAAAGCGCCTGCGCCACAGCCGATTTCTAAAACGACGTCGTTTTCAGTAACGCCCGCTTGCTCTACGATTTGGTCGAGCAAAACTGTGTCGGTCAAAAAGTTTTGCCCGTACTGTTTCTTTAAGTTTAAGTTGTGTTTGTTAAGTAAATACTTTAAAGGTTTATCCATATATTTCCTTGTTTTTTATAGTATAAAATCGCAAAATCAACACATTATAATATCGTAAAGAGAAATTCTTTACTGACCATTTTACAAAAGATTTGGGAAAATTTAAAATGAAGCCGAAAAATTTTTCGGCTTTATTTTTTTAACTTTTTGCGACCTTTCGCATTTATTTTAGTTTATAAAACAATCTCTTTGCGTTTGCTTTGATTACGCTTGCAAATTCAGTCAATTCCCTTTCTTTTAGGGACGCTAAAAACGCCGTTACGATTGCAACGTTTTTCGGCTCGTTAATAGTGCCACGCAAAGGGTGTGGCGCTAAATACGGACAATCGGTTTCGGTTAAACATTTATCGTCTGGAACAAACTTTGCAACGTCAAGTAGTTGCCTTGCGTTCTTAAAAGTTAGCGGACCTGCAAACGATATGTAAAGCCCTAAATTCAAAACTTCCCTTGCAGTTTCAACGCTACCTGAAAAGCAATGCATAACACCGCCGTAAGTCAACTTATCTTTATTCTCTTGCAAGATTTTAAGCATATCGAAAGTTGCGTCGCGACTGTGAATACATATCGGCAATTTTTCTTGTTTTGCAAGTTCTATTTGTTTAATAAAACACTCGGCTTGCTTTTGCTTATCAAACGGTTGCCAGTAATAATCTAGGCCGATTTCCCCCACCGCAACGCACTTTACGTGCTTGGTTAACGCGGAAATTCTATCAAATTCTTTTTGGTCAAACCCGTTTGCGTCACTAGGATGACAACCGGTTGCGAAATACACCGAATCAAACTTTTCCGAAAGTTCTTTGCCCTTTTCGCTAGTCAACGCGCAACAGCCCATATTTATAACCGCTTCAACACCGTCGCGAAGATAGGCGTTTACTACCGATTCCGTATCAGGTAACTTGTTATCGTGCAAATGGCAATGCGTATCAATAAACATTAAAACACTTGACTCCCGTCGGCGATATCGTTTTCGGGTGTTAAGTATGCGAGTTTGCCATTTTCATCTTCAGCGCAAACAATCATACCTTCACTAACTATTCCGCAAAGTTTTGCAGGTTTAAGGTTGGTTATCATGGTAAGTTTTTTGCCGATTAATTGTTCGGGCGTATACGCGTGTGCGATACCGCTAACGACGGTTCTAGTTTCTTCGCCAACTTTTACGGTGAGTTTTAAGAGTTTTTTGCTCTTTTCAACCTTTTCGCACGCAGTAACTAATGCAACCTTTAATTGAACTTTTGCAAAATCGTCAATGTCAATCAAGGGTTTTTCCGAATGGTCGTGTAGTTTTACTTCACTTTTCTTTTCTTCTTTCTTATCTTCTTTAACTTCTACTTTTTCTTTTCTTTCTTCAATCATTGCGTTAACCTTTTCCATAACTTTTGCAACGTCGATACGCGCAAATAAAATTTCGGGTGCGTTGGTAACCGAATATTGCGCGGTTAAACCAAATTCACCGAGTTTATTATAATCTCTTAACGAAGTGTTGAGCATAGCAACCGTTTTTGTGCAAGAATCGGGTATAAACGCCGACAATAAAGACGTGCCGACCACGATACTTTCTAATAAGTTATACAAAACGGTCATTAGCCTATCTTTCTTGCTTTCGTCTTTTGCAAGTGCCCAAGGCATAGTTTCGTCAATATATTTATTCGCTCTGCGGAATACGTTCATAATTTCAAAGATAGCGTCTGAAATTCTAAAATCATCCATCTTTGCGCAAACTTTTTCTTTTGCGCTAGTAACTACTGCCTTTAAGTCAGCGTCAACTTCTTCGCAAGCACCCGCGTCTTTAACCGTTCCGCCAAAATATTTATTAGCCATAGCGATAGTTCTTGAAACGAGATTACCAAAAACGTTCGCCAAATCACTGTTGACCGTTTCCATAACCGATTCCCAAGAGATAAGCCCGTCGTTATCTTGTGGCATTGCGGTTAAAACGTAATATCTTACGGCATCTTTACCGAAATATTCAACCAAATCATCAGCGTAAATAACGTTTCCTTTTGATTTACTCATCTTACCGCCGTCTTGCAAAAGCCAACCATGACCGTAAACCTTTTCTGGCAACGGAATATCTAATGCCATTAAGAAAATAGGCCAATAAATAGTGTGGAATCTAATTATATCTTTGCCTATAACGTGAACGTCACAAGGCCAATATTTATTATATAAATATTGATGATTTCCATCAGCATCATAGCCTAACCCT
>JAZRNE010000033.1:0-6825 GCA_045648045.1 Christensenellaceae bacterium
ATGAAATGCGGCAACTCCTTATCCTCCCAGGTCGTGTCCAACCAAGTACTTTCAGCGCAATTGAGCTTAACTTCTGTGTTCGGGATGGGAACAGGTGGGACCTCAACGCTATCGTCACCGCAATGGCTATATAACTGCTTCCGCAGATAATATACTTAATTTTTCAGTCGTAGACTGACAACTGCATAAAACAAAACTTTCCAGATTGCATTTCTTTTTGTATCTTCTAGATTATCTATCTTTAAAAAGCTCTATCTCATTTTACTGAGAATAAGCCCTCGACCTATTAGTATCGGTTAGCTACATGCATTACTGCACTTCCACACCCGACCTATCAACCTTGTTGTCTTCAAGGGGTCTTACTATCTTACGATATGGGATATCTTATCTTGAGGTGAGTTTCACGCTTAGATGCTTTCAGCGTTTATCTCATCCGCAACAAGATATTCCGCTTTTTTTACATCGGTAAAGACGATTTGTTTTACTTGTTTCGTTCTTTTACTCCTTCACAATCAATACAACCTTGCCCACGTTTTCTCCGCGATACAGCACCTGTTGCGCGTCGTCCGCTTTTTCTAACGGGAACGTCTTATAAATTTTTACTTTCACTTCCCCACTCTCAAACTTGCACCAAGTCTTTTCAACGAGTTCGCTTAAAAGTTGCCCCTTTTCTTCGGGCGTTTTACTGCGAAGCGTACTGCCGATAATACGGATATTCTTTACGAAAATATTTCTAAAATCTACCGCCGACATATCCCCTGCAAGGGAAGCGATTTGAATCCATCTACAACCCCTTGCTACATATTTCAAACATTCGCCGAGTTTTTCTCCCGCCAAACAGTCAATCGCGATATTCACAGGCGTACCGTTTTTTTCTTCTTCTTTCAATACTTCCGCAATATCTTCCGTTGTCGTATCCACCACTCTATCCGCATTCAAATACGCCACTTCTTTTACTTTTTCTTCGCCTAAAACGGTTGTGATAACACGAAGTCCAAACGCTTTCGCCATAGGAATAACCGCGCTTGCAAGTCCGCTTGCGCCTGCGTTCATCAAAAGGGTTTCCCCTGCCTTTGCGTTGCCTACATAGAACAAGTTAAGATATGCCGTCATATACACTTCGGGGATTGCCGCCGCTTCTACATAACTTAAACCTTTAGGAATAGGCATAACCATATCCGCTGGCACGGCTACATATTCAGCATATCCACCACCGCCAAGCAACGCGCAAACCTTATCGCCAACTTTCCATTTTGAAACGTCGGGAGCGACTTCTTTAATAATACCCGCTACTTCCAACCCCGGCCATTCAGGGCAACCTTGTGGTGGAGGATAACTCCCCTCTCTTTGCAATAAATCAGCGCGGTTGAGTGCCGCTGCATAGGTTTCAATAAGCACCTCGCCCTCTTTTAAAACGGGATTAGGTACATCTGAATAACTTAAACTTTGGTCTAATTTATTGATTACGATTGCTTTCATTTTATTTTTCTCCTTTTATCGTTTTAACAAAACAGTTTGCTATCAAATTATGTCCTTTCACATTTGGATGTAAATTGCCATCAAACATAAATTGCTGATAATTATTTTCCGTGATACCACTATTTTTATATAAATCTACAACAGTACAATTATACTGTTGAGATATTTCTTTAATCTGCTCATTAAACGCTGGTAATTCGCTTAGAGTTCTACCGTGCTTTAGACATATACCATTGGGCAGTAAGGTAAACAAGAAAATCTTTGCTAGATATTTTTTCTTTATCTTTTCAACCATTGTGGCATAATAATTATAAAAATCTTTTAATCTTAATCCCCAATTAAAATCGTTAACACCTATATATACGGCTATCATATCAGGATTAATTTTCAAAACATCAGAATGCAACTGTTCACAGCGCAACTGACCCAACTGACTTATCCTATCACCCGACCAAGAATTGTTGACAAGAATACTCAAGCCTGCTTTATCTGCTCCTTTATACCACCAGCAGTCTTTAACGCAAAACGGATAATTACTTCCCGTATTGCCTACACCACCGTAATATACTACATTTTCCTTCGTTGTAGTATTGCGCTTTGCATCGTTAGAATATCCCTCAAAGGTGCTTATACTGTCACCCAATATACTTATATATGGTTTCTTCACTACTATTACCCTACTATCTTCTATACATTTTTCGCTCTTTTTACCGTATACACAATCTTATATCACAGTAACCCTTGCTCAGTTAAATCTTCATAAATCGCGTTATGGATTTCTTCTCGCATTTTCATAATTTTGCCGTAATCATAGCCTTTAAACCCCGAACGCATATTCAAAAAACGAGTTGCATTTGTCAAAATGACCACACACATATCCTTTTCTCTATTAAAAAAGATACTTTGCCCACTATGACCACAATGCCCGAAACTGCCTTTAGAAAAAAGTTTTCCCGTTTGAGAATATTTTTCGTCCACATACAGCCAACCAAGCCCCCTTGACGTGCTTGCGCAATCGGGTGCATATTGTTGTTCCGATATATCAAACATCTTTTGGGAATAAAGCCTTTCGTCTTTTGACAGTACAGCATTTGCAAACTTCTTGATGTCGGCAAAAGTAAAAAACTGTCCGCCAGAGCCTGCCGAGGTTTGCAATACGCGAATATTCTCGTCGTCCCAAGGATGTGCCAAATCGTCTACGTTTTCGCTTCGGTAACAAACTACCATATTCGGCTCATCTAACTCGATGTTAAATTTACTTCTCGTATAGCCAAGCGGCTTTTTCAAGAATTTCTCAAAAAGATTTTCCAGCGTGTCCCCATGAATTTTTTCAAGAATAAAACCAAGTAAAACCATCCCCGAACACGAATACTGACAATTCTTTCCCGTTTCATACTTCAAAGGTCGCCCTAATATCTCTTTTTCAATCTCGCTGTGCATCGCTTTGGAATAATTATGTCTTACAATCCCCGAAGTATGCGTTAAAAGATGCTTTATTGTGATATTCTTTTTATCAACAGGCACATTATCAAAAAATTCTTCTAACGTGCTATCCAGCGACATAAGTCCCTTATCAATTGATTGTAATATTAGCGGTGTGGTAACAAGAATTTTTCCGCAACTTGCTATATCAAAATACGTATCCTCGTTGACATTTTCCGACATAATTACATACTCGTTTTTCCCCACTTTAACATAAACGGCATAAGAGTCAAAGTCTTTATTTTGCAGTTTATTATTCATCAAAATTTCTACGTTCTTTAACTGCATTTCTCTTTACCTCCTAAAGTTTTAATCCTTGCTTGATTTTCAATACGTTAGATAAAAGCGGAGGACCTGCATACGTTGTTTCGTCGTATTCTCTAAAACAAAGCCACATACACACCCCAAGCGCAGGACCAATCGTTCTGTGTAAATAACTACATTTTCCACCCGATAAAAACAAGAAAGGAACTTTTAATTCTTTCTTAAGTAAATTACAAATTCCCAAATTTTCAAGTTCTTCTTCTTGCGTTTGTGCACCCGTAACGATTTTGACAATATCCGCCCCGCGGTTTTGTTGTTCTAACGCTATTTCAAGCACCCGTTCGGGGGGTCTATAACTATATACGTGAGAAGACATGAGTACTTCTCCGCCTTTTTTATGAATTTTATCAATAAGTTTGATTTGCTTATCAATCGCCGTTTTGTCCATTGTCAATTCTTCGGGCGCAGGACAAAACGTATCACCCATAACGTCCACAAGCGTTGCACCGCACTCTAACCCAAAGAATAAACCATCCACAAGTTCTTCATCACTTGTTCCTTCGTTGAAACCGCTACGGTAGTTCGTAAAATATATCGGCTTATTTCCCGCGACTGAAAAAAGCGACATCAGCGTTTCCTTTGTACGGTATTGCTTTTCTAACGCGCTCATTTGAAACCCGATTGCCGTTGCACCATCAGCTATCGCATTACGAATTTTTAACTCCGCTTGTTTTGCGGTTGGCACCTGCACCATCTCCGTAATGAATGGCATATTCGTGCTTAAAAAACTCATTTTCATGTCAGGACCACCTGCCCATAGCGTTTCTACCGCCGTCTATCATAATATTTTCGCCGTTGATAAACTGTCCTTTTTCGCTCGCTATAAATAAACACAAATCCACGATTTCCTGAGGTTCAGCGGCTCTTCCTAAAAGCGTTTTCATATTTGCCATAGCAGCGCGCGTCAATACGGGACCAGGCGAAATGCAAACGCAACGAATATTATACTTTGCGCCAAACTGAGCAACGGATTTCGTAAAACCGTACATAAGCCCTGCTTTTGCCGTGGGATAGTCCATTCCATAGCCATCACCTTCTGCGCCAGTGATAGAGCCGATATTGATTATTAGTCCACTCTTTTGTTTTCGCATTTGTGAAAGAACTGCGTGCGCAAAGTAAAAAGGTCCTTTCAAATTAACGTCAAGCCCCCAATCGTATACTCCTATTGGAACATCAGGGAATTCGGAATATTTCTGCCTATCTACTTTTTGCATTCGAACAGCTGTCCCACCCGCAAAGTTTGCCATAATGTCAATAGAGCCAAACGTTTCCACTGCTTTATCTCTCGCATTACAAACTTGCTTATACTCCCGAACATCACACACAACGCCTATTGCTTTACCTTTATCTTTTGCATTAATTTCTTCTACTTTTTCTTTTAAAACGCTTTCATTTACATCGCAAAGCACAACGTTTCCACCAAGTTCCGCAAAGTTTTGTGCGAACAAAAATCCCATCCCCGAAGCAGCCCCCGTTGATATTGCTGTTTTGCCTTCAAAGTTAAATTTCCAAGACATAAATTGTCTCCTTATAAATTTTTTATGTTTCTATTATAAATTATTGACAAAATTTGTGCAAATAAATATAATAATTTATATTACTGAAAAACAAACCTATCCTACTGCGAGGTGTTATTATGTTTAATCAAAATATAGATATTGTTGATTTTTGTGGAGCCGTAAAATATTCTAGTAATAAAAATTATTCATGCGATTACTCCTCAACCCCTAGACCCTGCCACAATCTTGCCTTTATGTTAGAGGGTGAAGGAACAATTATCAGTGATGGCATTACCTTGACTATTAAAAAAGGGGATATACTATATATTCCCAAAAATAGCCTTTACATTTCGAACTGGAAAGCTAAACCTAATTGCATTTATCATTCGCTTCATTTTAATTTTTCGCCCAAAAAAAATCCTTTTTATGATAAAAATATTCCCATACAAATTCTTCCAACCGATGAATTTGATGAACTTTATAAATATGTACAAACAATACAACAGTATCAATACTCAAAAAACATAAATTCTTTTCTTTATTTATCCGCTTTTTATTATTTATGCGGAACTTTATTGTCAAAAGCTAAAATAAACGAAAACAGATTACAGCAATCTAGTATCTCACCCGCCCTTTTATATTTAGAAAACAACTCTACTCAACCATGTACTGTCGAACAACTCGCCAAGCTTTGTTGGTTAAGCCCATCTAGATTTTTTTATCTTTTTAAAAAGCAAGTAGGTTGTACTCCCATTACCTATAAAAACAAAATTACAGTACAACAAATCGCACGTTCATTAATTTTTCATAAAGATAAATCAATAGCTGATATAGCACATGAATACGGATTTGAATCCACAATCTATTTTACAAAACTTTTCAAAAAACTAACAGGTAAAACACCTTCTCAGTTTCGTAAGGATGAAACGTTAATGTAATTGAACAAGGATAATAAAAAAAGGTCAAAAAAGTTGCTGTTTCAGTTCATAACCTATTTAACATATTTTGTAGATTTTAACAAATAAAAAAGACGAGATTAAATAAATCTCGTCTTTTTATGCACTGACAGCTTTTTTGTAAGTGCAAGATGGCTTGTAGGATTTGGACCACGGTCCAGCTCGCAATTGTAAATTGATTTTACTGTAATCAAAAAAGCAAGCCTCAAAGTTTGCTTTTTAACGTCTTTATTGATTTGATGAGTAAAATTTTAATTTTAACAACCTTTTTGTGTAAAATATCAAAATTTTCAACACTTATAATGTCAGAATCTTTTAACACCGTTAGCCAATTTTCAGTTTCGGTTGCCTCTTTTAACGCTATTTCAAACTTTGAAACCATATCTGCACGGCTTTGCGGATTATTCCCCTCTGCTATATTAGCGCTAATGCTTGTGCCTGAACGTTTAATTTGGTCGCTTAAAACATGCTCTTTTTACGTTTTAGTTCCTGTGATATTTTTATTATATCTACTGCAAATTCTTGCGATATTGTTAACAACTTATTTTCCTTCATAAACAAATTATACCATACAAAAACAAAAAATGCACCGTTAGTTGCTATCATGTGAGTGAAACGAACTATAATGCAACGTTAGGTGTTATAATGCGAACGTTAGTGACCTATAATTCAAATTCGCTAACGCTAAAATGATAATTGCTAACGCAACATGATAACTCGCCTAAAGGCTCGAATTATAATCAAATTCTTACGAATTTGACATAAAAAAAGACTTACGTAATGTAAGTCTTTTTTTGGCTCCCCCAGAAGTCGCTACGCTCGTGGCGTTCGCAAACAAGTTTGCTCGGCTCAGGATTTGAACCTAGTTTTATTGTTGAAAAATCAACAATAAATAGTTTCTTCACCATACTTGAATAATCAAAAAAAGCAAGGCACAAAAGTGTCTTGCTTTTTTTGGCTCCCCCAGTAGGATTTGAACCTACGACCTACCGGTTAACAGCCGGTTGCTCTACCGCTGAGCTATAGAGGAATATGAAATGCGGCAACTCCTTATCCTCCCAGGTCGTGTCCAACCAAGTACTTTC
>JAZRNE010000034.1:0-13200 GCA_045648045.1 Christensenellaceae bacterium
CATAAGACTGGCGGGATAACCTTTGTTAAGGAACTCGGCAAAATGACCTCGTAACTTCGGGAGAAGAGGTGCCTCTAGCAATAGAGGTCGCAGAGAATCGGCCCAAGCAACTGTTTACCAAAAACATAGGTTTCTGCAAAATCGTAAGATGATGTATAGGAGCTGACGCCTGCCCAGTGCTGGAAGGTCAAGAGGAGATGTTAGAGCAATCGAAGCATTGAATTTAAGCCCCAGTGAACGGCGGCCGTAACTATAACGGTCCTAAGGTAGCGAAATTCCTTGTCGGGTAAATTCCGACCTGCATGAATGGCGTAATGATTTGGGCACTGTCTCAACAGAGGACCCGGTGAAATTGAAGTATGTGTGAAGATGCACATTACCTGCGACTGGACGGAAAGACCCCATAGAGCTTTACTGTAGGTTAATATTGAATTTCGAAATTGTTTGCACAGGATAGGTGGGACGCTGAGAAGCGAGGACTTTGGTTCTCGTGGAGCGAACGTTGGGATACCACTCTGATAATTTTGAGGTTCTAACTTGTGGCCATTATCTGGCATGAGGACAGTGTTAGCTGGGCAGTTTGACTGGGGCGGTCGCCTCCTAAAATGTAACGGAGGCGTTCAAAGGTTCCCTCAGGATGAATGGAAATCATCTGTAGAGTGCAAAGGCAGAAGGGAGCTTAACTGTAAGACAGACAAGTCGAGCAGATAGGAAACTAGGACTTAGTGATCTTGTGGTTTAACATGGAATAACCATTGCTTAACGGATAAAAGTTACCTTGGGGATAACAGGCTGATCCATCCCAATAGTACACATAGACGGGTGGGTTTGGCACCTCGATGTCGGCTCGTCACATCCTGGAGCTGTAGTAGGTTCCAAGGGTTCGGCTGTTCGCCGATTAAAGTGGCACGCGAGCTGGGTTCAGAACGTCGTGAGACAGTTCGGTCCCTATCCATCGTGGGCGTAGGATATTTGAGAGGCTTTGTCCCTAGTACGAGAGGACCGGGATGAACGCACCGATTGTGCACCTGTTGTCGCGCCAGCGGCATGGCAGGATAGCGAAGTGCGGATTAGATAAACGCTGAAAGCATCTAAGCGTGAAACTAACCTCAAGATAAGATATCCCATATCGTAAGGTAGTAAGACCCCTCATAGACGATGAGGTTGATAGGTCAGGAGTGTAAGCGCAGTAATGTGTTGAGCTAACTGATACTAATAGGTCGAGGGCTTGATCTCAAGAACTCGAGATGATTAGCGAATTAGTATGTTCACCTAACTATACAGAGATTTAGCCAGGCTAAAAAGTGCTTAAAAGAATTAAGATAAAAAATCTATGCAGTTGTGAATCTACCGTGTAAATAAATTGACGGCAGATTAAAAAGAGTGTATAATGAATATACACTTAAAAGAGATATACACGGAGCAATCCGATATATACCATTGCGGTGACGTTAGCGGTGAGGTCCCACCTGTTCTCATCCCGAACACAGTAGTTAAGCTCACTAGCGCCGACAATACTTGACTGGCGACGGTCCGGAAAGATAGGTTGTTGCTGCATCCAAACCAAAAGAGAACTATCGAATGATAGTTCTCTTTTTGTTGCAGTAACAACCGTAATCCGTCCCGACAACCGCTAACGCTATTGTGTCCGGAAAGAAGTCGCAGTTAATAACTTTTCAATTTAAGGCAACAACCCTTTTCGTGTATTGTTATTAACAATTTATAACAAGTTTCGACGTATTGCTCCGCAATGAATGGTTATTGCGGAAACGTCAATTGACAATTATATAGTTTTGTGATAATATAAATTTGAAAGAGTGTATTTTTAAGTAGTTCAATTTTTTGCAATATAAAAAGGTGAAATTATGAAAAAGATGAAAAAGTTATTAACAATCGGGCTTGCTGTTTTACTTATTCTTTGTATGTGTGTGAGTCTTTCGGGGTGCTTGTTGTCAAAAATTGAAGTGGGAACAAACGACGGTGTTGTTTATTTTACTCGTTCGAAGAAAGTTCCTGAAATGCTTTTGTGCGCCGATGAAAAAATTGTTATAGAAGACGCAATCTTTTTTGAAAAATTAGTCAACTGCATAGACGGCAAGGCAAATAAACGTTTACCTTATTGCAACGTAGACTGTGCGTCTCTTTACGTGGTAGAAATAGGAAAGTATGGTTTTGCTTTGCATTCAAATCATATATTAATCTATTCGCCTTTGGGGCGTAATATAAAAGGCGTTGAAATAATTGAGATTGAATGTTCTGAAACCGAAATGCAAGAATTGTTTGATATTTTGAGAAATATTGAGCAACGTTGAAACGTTTGAGTGAGTTTTATAAATTTAAGGCAAGAAAAGTTAAAAGGGTAGCAAAGACGCTACCTTTTTGCGCTTTTGTCGGAATATATTTTTGAAAACAAATTAAAAGAAAAAAGCAAGTTTTTTGTTGATAAATTTTTTGTTTTGTATTACAATGATTAAAATGAGTCAAAAGGCAAAATTATGAGAGAATATAACGGTAAAAAGTATATAGAAAATCAAAAGCACGATATCAACGAACTTATTGAAATCGTGCATATTTTGCGTTCGCCCGACGGGTGCGAGTGGGATAGGGCGCAAGATTTTAACTCTATGAAAAAGTGCTTAAAAGATGAAACCGAAGAAGTTTTGTCGGCTATCGACAATAAAGATTACGCTAATTTGCAAGAAGAGTTGGGCGACGTGCTACTTCAAGTTATAATGAACAGCGAAATTGCTAAAGAGCAAGGATTGTTTGATATTAACGACGTGGTGCAAACGCTTTGTGAAAAACTTATTCGCCGTCATCCGCACGTTTTTGGCGACGTTAAAAAACCGACTACGCCCGAAGAGAGTTTGGCTATTTGGAAATCGGTTAAGCAAATAGAGAAAGAAAGGAAAGCGCAAAAGGATAAAGGAACGCAAAAATGATTAGGGTTGTATTCGTTTGTCACGGAAATATTTGCCGTTCTACTATGGCGGAATTTTTATTCAAAGATTTGGTGAAAAAAGAAGGTAGAGAAAACGAGTTTTTGATTGAGTCGGCGGGCGTTAGTTACGAAGAAGAAGGAAATCCCGTGCATAGGGGAACGAAGCGCATTTTAGATAGGTTAGGGATTTCTTGCGCGGGCAAATACGCCGTGCGCCTTGAAAAAGAAGACCTTGACAAATACGATTATTTTATTTGCATGGATGAAAGTAATCTTAGTGGCGCTAGAAGAATTTTAGGCAACGGCGTTAACGATAAACTATATTTATTGTTAAACTTCGCGGGCGAAAACCGCAACGTTAGCGACCCGTGGTGGACGGGTGATTTTGAAACGACTTATCGTGACGTAAAACTTGGGATAGAAAGTTTTTATAAATTCTTAAATAAAAAATAATTATCAACTTTTATAAATAATAAGGGGTTTACTATGAAAAAATCAATAATATCAACGGAAATTTGGTCGGCAAGAAAAGTTTTGGGCGAAGAAAAAGCGGTTGAAGCGGTTGCTAAAGCCGGTTTTGACGCTTGGGATTTTTCAATGTTTCATAATATCGTTCAATACAACTGGAACACGGGCATTGCTACGCCCGTTGACCATCCGCTTGCCGGAAATAATTATCTAGCGTTTGCAAGGCAGTTGAAACGAATAGGCGAAGACAACGGTATTTTTTGCAATCAATCGCACGCACCCTTTCCGATTAGTTGCAAAACGATTGCCGACACGCTTAAACGCTGTTTAGAATTGACTGCTGAAGCGGGGGGCAAAATTTGCGTTATACACCCTGACAACAATAAAAGTCCGGAAGAAAATGCCGAAACGTACTGTAATTTGTTGCCGTTTGCAAAGCAAGTGGGCGTTAAAATAGCAACCGAAAATATGTGGAACTGGAATAACGAAAAAGGACACGCAGCGCCTGCGGCTTGTTCGCACCACGACAACTTTTTGGCGCATATTAAAGCGGTAAACGACGATTATTTGGTTGCTTGCCTTGACCTTGGACACGCCGAAATGAAAGGGCTTGATACTTCTATTGAACAAATGGTTAAAACGTTAGGTCCGCATCTTCAAGCGTTGCATATTCACGATAACAACAAGTTAAACGATAACCACTGGTTGCCGTATACTATGGATATTGATTTTGCGGCGGCGGCAAAAGCATTGAAAGAAATCGGTTACAAGGGTGAATTTACTATGGAAGCCGATGCGTATCCAACCAGCCAAACCGATATTCACAAAGCGCTTAAAGATATGGCTATGGCGGCAAGGCGTTTTGCGGATGAATTCGAAAGCATCTAAAACGGTTTATAAACTACGTTGCAGGTCGTTAACTGACTGCGCCGTGGACTTCAATGAACAGACGTTCTATTTCATCCCACGGCTTGTCGAGCCTACTGCAACTTGTTTCTAACCCGTTTTTACAACGGTTTATCTGCATCGTGATACGCGCAAAATTTGTGCTTTTGCTTGGTTACGTACAGGCGTACGCGCCCTGCGTAAAATGCTCGTTTTGCACGCCTGACTTGCATCTAACCCGTTTTTACGAGTAGGGAAATAAAGACAAAAGTGGCATTGCCACCTTGCATCTAACCCGTTTTTGTGGGTGAAAGCAAAAACAAAAAATAAAACGGATATCAAGTTTTGATATCCGTTTTTTGCTTTTTAACGCCTATAAACGTACGCTATCGCACTTTAACATAGATAATTAGCGACTAATTTATAGAAAACTCTTTTTTAATAAACTTAATGAATTGTTTTGCGCACGCGCTTTGCGCTTTTTCTTTTTTATACGCACAACCGATTTCCCTTGAAATTGCGGGTTCAAATTTTACTGCACGCAAAAACTTGCCCTTGTTTTTGAGCATAAGTTGGGGGAGAACTGCAATACCGATATTTTCTTTTACCATAGAAAATATTGAAGACTCGTCAATCGAGTCAAACGATATAACTTCTTTAAATCTATCAAGTTCAAAGTTGTCTTTAATAAGCGTGTCGTTTTGAATTACGCAAGCGTGCTGATACAAATCTTCTTTGCTAACGATTTTTTTATCGGGCAAAAGTTCAACGGGGTAAATCGCCATAAACGGGTCGTCTAAAATTTTTAGCCAAGTGGCGTTGGTGGGTGGGTTATCGGTAAAAATAACGTCCGCAACGTCGTCTTCGAGCCAAGAAGTTAAAACGTTGCCAACCTTGATTGCAGTTGTAACCGCAGGGTATTCTTGCTTAAACTTTTTCAAAATTTGTGGTAATAAGTTTTGCGCAATACTTGAATAAGTGCCTATTCTAAGCAAATTATCGTTTCGGCTGATTTTCTCTGCCGTAAGCAACAAATCTTGTTCGGCGCTAACAAGCGATTTCAACTTTTCATATAAAACTTTTCCGTTTTCAGTAAGTTCTATGCCCGAAAAAGTCCTATTCAAAATTTTAACGCCAAGTTCGTTTTCTATCGAATCGGCTATGTGCGAAAGGGCGGACGGCGTGTAAGACAACTCTTCCGCCGCTTTTGAAAAACTCTTTTTTTCAATCGCTAATAAAACTACTTTTAGTTTTGCAATATCCATAAGACCACCTATGAAAAAATTTCACACCCCTATTATAAACCTTTGGTTCGCAAAAGTCAATAAAAAGTATATAATATGGTGGAATTAAAAGGGAGATGCAAAATGTTGCAAGTTAAAGCAAAAAAACAAATAACTGCATATTTAATGTTGGGGTTCGTGCTTATCGTTTGGGGGGTAATGCCACCGCTCAACGCCGTGTTTAACGAAAGTTTTTCGCCAACGTTCCGCTCGGCGATTATGTATTTAGTTGCGGCGAGTTGCATAACGCTAATTTGTGCAAGGCAACTTAAATTCCTAAACAAGGAATATTTCAAAATAGCAATACCTACAGGGATATTTTTATCGGTTGCAACTTTCGTGCAAAAAATCGGGCTTTTGTATACTACGCCCACCAAGTATGCTTTTTTAGAAAATCTTTCTTGCGTTGTCGTGCCCGTAATTTTGTTCGTTGCAACTAGGAAAAAACCGTCCTTTTTGACGGTCGTTTCTAGTCTAGCGTGTTTACTTGGCTCTTTCGTGTTGACGGGTATGGCAAGTGGGCAAACGGCGTCTTTCGGTATAGGTGAAATTTTATGTGCGCTTGCCGGCGTGCTTTACGGTGTAAACATAGCGGTTACGGGTATTCACGTAAAGAAACTTAACGTTTTATTATACCTTATGTTGCAAATGTGGGTTGGGGTAATCGTATCGTTCGTTTCGGCAATTCTTTTGTCTGTAATAAAAGTTAACGGTGCACCTATCGAAGCGATTAGGTTCAGTTTTAACGTTTGGCACGTGTTGTTGCTTATCGGAACGGCAATAGTTTCTAACGTAATGTGTTGGTTTTTAAGAACTATGGCTATGATGTTCGTTAGCGCAACCGCCGTGTCGGTAATAATGCCGTTTTCCGCCGTTGTAACTGGCGTCGTTTCACTTTTGTGCGGAATGGATACCTTTTCAATGGAACTCTTGTTCGGTGGTTTAATTTCGCTCGTTGCAATAATTTTATCGGGGCTAGCCGAGAGTAAAGACGGTGCAAAAAAGATAGATAAAATCCAAAATAAAACAAATTAAATACTGATAAACAATTAAACAAAAAAAGGACTAACAATCGTTAGTCCTTTTCTATTTGGATTTTTTCGTTAAATCAAATTATTTAACGATTGAAAGCGCGGTGTTAACAACGTTTTCAACGGTAAAGCCGTATTTTGCAAACAACTTGCCTGCGGGTGCAGATTCGCCGAAACATTCCATACCGATAATCTTACCGTCCATACCAACGTATTTATACCAGCACATGGGTGAGCCTGCTTCGATAGCAACTCTTGCACGTACGCTCTTGGGAAGTACGCTTTCTTTATATTTTTCGCTTTGTGCTTCAAAGTCTTCTACGCAGGGCATAGAAACAACTCTTGCATCAACGCCTTGTTTAGCAAGTTCTGCTTTTGCCGAAACTGCAAGGTTAACTTCGCTACCGGTAGCAATAAGAATAACGTCAGGAGTTTTCTTTGTGCTATCGCAAAGGATATAACCACCCTTGAATGCATCTTTACCCGTACCGTCAAGCATAGGAATAGTTTGACGAGAGAGAACCAAACAAGACGGGTCTTTGCCCTTTAATGCGCTAATCCAAGCAGCGGTAGTTTCTCTGCCGTCTGCAGGACGATAAACTTTCATGTGGGGCATTGCCCTTAAGCCAGCAAGGTGTTCGATAGGTTGATGCGTAGGACCGTCTTCGCCAACGCCGATAGAGTCGTGCGTTAAGATATAAACGACGGGGAGTTCCATAATTGCAGACATACGCATTGCGTTCTTCATATAGTCAGAGAATACTGCAAAGGTTGCGCAATAGGGGATAAGACCGCCGTGCAAATACATACCGTTAACGATAGCAGCCATAGCGTGTTCACGAATACCGAAGTGCATATTTGAACCGCTCTTATCGGTGGGGAGATATTCGCCCCTTGACTTCATGTTAGACTTATTAGCGGGTGCTAAGTCAGCGCTACCGCCGATAAGGTTGGGGATATATTGAGCAAGTTTATTGAGAACGGTTGCACCGTAACCCCTTGAGGCGTCGTCCTTTTCAAACTTCCAAAGGTCTTCAATGTTAGCAAGGTCTGGCATTTCCTTTTTCTTCCAAGAGATATATTCTTTTGCAAGTTCAGGATATTTTTCTTCGTAAGCCTTGAAGAGTGCTTTCCAAGTTCTTTGAGCCTTTTTGCCTTTGTTGGCGAATTTTTTGCAATGTTTAAATACTTCTTCGGGAACTTCAAACGGTTCGCAGTTCCAGTTAAGGTTTTTCTTTAAGGTTGCAACGCCTTCTTCGCCGAGCGGAGCGCCGTGGCAAGCAGCCTTGCCAACTAGGTGTGAACCGTAACCGATTTGAGAAGTAATGATAATGAGTGAAGGTTTTTCTTTTTCTGCTTTTGCCTTTTTGATTGCGCGGTTAAGTGCGTTAAGGTCGTTAGCGTCTTTAACCTTAATAACTTGCCAACCCATTGCTTCGTGGCGTTTGCCAACGTCTTCGGTGAATGTTATATCGGTGTTGCCTTCGATGGTAATATCGTTATCGTCGTATAAAACGATAAGTTTGCCGAGTTTAAGAGAACCTGCGAGAGATGCCGCTTCGTTTTCGATACCTTCTTGCATACAGCCGTCGCCACAAAGAGCGATAGTGTAGTGGTCAACGATAGGGAAACCTTCGCGGTTGAACTTATTAGCAAGATAATCTTCAGCAATAGCCATACCTACTGCGTTAGCGATACCTTGTCCGAGCGGGCCCGTGCTAGTTTCAACGCCGGGGCAAACACGGTATTCAGGGTGACCTGCCGTGCGTGAACCGAGTTGACGGAAACTCATAAGTTCTTCTTTTTTAAGACCGAAACCGAATAGATAGTAGAGTGCGTAGTCAAGCATTGAGCCGTGACCTGCAGAAAGAACGAACCTGTCTCTATTATCAAAAGCGGTGTCTTTCGGGTTGAAAGTCATATTAGTGAACGCTGCGTAACCGATAGGTGCTGCGCCGAGGGGTAGACCGGGGTGACCGGAATTAGCCTTTTGGATTGCTTCAGCAGAAAGAACCCTTATGGCGTTAACTGTAAGTTGCTTTACGTCTTCCATTGTTAATCCTCCTTGAAGAAAATAGTTCGGCATCGTAAAGGTTAAAAATTTCCTTTACGAATAAAAGCCGTCAACGTAATACAATATATATTATATAGGAAAATAGTCGGATTTTCAAGCCTTTTTCCGTAAATATTTATAAAAAAACTTGATATATTTTGCCTTTACTGATATAATTAACGTATATTAAAATGGAAAACTATACACGGAGAGGCTTTATGGCAGAAAAACAATTCGTAAAAGAAATTGCGGACATCAACGAAAATTTTACACAGTGGTATACAGACGTGGTTTTAAAAACCGAACTCGTGGATTACGGCCCCGTTAAGGGCACTATGGTTATCCGCCCCTACGGTTACGCTATTTGGGAAAATATTCAAAAGGATATGGATAGGCGCTTTAAGGAAACGGGCAGTAAAAACGCTTATTTCCCCTTGCTTATTCCTATGAGTTTCTTTACCAAAGAAGCAGAGCACGTTGAAGGGTTTGCCCCCGAAGTTGCGGTCGTTACGCACGCGGGCGGTGCTAAACTTGAAGAACCGCTTGCAATCCGTCCGACTAGCGAAACGGTTATCGGCACTATGTATAGCAAGTGGATTCAATCTTATAGAGATTTACCAGTTATTATGAATCAATGGTGTAACGTTATGCGTTGGGAAAAAACTACCCGTCCGTTCCTTCGTACTAGCGAATTCTTGTGGCAAGAAGGGCACACCGTTCACGCTACCGAAGAAGAAGCAATGGATGAAACCATAAAGATGCTCAACGTTTACAGAGATTTTATGGAACAAACGCTTGCTCTACCCGTATTCTGCGGTAGAAAAACCGATAAAGAAAAGTTTGCGGGCGCTGTTGCTACTTTCGGTCTAGAAGCAATGATGCTCGACGGTAAGAGTTTGCAATCAGGCACTTCGCACTATCTTGGTCAAAACTTCTCAAAGGCGTTTGATATTAAATTCCTTGATAAAGACGGAACGCAAAAACTTGGCTACACCACTTCTTGGGGTACTTCTACCCGTATGATAGGTGCAGTAATTATGGCGCACGGCGACCAAAGGGGTTTGGTATTACCGCCTAAAGTTGCGCCCGTTCAAGTTATTATCGTTCCGATTGCCGTTCATAAGGGCGGTGTTATCGAAAAGGCAAAAGAACTCGAAAACGCACTCGTTAAAGCAGGTATTCGCGCGGAAACCGATACCCGTGATATGAGCCCCGGTTGGAAGTTCAACGAGTGGGAAATGAAAGGCGTTCCTATCCGTATCGAAGTTGGCCCAAGAGATATCGAAAACAACCAAGTTATGCTTATGCGCCGTGACACGCTTGAAAAACAAGCGCTTTCTATGGATAATCTTGCCGATAGCGTTAACGAATTGCTCGAAGTCGTTCAAAAAGATATGCTCGTTAAAGCAAAAGCACGCCGCGATGCTAAAATCGTTGAAGCCGATAGTTTAGAAGGTATATTTAACGGCGTTGAAGGGAAAAACTTTGTTAAAGCAGGTTGGTGCGGTTGTAGAGAATGCGAAGATAAAGTTAAAGAAAGGGCGGCGGCTACTGCACGCGTTATGTGCGACGAAGAAGGCATTCCCGAAACTTGTGCTATTTGTGGAAAACCTGCTAAACATAAGGTAATTTTTGCCCGCGCATACTAATTTTAAGGCTTATAAACTTCGCCATACGTAAAATCCTACGTTTTTACTTGGTTACATACGGACGTATGCGCCCTGCGTAAAATACTCGCATTTAGCGTCTTGCTCGTTTCTAATCCTTAAAATCTGTAGAAAACGGCGCTCTAATTCATCCTTTTTTGCGAGCGAGCCTTGTCTTGCTTGCAACTAATCCTTAAAAGTATTCGTTAGACAAATTTGTATTTGACAATTTTTAAGGTTGATTTAGCGTCTTGCTCGTTTCTAATCCTTAAAAAAATATAATATTCAATATTATTTTAATAAATTGACAGTATAATAAAATAAAAAAGGAAATTTTTATGCTAACTTTCGTTGGTGGGGGCTTTGCCACAGAAATTTCTGCAGGGTATATAGTCCTATTTGCAATTTTGTCTTTGTTATTGCCTATAACTTTTCACGTTTTAAGGGCAATCGGACTTTATAAACTTGCTAAAAGAAAAAAATTAAAACATGCATTCGTTGCGTGGATTCCAGTTGCGTGGGTTTACGTTTTGTGCAAGCTTGTTGCCGAATATCGCATTTTCGGCAAGTCAATCGGAAAACTTGCTTGGTTAATTACAAGTATTTGCGTTCTTTCTTTTTTACTTGTTGCAACCTATGAGTTTTTGATATATTTCCCGTTTGTAGGCAACTATTTGGCGGGTAGAAATATTTTTATCGTTTCAGAAGCAAGTGATATTACTACAGAAATGGTGCCCGTTTGGCAAGACTTTTACTTGCTTGGCGAACTTGGGGCGTTTAAAAACCCCTACACCAACTTAAAATTGATAGACAACGTTCTTACTATAATTAGTCTATTTACGAATTTATTCGGCCTTGTCGAAACAATTTTGTTAGTAACGCTATTTATTAATCTATTCAAAAAATACTGGCCACAACGTTTTATGCTTGCGGCAATCCTTTCAATTTTCGGCATAGACGGACCGTTTGTTTTTGCAATTAGAAACAAAGAACCGGTTAATTATATGGATTATCTTCGTCAACGTTATCACGCCTACGGTGCGCCGTATGGCAACCCTTACGGTAATCCGTATGGCCCGCAAAATCCTTACGGCGCATACAACCAAAGTCAAGGTAGCGGAGCGCAAAAGCAACCCGATAATCCGTTTGAAGACTTTGAAGATAAGAACAATAAAAAGCCGGAAGACCCCTTTTCGGATTTTGATTAAGGTGAGATAATGGCATCAGAAAATATTGCGGCAATATCCACAGCCCTTTCGGCAAGTGGCGTTGGCGTTATTAGAATAAGCGGTGATAGCCCGCTTTCAATAGCACAAAAAATGTTCACCCCCGTATCTAAAACGGGGGTATTTGAATTTGAGCCCTACAAAATGTACGTTGGTGAAATTCACGCAGACGGTTTTAACGACTTCGGTATGTGCGTATACTTTAAAGGGCCTAAAAGTTTCACGGGGGAAGACGTGGTTGAATTTCATTGCCACGGTGGACTTGCAATAACGGGTGGAATACTCAAAAAAGTGTTGTCGCTTGGCGCGCGCATGGCGACCAACGGCGAATTTACCAAGCGAGCATTCATTAACGGTAAACTTTCCTTGGCGTCTGCCGAAGGGCTTATCGATATGATTAATAGCGAGTCGGAAAGTGGTGCGCGAGCAGGCTATTACCTTTATAGAGAAAAGTTAACCAACCAAATCAACGCGTTGCAAGATAAAATTACAGACGTGCTTGCGCAAATTGATTGCGATATGGATTTCCCCGAAGAAGATTTAGAAGCAACTTCAACTCAAGCGGTAAAAGAAACGCTTGACCAAGTGCTAAAAGAAGTTTCTACACTTTTATCTACATATCGCGCAGGCAGAACGCTAAAAAACGGCGTAAAAGTCGGTATTGTTGGAAAGCCAAACACGGGCAAAAGTTCTTTGCTTAACGCGTTACTTAATTACGATAAAGCAATCGTTTCAGACGTTGCAGGCACGACTCGTGATATAGTTGAAGGCGCGTTGGATATAAACGGCGTGCGTTTTAATTTTTCCGATACCGCAGGCATTAGGGAAAGCGACGATAAGATTGAAGAACTTGGCGTTATGCTCTCTAAAAGAGTGCTTGACGAAAGCGACGTTATTTTGTTCGTGCTCGACGCTAGCGATATTACCGAAGAAGATAAAAGAATACACTCTCTCGTGAAAGATAAAAATCTTTTGATTGCGGTAAATAAAACCGATAAGTCGGCAGTTGTTTACGACGGAGCTGACGTTTATATATCCGCTTTAAAGAAAGATAATCTTGACCTATTAAAGCAAAAACTTTTTGAAAAAACCGCTATCGGCAACGTAGATTTAAACGGCGACTTTTTGTGTGAAGAACGCCATAACCAAGCACTTTTAAGGGCGCAAGAAAAGTTCGTTTGTGCGTTAGCAAACCTTGGTAGCGTGCCGTTAGATATTCTAGCCATAGATATTAAAGACGGTTGGGATGCGCTTGGTGAAATTTCAGGGCGTACTGCAACCGAAGATATAATAAATAATATATTCTCGAAGTTTTGCGTTGGCAAGTAAAACGGTTTATATGCTACGCAATACTGCGTTACTGCTTTGCATTTTGACTTCGATAACCAAAAAGGTTTATCTCACCCAAAATGCATCGCGAGCCTTGTCTTGCTTGCATCTAACCCGTTTTTACAGCGGTTTATAAACTACGTTGCAGGTCGTTAACTGACTGCGCCGTGGACTTCAATGAACAGACGTTCTATTTCATCCCACGGCTTGTCGAGCCTACTGCAACTTGTTTCTAACCCGTTTTTGCAACGACTTATATGCTACGCAATACTGCGTTAACTGCTTTGCATTTTGACTTCGATAACCAAAAAGGTTTATCTCACCCAAAATGCATCGCG
>JAZRNE010000035.1:0-22608 GCA_045648045.1 Christensenellaceae bacterium
TTCAAGCGATTTTACCCCATATTCGTCAAATTATTTACAAGGCTTTTTAAATATTGTTTACATTTTGGTAAAAAAAGTGTATAATATCGTAGAACTAGAATTTTTATCGTGCGTTTAAGGAGATAATTCTTTGAAGATTGATGACAAAATTAAAGAAAAAGTAAAACAGAATAATAAAAAAAATAAGCAAAATAAGATAAATTTATCAAAAACAGAAAACGCTAAAAAATTACAACAAAAGGTTAGTGTAAAAAAACAACCTGCAAAACTTTTAAGTGTAGCTAAAGAAAAACCGATAAAAACAAAAAGTGAAAAAAAACTTAAAGTAAGATTTTTAGGCGGTGTTGGTGAAATAGGAAAGAATATGACCGCGCTTGAATACGGTAAAGATATTATCGTAATCGACGCTGGTTTGACTTTTCCTGGTGAAAACATGCCGGGTGTTGATTTAGTAATTCCCGACGTAAGTTATCTTGAACAAAATAAAGCCCGTATCAGGGGGATAGTTATAACACACGGACACGAAGACCATATCGGTTCACTTCCTTACGTTATGAAGGATTTGTCTGCGCCGATTTATGGTACGAAGTTGACCTTAACTTTAATTGAGAACAAGTTAAAAGAGGCAAAAGTTTCCGACGCTGTACTAAATTGCGTAAAGGCGGGTAGCGAAATAAAACTCGGTTGTTTTAACGTGGAATTTATCAACGTTAACCACTCGATTGCAGGCGCTGTTGGGCTTGCAATAACCACACCCGTAGGCGTCGTTTTTCACTCGGGCGATTTTAAGATTGACTACACACCCGTAAACGGTGAAACGATTGATTTGCCAAGATTATCTGAAATAGGTAAAAAAGGCGTTCTTTTAATGATGGCAGATTCAACCAACATTGAAATTGAAGGTTCAACAATGAGTGAATCAGTTGTAAAAGACACGCTTGACCACGTTTTTTCTAACAATATTAAAAAGCGTATTATTGTTGCGACTTTTGCGTCGAACGTGCATAGATTGCAACAAATTTTAGACCTTGCCGTAAAATACAAAAGAAAGGTTGCGTTTTCGGGCAGAAGTATGATAAATATTGCTGAGGCGGCGTCAAAAATAGGCGAGTTGATGATTCCTGAAAATCTTATCGTCGACGTGGAACGAATAAAAAACTATAAAAATGAAGAGATTTTAATCGTTTCAACAGGCACTCAAGGCGAACCTATGAGTGCGCTTACAAGAATGGCAAGCGGTGAATTTAATAAGGTTGCAATCGGCAATAACGACGTAGTTGTAATTAGCGCGTCAGTTATTCCCGGCAACGAAAAGATGATTTACGGCGTTATTAATAATCTTTACAGATTAGGCGCAGAAGTTATTTACGAATCACTTGAACCTATTCACGTTTCAGGACATGCTTGTAGAGATGAATTAAGACTTTTACACTCAATAATTAAACCTAAATTCTTTATTCCCGTGCACGGAGAATATCGCCATTTGAAAAAACACGCAACGCTTGCGCAAAGTATAGGATTAAAGCCCACAAACGTTTTGATTGCAGAAATAGGCGATACGATTGAATTGACTTCAAAAACAATGACGATGGGCGAAAAATTCCCCGCAGGTTCACGATTTGTTGACGGTGTTGGTATTGACGGTGCAGACAGTTTTGTTTTGCGTGATAGAATACACCTTTCCGAAGACGGACTTTTAGTAGTTGTTGTAGGGGTGGACGAGTTGTCTGCAAGATTAGTTTCGCTTGAAATAGTTGGTAAAGGTCTTGTTCTAACAGACGCAATGATAGACGAAGCAAAGGTTGCTGTGGCAAACGTGCTTAATCACGTTGATTTAAGAACCGTGCGTGATGAAACTGAATTATCTGGTATAATTCGTCGCAGTATAAAAAATTATATATTCAAAGCGACCAAGAAAAATCCTATGATTTTGCCGGTTGTAATGGTGGTTTGATTTGCAAAGAATAATTACTTTAAGAGAAAAAGCAAAAATAGATGGCGAACCTATACTTAGGGATAAATCTTTTTTGTTATTATTAGAAACAATAAAACAAGAAAAACCTAAAAAAATACTTGAAATCGGCGTTAATTTAGGGCTTTCGGGGATAGCAATGTTGTTAACTGAACAAAATGCAAGTCTTACGGGAATAGAAATTGACGAAGAAAAAATTGCCCTTGCTAAAGAAAATTACAAAACTTTTGGTGTAGATGATAGGGCTAAAATTTTTCAAGGTGATGCGTCCGAAATAATTCCCGTACTTACGGGTGAATACGATTTTATTTTCCTAGACGGGCCGAAAGGTCATTATTTTGAGTATTTACCGCATTTACTTAGCGTTTTGTCTAAAAATGGAACACTTTTTGCCGATAACGTGTTGTTTAGGGGATTCGTTAATTCAAAGGAAAAAACCCCGCAAAAATATAATACGACAAGATATAGTATGGAAAAATTTTTAAGTGCTATAACGAATGATGAAAACCTACAAACGCAACTTTTTAATATTGAAGACGGTGTAAGTATAACCAAAAAGTTAAGATAAAGTTATGAGAAAAATTGAATTACTTTCGCCGGCAGGCGATATGAACAAATTGAAAACGGCGCTGTATTTTGGCGCGGATGCGGTGTATATAGGCGGAAAATCTTTCAGCCTACGTGCACTTGCGGGGAATTTTACCAATGAAGAAATTTTACAAGCGGTTGAATTCGCGCATTCTCTTGGTAAAAAAGTTTACGTTACCGTAAATATTTTCGGTAGAAACAGCGATATTTCGGCAGCGGAAGAATACTTTAAGTTTTTAGAAAGCGCAAAGGTTGACGGTGCAATTATTTCTGATACCGGTTTAATTTACACCGCGCGTACCGTTGCGCCAAACTTGCCGATTAATCTTTCAACGCAAGCAAACACTCTTAACTATAAAACGGTTGAGTTTTGGAAGAATTTTGGCGTAAAAAGGGTGATTTTAGCAAGAGAACTTTCTGCAAAAGAAATTAAAGAAATAAGCAAAAAAGTGCCCGATATGGAAATTGAAACTTTTATTCACGGCGCAATGTGTATTTCGTACAGCGGAAGATGTCTTTTGTCTGATTATAGAACGGGTAGGTCAAGCAATCGCGGTGCGTGTGTTCAAGCATGTCGTTGGAATTATGAAATTCGTGAAAAAGGTTCTGACGGTGCTTTTATGGAAATGCAAGAAGACGAGCACGGCACTTACATAATGAATAGTAAGGACCTAAATCTTTTGGATTACATTGACGATTTAGACGATGCAGGTGTTTGCTCTTTCAAGATTGAAGGGCGAATGAAAAGCGAATATTATTTGGCGACGGTGGTTAACGCATACCGCAGAGCGATTGACGCGTATTATGCTTACGGCGCAAAATATAAAGAGTTTTCGTTATTCCAAAACGAACTGAAAAAGACTGCTCATAGAGAATTTACAACGGCGTATTTTAACGGAGATAACGATAAAACCGTCAACTATGAAGATAGCCAAAGTAAAGGAACGCACAAGTTTATCGCAAACGTTTTAGAAGGAAATAACGGGCGTGATTACGCGGTTATCGAGATGCGCAACCGCTTTAAGGTTGGCGATATTTTAGAAGTTCTTTCGCCAAGTCAATCGTTCAATATGCAAATTGAAGTTTTAAGGGTAGAAGACGAAAACGGCAACGCCGTTACCGACGCAAAACTCGTTCAACAAAAACTTAAACTCTATACTTCGGTTGAACTAAACGAAGGTGATATTTTAAGAATACAATCCGAAAATTAAAAAAACGTTTATAGAGTAAAAAAATAAAATGCGTGGTAATTTTACCACGCATTTTTAATATGATATTAATTCTTTTCAACGAACACGAAACCGAAAGCGTTTGGTCCCCAGTGTGCTGCAATAGCAGGGGTAATATTATCGTATTCAATCATCACTTCTTGACATTCAGTAGAAGTTTTTTCAATTAATTTTTCAAGGTTTTCGGTGCTAAAAGTATACGACGGAACGATAGGGTAATTTGTATCGCAATTATCAAGTTTTTCTACTAAAGTTTTCATTGCGCTTTTAATCCCCAGAGCCTTTCCTGCAACGCTAACCGTATCTTTCAACTGAATTAGGGGTTTAATTTTGAGTATAGTTCCAACCGCCCAACCAGCCTTACTTAACCTACCGCCCTTGTGTAAATAGTCAAGAGTTTCGGGCACGGCAAGCGCTTTAATTTTGGGTATAAGCGCGTTCAATTTTTCTTCTACGAAATCTAGCGAGCGGTCAAGATATTTGTTTGCTTCTTTGACCAAAATTTTCATTCCGCCAACGGCGGTTTTTGAATCTATAACGCGCACTTTGTCGTTACCGTCAAATAAGCATTTTAACGCGTTGTTCGTTCCTGAAATACCCGAAGAAATGGTTAAAATAATTACGTCGTAACCTTTATTAACGTAGTCGTTAACTCTTTTTTCAGCGTCGTCTAACGACGGTAAAGAAGTTTTTGGGAAAATATTTTGGTCGATTATCGCCGAATAAAAAGTTTCCATTGATAAATCAACGGAATCTAAATATTCTTTATCGTCAAGTAAAATTTTTAACGGCAGTATTTCAACGTTATATTTTTCAAGTTCGTCCGCCTTGATGCTACTACCGGAATCTACGAATATTTTTATCATAAGCAATCTCCATTTTTAAGTAACGATATTATATAACGAGAAAATGAACTGAAAATAAATATTAGCGATAAAATAAAAAACCGCTTTACTATAAGCGGTTTTTTCTATTTGAATAATTTTTTTATGGTTTCAATAACCATATCTTTCATAACGTCGTAATCAATATAATCGTGTTTATCGAAAACGTATTCGTGTGAAAAGGTTTGAATAATGTTCATAGCGAAGTGGATTTTCTCTAACGAATTTTCAATATCAACGCCAAGGTTATTAAGTTTTTCGGCAATTTTAAGCGTCATATCGTTTTCAAGAGTAAGGAATTGTGCGCCCACGGCTTCGTCAGAACTTGCAAGAGAATGCAACGCTTCGTGAATTTTGCGGTTGTTTTTGTGCGTTTTAATCGCTTGATTAATAAGTTTTGGAATAAGCGTGTCAAAATCAATAGGGGGCGGAAGTTTATCGAAAAGTTTAAAAAACGGGTCGAACGCTTTATTTATATAAATTTCTAATACACAAATTAAGATATCGCGCTTATCTTGAAAATACCCGTAAACAATCCCCGTTGAAACGCCCGCTCTTTTAGCAATTTCAGCAGTATTAGTGCCGTAATAGCCAACTTCGGAAAAAAGCGCGTAGCCCGCTTCAATAATTTTATTTTTCTTTTCAATCGCCCTTATTTGTTGGGGCGTGCGTACTAAATTTTTCATATATATATTATTGTATAATAAGCAAGAAAAAAAGTCAAGTAAAAATTTTTAAAAAATCTGAAAAAAGTTTCACATTTCGTTTGACAAGCAAGCGTAAAAATGATAATATAATAACCGAAAAAAACTGAAATTAATTTCATATTTGCGGGAGAAATAGCACATGCAAAAAAAACTTAGCGATTTTTCTATCGGTGAAAAGGGTGTTATAGTAAAAGTTGAAGGCGAAGGCAGGATAAGAAGAAGGCTTTTCGATATGGGCGTAACGCCTAGTGCGGAAGTGTTCTTGCGCAAAAAAGCACCGCTTGGCGACCCGTTAGAGATAACCATTCGCGGTTATGAACTAACTTTGAGAAAACAGGAAGCAGATTTGGTTTTAATGGAGGTTCAAAAATGGTAAAAAGATTTGCGCTTGCCGGCAACCCTAATTGCGGAAAGACTACGCTTTTTAACGTGCTTACGGGTTCAACTGCGCACGTGGGCAACTGGCCGGGCGTTACCGTTGATAAAAAGGAAGGGCTTTATAAAAAAACAAAAGAGCCTATTTCGATAATAGATTTGCCGGGGATATATTCACTTTCGCCGTATACGGCGGAAGAAGTGGTTTCAAGAAATTATATTCTTGACGAAAAGCCCGATTGCATTATAAATATCGTAGACGTAACGAATTTAGAAAGAAATTTGTATTTAACAACGCAAATTATGGAAATTGACGTTCCCGTCGTTATCGCGCTCAATATGATGGATATGCTTGAAAAGCAAGGTGACGTTATTGACGAAAAGCAACTTGAAAAAAGGCTTGGCGTACCGGTAGTAAAAATATCCGCGCTGAAAAACGAAGGGTTAGCCGAACTTATGGCTAGAGCAACGCAAGTTAGCGAACAACCAAGAAAAGGCGTAAGCGTTTTATCTACTTGTGAAATATCGCATTTAATAGGGGACGTAAGGATTGCGCTTTCGGGTATCGGAATAGAAAATCCGCTTTTCCACGCTATAAAACTCGTTGAAAACGACGAACTAGAAGTAGCGATGCATAAAAACACGGTAAATATGGTTGACGAGTTCAAGGCAACTTTTCACAACGACCTTTTTGGCACGGACTTTGAAGCGTTAATTGCAGACGCAAGATATAAATACATAACGAATAATTATTCACCGCTTTTAGTAAAAAAGAACAAAGGTGAAAAACTTACCAAATCGGATAAAGCGGATAGAATTTTAACTAACAAGTGGGCGGGTATACCCGTATTTTTAGCAATACTATTTGCAATTTTTCACCTAACTTTTAGCGAAAACTTTTTATATCTCGGCGGGCTTATAAACGACGAGTGGATATCGTTTGTCGGCACGGGGTTTGAAGGGCTTATCGGTTCGGGTGAAGGAATTGCGTCGCCGGGCGTGTTTTTATTCAATTTAATGGGTATAATTACGGCAAAGTTATCCGAATGGATAATGCTTGGTATAGAAGCGCTAACCACAAGCGAGTGGGTTCTTGGTTTTATAGGCGACGGCGTACTTGCAGGGTTAAGTGGCGTTTTATCGTTCGTTCCGCAAATAGTGTTCTTGCTATTACTTTTAAGTATCCTTGAAGATAGCGGTTATATGGCGCGCGTAGCGTTCATATTAGATAAAATTTTAAGAAAATTCGGCGTATCGGGCAGAGCGTTTATACCTATGATTATGGGTTTTGGCTGTTCAATTCCAGCAATAACTAATACGAGAACGCTCGTAGACGAAAAAGAAAGAACGCTTACCATTAGGGTAATTCCGTTTTTTACTTGCGGTGCAAAAGTGCCTATTTTATCAGCGGTTGCAGGCGCAATAGTAATGGCGTTTGGAATAGGCAATGCTGATTTAATCACTTACGCAATGTACGTTATTGGTATGGCGGTTGCCGTTATTACGATAATAATAATGCGCGGAACTACTCAACGCGGTGAAATTGCGCCGTTTATTATGGAACTCCCCGCGTATCACGCACCGAGTTTTAAGAGTTTAATGATTCACCTTTGGGATAAGGTTAAGCATTATATTCACAAGGTATTCACAATAATATTAGCGTCAACCATATTAATTTGGTTTTTGTCAAACTTTGGTTGGGACTGGAAAATGTGTGATATTCAAAACTCAATACTTGCGTCAATCGGCAAGTTTATTCAGCCGATATTCACGCCGTTAGGTTTCGGCAGTCAAATAGGTGCGCTAGGTTGGGTATTTGCAGTTGCTGCAATTCTTGGGTTAATAGCAAAAGAAAACGTAATAGCAGGGTTTTTAACTTTATCGGCAATGGTAATGTCAATTTTTACTAATCCCGAAACGGCTGGGCAACTTGCAAATATCGGCGTGTTGTCGCCCGAAGTGCTTTCAACCTTGCAAGAACTTATTGCAAGCGGTGAATTTGGCGAAGAAGGTTACGAAGTAATCGCAATGATAGCCGCAACGAAAATTCAATGGCCGGGGTTAATTTCGTTCATAGTGTTTAATATGACCACGATTCCGTGTTTTGCGTCGGTGGCGGCGGCAAAAGGCGAACTTGGCGCAGGCAAACTTAAATGGACTATTCTATTTTGGATAGTAACTTCATTTATAGCAAGCGCGACCACTTATTCAATTTGCACTATGTTTGCAACGGGTGCAATTTGGTCAATAATAACTAGTGTTGCAATAGTTATAGTTGCTATTCTCGGTGTAATTCTATTAAAGTTATATAATAAAAAAGGACCGAATAAAGGTTAATATGTTTGTAGATATATTGATAGGCGTAGGGGCAGGGCTATTTGTCGTTGCGGTCTTCGTCGTTAGCATTATTAATAAAAAGAAAGGTAAATCGTCTTGCGGATGCAACTGTTCGTGTTGTTCAATAAACTGCGCAAAAAGGCAAGAAAAAGAAGAATAAGAAAAGCCCACCATATTTCGCATTGCGCGAAATATGGTGGGCTATTTTTTTTGAATTAATTATATTATTAAAGTAATCATCATTGATTGATTAGGCACACTCGTTGCGGAAATTTTCCATTTGTTGGCGTCTGCAATGCTTTTAGCGATTGAAAGCCCAAGTCCGCTACCGCCCGACTGCCTAGAACGGGACTGGTCGCCACGATAAAACCTTTCAAAAATCTTATTAGCGTTTTCGTCGGGGATATTGCTACCTGTATTAAAAACCGAAAGGACTATCTTGGAGTTTTGTTTTTTTAATTCAACGATAATTTGTCCGTTTTCATCAGCGTGCTTAACGGCGTTATCAAGCAAAATAGAAAGAATTTTTTTAACGCTTTGTTTATCGCCCAAATATTGAATATTCGGCTGAACGAAAAGTTGCAAGTTTTTATTTTTTTCAAAAGCCACGGCGTCGAAAGATAAAGCAACTTCGTTAACTTCGTCTGAAACGCAAAACTTTTCACGCATAAGTTTAATTTTTTCTTCGTCGATTTTGGCAAGCGAAAGCATATCTTGAACTAAGTCGTTCATGCGTTCGGTTTGTGATTTTATGTTGTCAACCCACTTGCTATCGTTTTCGGCTTTTAACACGTCGGCGTTTGCCGAAATGATTGATAGGGGAGTTTTAAGTTCGTGGCTAGCGTTTGAAATAAATTGTTTTTGCTTATTAAACGCGTCGCGGAGTGGCTTAAAAATGCTCTTTGATAAAGAGACAACGATAATAAGCAACACTCCGTAAGTGATTAAAAGGGAAATTCTAGTTTCAACGTCTTTTGTCTTAAAGGCGTTAACGGCGTCTGTTGCGTCAGTTGCAACGAAAAGTTGCGTTTGTTCGTCAAGGTTAAAAGTGGTGTAGTAAACGTTTGAAATTTTGCCTGAGTAATACGCTTTGTTAATTGCAACGTTGATTATATAATTTGCTTGTTCACTAGTAAAAGTTTCGGCGTCAAAAGAAACGTTCGTAACTTCTTTTTTATGCGTCGGATTTTCGGTTACGACGGCAATAATTGCTTTTGAATGCACGTGACCATTAGGGGAATTTAGATAACTGCTAGCAGTATCTTTAAGCGTTTGTTCAATATTTCTTTCGTTGAAGTGCAATCCGATATTAAACATAACGCCGTAAAGAAGCCCAAACACGGCAAGCAGAATGCACATAATTATACAAATAAATTTAATTTGCGCTTTTCTTATCATTTTGAAATACCTATCGTATATCCTACGCCACGGATAGATTTAATTTCGGTTTTAGCGCCGACGGCGTTCAATTTTTTTCTTAAAAAAGAAATATAAACTTCAATGGTGTTATATTCGGCGTCGGTATCGTAACCCCAAATTTTTTCAATAAACTTTTCCTTTTCAATGCTTTTACCTGCATTTAAAATAAGCATTTCAAGTATTTGAAATTCCTTTTTTCCGAGCGCAATTCTTTTTTGTTCTTTAACTAGTTCAACGGTATCTCTATCGAGCAAAATATCCCCAAAACTTAAAATATCGCTCACGAACTTTTCTTTTCTTCTAAGTAGGGCACGAATCCTAGCAAGCAGTTCGTCGGTGTTAAAAGGTTTAGTCATATAGTCGTCCGCACCAAGGTTTAGCCCTTGAATCTTGTCTGAAAGTTCACTTTTAGCACTCAACATTAAAACGGGGGTATCAATCTTTTTTGCACGAAGCGTTTTAAGTAGTGAAATACCGTCGATTTCAGGCATCATTATGTCTAATATAATAAGGTCGTAAATACCTGAAAGTGCATAGTCAAGCCCGTCAACGCCGTTATAAGCACAGTCAACTGAGTAATTATTCTTTTTTAATATGACAGAAAGCGCGTCGGTTAATTGCCTTTCGTCGTCAACTAATAAAATTTTCATAATAGCATTATAACTTAAATAGATTGAAGGTAACTTTAAAAATATTTTTTAATAAAAATTATTATTCAATATTTTTTTAAGTTTCGTTTGGTATCATAGTGGTGTAAAGGGGTAACCCTATAAATCAAACCACACTCTCAATAAACTTTTTCCTGAGAATAGGGCGTCGATTTTTCGGCGCTTTATTCTTTTTATATTTTAATCGTTATAAAAAACGCCGAACTAAAGTACGGCGTTTAATATTTTATAGTAAAGGAATGTGGGCAAGAAACTCAACGTCAGCACGGTCTTTAGCGTCACCTTCCGCTAAAACGAAAAGTTTCTTTTCAACCTTACCGCCGGCAACTTCAACTAGGTGAACTAATCCCGCAACGCTTTCGCCGGTAGAAACAACGTCGTCAACGATAGCAACTTTTTTACCTTTTAATAAATCGGCGTCGTGTTTAGAAAGGTGAAATTCTTGCGCCTTACCCGTAGTTATAGACGAGCCGTAACTTACGCAAATGCCGTCTTGCATATAGAGTTTTTTAGACTTTCTTGCAACTGCGTAAAAGTCGTGTTTCAATTCTCTCGCAACCACGTGCGCTAATTGTAAGCCCTTTGATTCGGCAGTCAAAATAACGTCGCAATCGCCAACTAATTTAGCAAGTTCTTTGCCACAATGTTCGGTAAGCGAAGGGTTACCGTGTAAATTAAAAAAAGCAATTTTAATTCCGCTTGGCAGTTGCAAAACGGGTAAATTTGCGTCTACGCCTTTAATGTTAACCTTGAAAAATTCTTCCATAGCGTTATCCCCCTAGATGGTTAATATAAGTTTAGCACAAAAATATAAGTTTGTCCATATTTTATCAACATATATTTTTAAAAGGTTGCATAGTTTTAAAGTGATACTGCGTAGGGGGTAATTATGCAATTTCATTGTAAAAGCGCGTCGGATGCGTTAAAGCAATTTAGCGTAGATATAAACGTAGGGTTAAGTTATAAACAAGTTATTTTATCTAGCAATAAATACGGGGCTAATTCGCTAACGAAAAAGAAAAAACGCACCTTTTTTTCTAGGCTAATCGACGCTTTTAAAGAACCTATGCTTTTAATTTTGCTGTTCGGTTTTGTTTTGGCGTTTGGCACGGGGCTTGGAAAATTTTTCAAAACGGGCGAAGTGGATTTTGCCGAGAGCGTAGGCATACTTTTCGCCGTGTTTTTATCGGTTGCAATTACCGTAATAATGGAAGGCAGTTCAGAACGGGCGTTCGAAGCGCTTAATAAAATTTACGACGGCAACCCCGTAAAAGTTTTGCGCGGTTCAAATATTTTGTTTATTCCGCAAAACCAAGTGGTCGTGGGCGATATTTTACTTTTAGAAGCAGGGGATAAAATAGTTGCCGATTGCAGGCTTATAGAAAGCAACTCACTATTTACCGACGAATCGGCGTTGACGGGCGAAAGCCACCACGCGGAAAAAGACGCCGATTGTATTTTGTCTTTGTCAACACCACTAGCCGAACGGAAAAATTGCGTTTATTCGGGCACTTTCGTAACGGCTGGTAGTGGAAAGGCGTTGGTTTACGGTATAGGTGATAAAACTGAAATGGGCGTTATTGCAACTTCTTTAACCGAAAACGCGCAAAATACGCCTTTGCAAGCAAAACTTTCAAAATTAGGCAAGATTATAACTACAATCGGTGCAATAACCGCAGGCGTGGTGTTTTTCGTTTCGTGCATAAGGCTTGCGCTTAACGGCGGGCTAGATTTCTCAAGCATACAAGAACTTTTCGTTTCTTCAATCGTGCTAATTATAGCCGCCGTGCCCGAAGGTTTGCCGACCATAGTTGCCGTATCTCTTGCGCTCAATATGATAAAACTAGCAAAAGAAAACGCGCTTATTAAAAAAATATCCGCAACCGAAACGGCAGGTGGCGTAAGCGTAATATGTTCGGATAAAACGGGCACTATAACTCAAAACAAAATGAGCGTTGTCAGCGTTTGTAAAAACAAGTTTTGCGTTGCAGAAAACAGAGTAAAAGAAAGCGTTTTACTTGAAAACTTCGTTTGCAATTCAACCGCCGAATTGATAAAAAAAGGCAAAAAAACGGTCAGTAAAGGTAGTGCAACCGAGTGTGCGCTTTTATCGTGTTACGAAAATAGCACCAAACAGCCTTATTCGCAATTAAGAAAAAGCGTAACCGTTTTAGAAAGAGTGCCGTTTTCAAGTGATAAAAAGTTTACGTCCACCACGGTAATAAGCAAAAATTCAACTAGAACTTATATAAAAGGCGCACCCGAAGTAGTGCTAAAAATGTGTTCGTTAAGTGCCGAGCAACAAAAAGTAATACAAAACGATATAACTGCCGAGCAAAGAAAGGCAAGGCGAGTTTTGTGCTTTGCGCATATTGATAAACGGGGTGAGAATAACGAATGCGTTTACGACGGATTCGTTGCGCTTGCCGACCCTATCCGCAAAGAAGTTTACAAGGCGGTTAGCGACTGTAAGCGCGCAGGCATAAAGATAAAGATTTTAACGGGCGATAACTTTGATACGGCGTTTGCCATTGCAAAGGAATTAAAGATAGCAACCGAGCAATCGCAAGTTATAAATGCAAGTGAAATAGAAAAAATGACCGATGAAAAACTTAAAATTGCCCTAGAAAAAATAACGGTAGTTGCAAGAAGTACGCCCGCCGTAAAATTAAGGATAGTGAAGGCGTTAAAAGAACTTGGCGAAATAGTTGCGGTTACGGGCGACGGGGTAAACGACGCACCTGCGGTAAAACATGCGGACGTTGGCATTGCAATGGGCGTTACGGGTAGCGAAATAACCAAAGAAACTGCCGACGTTGTTTTGCTTGACGATAGTTTTGCCACGGTAGTAAGGGCAATTTCGTTCGGAAGAAACGTGTATAAAAACTTGCAAAGGTTTATTTTGTTTCAACTTTCGGTCAATTTATCGGCGTTATTATTCGTAACCGTTTGCGCGATTACGGGAATGAACGCACCGTTTAACACCTTGCAATTACTATGGATAAACGTAATAATGGACGGACCGCCCGCATTGACGCTTGGGCTTGAAAAAGCAAGTGAAAAACTGATGGATTATAAACCCGTTAAGCGTAGCGAAAGCATAGTAAACGCCAAAATGCTACTTAGAATAGTTTTCAACGGGGTGTTCGTTGGTGTGATAATGTACTTGCAATATAGGTACAACTTTTTAAGAGTAAAGGCGAGCGAAGTAAGGGGCGTTATATTCACGCTATTCATATTATTCCAAATGTTTAACGCGTTTAATAGCCGTGAATTAGGTTCGGATAGTTTGTTTAAGAGCGTTGGCAAAAACAAAGTAATGCTAGCAACTTTTGCGTGCGTATTCTTGGTGCATTTATTTATAGTAGAAGTGTGTTATAAATTGTTTTCGGTATCGCCGTTAAGTTTTACGGCTTGGGTAAAAACCGTATTGACGGCGGTTAGCATAATAGTAATTTCCGAACTGTATAAGTGGGGGTATAGAGTGCTTAACGCGAAAAAAGGCGAAAAGCAACTTAAAAAAGCAAGTGGCGTAAATAAAATTTATTTTGGAGCGTAAACTAACGATATGATAAATATAGCCATAACGGAAAAGGAAAACGCGCAAGAAAATCTAACTTACTTGCACAATTCCGCAGGGGAATTGCTAAATCGGGTTGGGTGCACCGTGCGCATTATAAAAATAGGTGGCAGGGTGGTTTTTAGCGTAAACTGCCCTGAATGCTACGCGGAAGTCATAAGTTCGGAAATAGCCGATAAAGTTGCGGAAATTATAGCGATAAAATATAAATACGATTATTTTAAGACTACGCTAAGCGTAGGCGGATTAAAAAGCGTAGAAAAAGAAATTCTTTATGCAAGTTTAATCGCAGCCGATTTAGAAGACGATAAAAAATACGCTTTTGATAGAATAAAAAACAGCAAAGTAACGGCGATTGACGGGGTTTTTAACTTTTGCTTAAAACCCTTAAAAAGGAAATGGCAAGAAGTAGTAGATTGTATTCCGCAATGCTTTTTAAGCGAACAATTAAGTGAGTTTATTACTTATTTATTAGAAAACAAGCGGAAGAGAGTGTATATAGAGCAAGGCAACGTATACGACAACCATTATAGAATGTTGAAAAGGAGCAGTCTTCTAGACGGGGAAAGAGCAAAAATCGTAAGGGAAGTTTTGTTAAGTAATTGTGGGGAAATCGAACTTAACGGAAGCGTTCCTAAAGAAGACGAAGTGTATTTGAAAGAGTATTATAAAGATAAAATTTTCTTCACACCGCATACCAACTGAAAATAAAAAAAAGAAAACTGAAAAACAGTTGACAAAAACGCATTTATCGTTTAATATATATGTACGATAAGCCTATGGTTACGGACAAGTAGTGCTTTTGTAGTTTTTCAGAGAGCGTGCGGTTGGTGTAAGCGCGCAAACGCAAAAGATAATGAAACCACCGTTTTCGGGCAGAGTTACCGCACTCAAAAAGCGGTTAAAGAGAGGCTGTAAAATTTTTTACGGCAATTAAGGTGGAAACGCGGAAATTATTTCGTCCTTAAGCAAACGCTTAAGGGCTTTTTTATTTGTGGAGGAAAGCAAAATGAAAGTTACTCTTAAAGACGGTTCGGTTTTAGAATTTGAAAATTCGTTAACCGTTGGCGAAGTTGCTCAAAAAATCTCAGAAGGTTTATTCCGTAACGCAGTATGTGGAAAAGTAAACGGCGAATTAGTTGATTTATCAACGGTTATCGAAAAGGACTGCGAACTTCAAATTATAACGCTTAAAGATAGAGAAGGGTTAGACGTTTATCGCCACACTTGTTCGCATATTTTGGCGCAAGCGGTTAAAAACATTTATCCCACTTCGAAACTTGCAATAGGTCCTACTATCGACGCGGGTTTTTATTACGATATTGAATTTAAAACGCCTATCACTCAACAAGATTTGGCTAAAATCGAAAGTGAAATGCAAGATATTATCAAAAGCGATTTCCCGATTGAAAGAATCGTTTACGGCAAGCGTGACGCAGTTAAGTTGTTTAAGAATTTTTCTGAACCATACAAGGTTGAACTTATCAACGATTTGCCTGCGGGTAGCGTAATTTCTTGCTATAAGCAAGGCGACTTTATGGATTTGTGTCGTGGTCCGCACCTTCCGTCAACGGGCAAAATCAAAGCGTTCAAGTTAACTTCTATTACCGGCGCTTACTGGCGTGGTGATGAAAAGAATAAAATGCTTACCCGTATTTACGGCACGGCGTTTGCTAAAAAGAGCGAATTAGAAGAACATTTAGTTGCGTTAGAAGAAGCAAAAAAACGCGACCATAACAAACTTGGTAGAGATTTAGGCATATTCTTAACCGAAGAAGTGGTTGGTCAAGGTTTGCCGATTTTAGCACCCAAGGGCGCAAAAATTCTTCAAATCTTAACCCGTTTCGTAGAAGACGAAGAAGAAAAACGCGGATTTATGATTACAAAAACGCCTTATATGGCTAAAAACGATTTGTACCGCATTTCAGGGCACTGGGACCATTACAGGGATAAAATGTTTATTATCGGCGATGAAAACAGTCCCGAAGCAATGGCGCTCCGTCCTATGACTTGTCCGTTCCAGTATCAAATTTATAAAAACGGCTTAAAGAGTTATAGAGATTTGCCTTGCCGTTACAGCGAAACAGCAACCTTATTTAGAAAGGAAGCAAGTGGTGAAATGCACGGCTTAATCCGTGTTCGTCAGTTCACTCTTTCAGACGGGCACATCGTTTGTACGCCCGAACAAATTGAAGGCGAATTTAAGCGTTGCTTAGAACTCAGTTATTATTTCCTTGATTGCTTGGGAATGAGAGACGACGTTACTTTCCGTTTTAGTAAGCGTGGCAAGTCAAACAAGGCAAAATATATTGATAACGACAAAGCGTGGAACGAAACCGAAGCGCTTATGAAAAAGATTTTAGATAGTATCGGTATTGATTACGTTGAAGCGGACGACGAAGCGGCGTTCTACGGGCCTAAACTTGACGTTCAAGCAAGAAACGTTTACGGTAAAGAAGATACTATCATAACAATTCAACTTGACTTTGCAGCAGCGCACAGTTTCGATATGACTTATATTGATGAAAACGGCGTAAAACAATATCCTTACGTTATCCATAGAAGTTCAATCGGTTGTTATGAAAGAACGCTTGCAATGCTTATTGAAAAATATGCAGGCGCGTTCCCGTTCTGGATTTGCCCCGTACAAGTTAAGGTAATGAGTTTAACTGAAAGAACTGCTGAATATGCAAGTGAAATTGCAGAAAAACTTAACCTTGCAGGTCTTCGTGCGGAAACTGATAACCGCAACGAAAAAATCGGATATAAGATTAGAGAGGCACAACTTGAAAAAGTTCCTTATATGATTATCGTTGGCGATAAAGAAAAAGAAGAAAACAAAGTTTCAGTTCGTAGCAGAAAAGAAGGCGATTTAGGCGTAACCACGCTTGATGAAATTATTGCAAAACTCGTTGAAGAAGACAGAAGCAAAAAGGCGTAGAACTAACAAAAACCCCCGAATTTCGGGGGTTTTACTTATGAACGAATAAGCACCGTCGCTGTTGGATATAATTTTATATAATAATGTTAGAAATTATAATTAACAGTTGATAAAGTTAATAAATATTGTTATAATTTTATTTAATATATTATAAATTAAAAATAGATTAAGGAGTAAAAATTTGAAAGCACACGGTCAAAGTAAAGAAGAAATTTTATCGGCTTTTCAAACGGATATTTCAAGCGGTTTGTCGCTAGAAGAAGTCAAGGTGCGCAGAGAAAAGTACGGTGAAAACAAACTCAAAGAAAAGAAGAAAAAAACTAATTTTCAGCGATTTGTTGAGCAGTTTAAGGACGCGATGATTATAATTTTAATCGTTGCAGCAATAGTATCTTTTGCCATTGCTTGCGTAGAAAAAAATCCCAAAGAGTTTTTCGAACCTGCGCTAATACTTGCAATAGTAATTATAAACGCAATAATGGGCGTTGCGCAAGAAAGCAAAGCGGAAAAGGCGCTTGACGCGCTGAAAAATATGTCCGCACCGCACGCAAGGGTAATTCGTGGCGGTAAGGAAAGCGTAATTTCAGCAACCGATTTAGTGCCGGGCGATATTATCTTGCTTGAAGCGGGCGATTTCGTGCCAGCCGACGCAAGGTTGCTAAAAAGCGTTAGCCTTAAAAGTGAAGAATCGGCGCTTACGGGCGAATCCGTGCCGTCCGAAAAAGACGCTAACGAGCAAGTGAAAGAAGACGCGCCTTTGGGCGATAGACACAATATGGTTTTTGCAGGTTGTTCAATAACTTACGGAACTGCGGTTGCGGTCGTAACGGCAACGGGTATGGATACCGAAATGGGTAAGATTGCAAATCTTCTTTCAAACGAAGTCGATTCGCAAACGCCCTTACAACAAAAACTTGCAAAACTAGGCAAATATTTGGGATTTTTAGCGCTCGGCGCTTGTGCGATAATATTCGTCGTGGGCATTTTAAGTCAAATGAAACCGTTAGAAATCTTTATGACTGCAGTTTCTTTGGCAGTATCTGCAATCCCCGAAGGCTTACCCGCAATCGTAACAATAGTGCTATCAATCGGCGTTCAAAGAATGGTTAAAAAGAACGCAATTATAAAAAGATTGCCTGCAGTTGAAACTCTCGGTAGTGCATCTATTATATGTTCAGACAAAACTGGCACGCTTACAATGAATAGAATGACTTTGGTCAAGGCGTACGTTGACGGCAACGGACTTATCGAAAACGTTAGCGAAGAATGTAGTTCGGGCGTTAAAAAACTTTTAACTTACGGAACTTTGTGTTGCGACGGCTCTGTTTCTTTTGAAGGCGGTAAGGAAGTTCATATCGGCGACCCGACAGAAACGGCAATAGTTTTAGCCGCGCATAAAAACGGCTTAATAAAAGACGATTTGAACGAAAAATATCCAAGACTTGCGGAGTTGCCGTTCGATTCGGATAGAAAACTTATGTCGACTATAAACCTTATAGACGGCAAAAAGGTAGTAATCGTTAAGGGTGCGGTAGACGTAATGGAATTGCGTTGTGCAAACGGCGATTTTGCAAAAGCCAAAGAAATAAACGAGCAAATGAGTTCGTCTGCATTGCGAGTTCTTGCGGTCGGTTATAAAGAAATTGATGAAATTCCTGAAAACTTAGTTTCGGAAGAAATTGAAAACGGCTTGACCTTTTTAGGGTTGGTGGGAATGATTGACCCGCCTAGACCCGAAGCAAAAGAAGCGGTAAAAATTTGCCGTCAAGCAGGCATAAAGCCGGTAATGATAACGGGCGACCACGTCGTAACGGCAACTGCAATAGCAAAAGAATTAGGCATTTATCTCGACGGGGATTTGGCTATAACGGGTGCAAAACTAGACTTGATGAGTGATGAAGAACTTGACGCGCAAGTAGAAAAAATCTCGGTTTATGCAAGAGTTTCGCCCGAAAACAAGATAAGAATAGTAAAGGCTTGGCAAAGAAAAGGGCAAGTAGTTTCAATGACGGGCGACGGCGTGAACGACGCGCCTGCGTTAAAGGCGGCGGATATAGGTTGCGCAATGGGCATTACCGGAACTGACGTTGCAAAGGGCGCTGCCGATATGACGCTTACCGACGATAATTTTGCAACGATTGTAGACGCAGTTAGAGAAGGTAGGGGAATATATGCAAACATTCGTAAAGTAGTGGGCTTTTTGCTCGGCACAAATATAGGCGAAGTAGTAACGGTATTTTTTGCAATGATTTTGTGGCACGTTACGCCGTTATTATCAATGCAACTTTTATGGATAAATCTCGTAACCGATAGTTTGCCTGCTATCGCACTAGGTATGGAAGCGGTTGAAAGCGACGTTATGCAAAGAAAACCCAAGCCAAAAGACGAAGGGATTTTTGCCCACGGATTAGGTTTAAGAATCGTACTTCAAGGCTTTATGTTCGGAATTTTGACTTTGGTAGGCTTTGCTCTCGGAACGGGGCTTACATTACAAGAAATTTTTAGCGGTGCTTTATCAAATAATCCAAACGCACTTGCAAGCGGGCAAGTGGTTGCGTTTATAACGCTTTCACTTTCACAAATAGTTCAGGCGTTTAATATGCGTTCGGAAAAATCATTTTTTGCGTCAAATCCGCTCGGTAACAAAAAGTTAAACGGTGCAGCGATTATATCACTTTTAATGGTTGCCGTCGTACTATTTGTACCCGGCTTGAATACGGCGTTTGGTCTTAAAGTTTTAACTTTTGATAAGTATTTAATAGCCGTAATTTTGGCGTTAATTCCGTTACCAGTTATGGAATTTTCAAAGGCTTTCGGGCTTACGAAACATCAAAAATAATCAACTAAAAACCGCCCCTAAAACGAGCAAGTTTAGGGGCGGTTTTTTCGTGATAAATTTATGCGTTTTTTTTCGTTAAATAACGTGGCAAATAAAACAGGCGAAAGCGCAAGAAAAAAAGGACGCTATTAGCGAGATTACGATAGGGGAAAATAGTTTTTTAGTTTTAGCGTTTGCAAAGTAAACGGCGGCAACGTAAAACACCGTTTCGCTACTGCCGTATATAACAGACGCGCTTCTAGCAAGATAACTATCCACCCCGTAAGTGGTGTAAATATCGGATAAAACTGCCAAAGCACCGCTTCCTGAAAACGGTTTTATCAATACTAGTTTAGTCAATTCTTTAGGAATGCCAAATCCCTTGAAAATAGGAGCGATTATTGACGTGATTATGTCAGACAAACCGCTTGTTTCAAACAGTTCCGTAAGCACGAAAATGCTAACTAAATACGGGAAAATGCTTGTTGCGAAAGGCAATGCTGATTTTGCGCCTAAAGTAAAGGCGTCGTACGGCTTGACCTTCTTAACGAGCGAGTAGATAAGTATTAATAAAATAAGAATAGGTATAAAATATTTTGACATAGCACTTAATTTTTTCGTGGTTATTTTTTAAGATTTTTTGTTAAAGAGGTGTAAAAATTTTCGCTAAAAAATTAAAATTTTTCCATGCGTTTTTTGGCGAAATTATTTAGGTTTTTTTATGAAAATTTTAACGAGTAAAACGCCTATAATCGTAGAGAGTAAAGTGGCTAAAATCGTGGGTAAAACTACGTCTGACGGTGACGATGAATTTAGCGAAGTTCTAAGGGCGATTACCGACGACGGAATAATTTGTATACTAGTTGCGTTAATGACGAAGAACATAGCGATAGCGTATTCGGTGTTAGGGTGTTTTTCAAGTTCGCAAATAGATTTAATTCCAAACGGAGTGGTTGCGCCACTCATGCCCAACATATTAGCCGAAATGTTTATTGACATATAGTCGTTTGCTTTGTCTGGGAGTTTGCCGAATAAAAAACGGTTGAGTGGGCGAATGAGTTTTGCAAACTTTTTTGAAAGCCCCGATTGTTCAACTAGTTCGAAAATTCCCAACCAAACTGCGTAGATAACGGTCATTTTAAGTGTTAAAGACAGCGCTTTTTCACCGCCCGTTAGCATTGCCGATAACACGCCGTCGGGGTTGGTAAAAAGCAAAAAGACGCTTGAAAGAGTAATGATAATACCAAAAATTGCATTCATAGTAAAATTTATGCATAATTATTGTTGAAAAGACCGAGAAAATATGATAAAATAATTTAGTGTATTTATTTAACGCGCGTGCGCAAATACGCACTATAAAAGTGCAAGCGCAAGGGAGTATAAGTTATGATTGAAAAGAAAACTTTTGATGGAATAGATTATAAGGTCGTTCATGAATTCGAAGGTTGGAAAATAGGCTTTTTAAGATATAGCGACAGGTTTTCAAAATTTGATAGGCTTGAAAGGCACTTATTGACTGACGAAGTGTTCGTATTACTTTCTGGTGAAGCCGTGCTTTACACGGACAAAGAAGAGATAAAAATGGAAAAGAATTTTATCTACAACGTACCAAAGGCTGAATGGCATCATATCGTCGTGAGTGAAAACGCTTACGTTATGGTCGTTGAAAATGCAAACACGGGCGACGAAAATACTGAAATTAAGTTCATCTAAGGAGTAAGAAATGAAAGAGAAATATTATTTAACTACGGCAATCGCGTATACTTCGGGCAAACCGCATATCGGCAATACTTACGAAGCAATTTTAGCGGATAGCGTTGCTCGTTTTAAGCGTTATCAAGGTTTTGACGTGTTTTTTCAAACGGGTACGGACGAACACGGTCAAAAAATAGAAGAAAAAGCTGCTGTCGCAGGCGTTTCGCCCAAGCAATTCGTTGACGGCGTTGCCGACGTTATTAAGGGAATTTGGGATTTAGTAGGCGTTTCTTACGACAAATTTATCAGAACTACCGACGAATATCACGAAAAGCAAGTTCAAAAAATATTCAAAAAACTTTACGAAAAAGGCGATATTTATAAAGGTTCATACGAAGGTTGGTATTGCACGCCTTGTGAATCTTTCTGGACTGAAAGCCAACTCGTAGACGGCAAGTGCCCCGACTGCGGTAGGGAAGTTAAAAAATCGCAAGAAGAAGCGTATTTCTTTAAGATGAGCAAGTACGCTGATAGATTAATGCAATATTATAACGAGCACCCCGAATTTATTTTGCCCGTTTCTAGAAAGAACGAAATGGTTAATAACTTCTTAAAACCCGGTCTTCAAGATTTATGCGTTTCTAGAAGTACGTTCAAGTGGGGGATTCCCGTTGATTTTGATGCAAAGCACGTTGTTTACGTTTGGCTTGACGCACTCACTAACTATATTACGGGTGTCGGCTACGACGCTGACGGCGCTCACCAAGACGGATATATTAAAAACTGGCCTGCCGACGTGCATATTATCGGTAAGGATATTATTCGTTTCCACACTATTTACTGGCCGATTTTCTTGATGGCGCTTGATATTCCGTTGCCTAAAAAAGTTTACGGGCACGGCTGGTTGTTGCAAGACGGCGGTAAAATGAGTAAGTCGAAAGGCAACGTTATTTACGCTGACGATTTGGTTGAATATTTTGGCAAAGACGCAGTTAGATATTACGTTTTAACAGCAATGCCACAAGACAACGACGGGCTTATTTCTTGGGAATCGGTTATCGACGTTATTAACGAAATCCAGAAGCAGAACGTAAGTGACGTTTATGCTGCCGTTTCTTTTGCATTCTTCACAAGCGGTCTTGAAAAGTTTGATAAACTTTACGAAGAAGGAAAGCTTAAAAAGCTCTATTCCACAAACCTCACCTACGCGCCTGAAGAATTGTTGAAGCGTCCTTGGTTTGAACAGGTTGATATGTCGAAGTTTATCGCAAAAATCCTCTGTACTCTCAACAACGAAGAGTCTATTTCCCCGCTTCTCGACAGCGCGGCAAAAATCCGCCGTCTCTTGAAGAGATATAAACAGAACTAATCGCAGATTCAGTATTGAATCTAATT
>JAZRNE010000036.1:0-56407 GCA_045648045.1 Christensenellaceae bacterium
CTATTACGCAACGGAAACCACTTGTAACGAGTGGCACATTGCGCCTAGCAGAGAAAGCCGTGGCACCTATAAACACGCATCGCTAATCGCAGGTATGATGCTTGCTTGGCAAGATACACCGCTTGATTCGGCAATGATTTACGATGCGCGTTTAGGCCCTAGCGTTTACGGCGGTTTGTTTAATTGTTTAACAAATGAACCTTATCCAGCGTATTATTCGTTCGTGGCGTTTAATAAACTTTATAGCCTACAAAACCAAGTAGAAGTGCAACTTAATGAAAAGGGCGTTTACGCGCTCGGCGCTAAAAAGGGTAAAATCGGATGCCTAGTTGTTGCTAATACCACGGACAAAGACATGAAATTAGAAATAAACGCAGATGCAGAGATAACTAAGGTTTACGATTTAACACAAGGTAAAGAATATCCAAATAATTCAACTATAGAATCATCATCTTATAGTGTGTTAATTATAGAATATAATATATAAAAATTAATAGCAAGTTTTAATTATGATATATAAGATTAAAAGTAATAAAACTCTATGTAGTAATTCTTTGCAAAAAATAATTGATGGGGCAAGTATTGGCGATAAAATAGTTTTTGAAAAGGGCGTACATATTTTATCAACCGTTTTTTTAAAAAGTAATATAAGTATTGAACTTGAAGATGGCGCAAGAATTTTAGGTAGTCTTGATTTTAACGATTACGAAAGGGATGAAAAGGTAGAATATCCACTTTATCAAGATGCATCACATAGTTTCTTTAACTGTTCAATGTTCGTTGCAAAAAACTGTGAAAATATATCAATAACGGGTAAAGGAGTTATTGATATGCAATCAGTTTGGGATGAAGAAAATATTAGAAAAATGGTTCACCGTGGCGCAAAAGCAATCGCATTAAAAGAGTGTAATAACGTTAAAATAGATGGAATAACGGTTAATAATTGCACCGATTTAGCAATATATTTTGCAGGGTGTGAAAACGTTGAAGTATCAAACGTAAAAATGCGCACTTACATAGACGGAATTTCGCCCGATAACAGTAAAAACGTGTATATTCACGATTGTGATATTGAAACGGGTGATGACGGCATAGTATTTAAGTCGTCTTATACGCTCAATAGACTTGATTATTGCAAAAACATAAAAGTAGAAAACTGTAAGATTAAAAGCCGCTGCAACGCCATAAAGTTCGGCACGGAAACAAACGGCGGATTTTACGATATAGATATTGAAAAATGTCATATTTACGAAACGAGAATAACGGGCATAGCAGTTGAAAGTGTAGACGGAGCAATAATAGACGGAATTAGTTTTAAGAAGATTACAATGAAAAACGTCGGAACGCCCATATTCGTTTACGTTGGAAAGCGTATGCGTGGACCACAAGGCAGAGATATCGGCAAAATTAAAAATATAACCTTTGAAAATATAACGGCAGAAGGTGAATACGTTCCTTATGAAGTTATAGAGTGGCATCATATAAGTTTTGTTAATAAAGACACTTATCAAAAGCCGTGGGTGTTGAATTTGCCCGATTATAAAGATGAAGATTTAACTTTAACTGAAAATGATTGTTGGCAAATAACTTCAAATATATGTGGACTACCAGAAAGTCCGTTAGAAAATATTGCCTTAAAGAACGTAACGTTAATTATGGACGGTGGCTGTCAAGATGGAGATGTTAAAATTGACGAAACTATTCGTGATTACCCCGAAGTATACGTTTATGGCAGAGTATTACCCGCAAAAGGTATATATTTTAGGCATATCAACGGCTTAAAACTAGAAAACGTTGCGATAAAAACTTATCGTGAAGACATTAGAGAAGATTTTGTGTTTTATAAAGTAAATTAAATAAATTTATACTAAAAAGGAGGCAAGAGTGTGAAAAGCTTCCTTTTATGTTTTAAAAAGAAAAAATACTCAGTCAAGCCTAAAAGTAGGTTCAACTGAGTACAATTTGGCGGGCTGCTGCTATCTTCACTCGAACTAATTAAATTATTAGTAAAATACTATTTTTTGATTAAATGAAATTATTTCAACTTTCTTGATGGGGTTTAGCGAAAGTAGGATATCATTTAACAACTAAATACATCCAACTACTAAATGGGGTTAACGTGTTTTATGTTAGCCCCTTTTTAACTTTAAAAACTTCTTTTGCATACGCTTTCTACGAAGGTATACGGTTTGAAAACATATATCTAATTTTTCAGCAATTTGATGAGAATTTAAATTGTTGTAAAGAAGTCTTAATGTTTCTTCTTCATTAGTAGATAATTCCATAGCTTTGATTAAATTGTCAATGTTTTCATAAGATTCTTCGGTGTCGTAGAACACTTCAGGTACAGTGTTATATTCGATTGTTTCATCTAATTCGCAGTAAACTCTAGAGTCCCTGGTTTGTATCCATGCATGGTGGTCAACAATCTTAAAACACGCCTTGCAAATAGTGATAGGATAGCCTTTTTTATCATAATAAAGAATTTCATCAACAAGTCTTCCAACGTGGCTTAAAAGAAAGATATTAACGTCTTGAACTAAGTCGTAAGCATCAGAGAAAGTGAACGCTTCTTTTCCTTTATCAAACATATCGCAAAGCAGACCTTTATAAAGTTTGTCAAATTTGTGGTCATAACCACAATGTGTTTTTATAGCTCTAAGAACAATTAACTCAGCTATACGAGTAATATTCTCTTCGCTAATCGGTTGTCTTAAAATTGAATAATCCTTTTTACTTTTCATAATCAAAACTCCTTAAAATTTTTTCGACAGTGGACTTATATCACAGTTCGAAAGGTGTTAAGGAGTTTTAAGTTTTTATGTGGTTATCAACCGAAAAGCAAAGCGAAAAAAGAAAAAGTTTTTTAAATAAAAAATCGCTAGATATAATAATCTAACGAAAAAAAGTTTTTCTGGCGGTTTATAACCACGCTGAACTGTGATATAACCAACACCGAAAAAATTAAGGGGTAATATAAAAAGTGGTTGTTCTAATAATATTTACGCAATTTAATTAACTATTCGCTTGAGGTATCACGTGTGCGACCAGAAACAAAAAAAGGTAACGAGCAGTTACCTTTTTTTGTTTGTGTTGCAAAAGCAACACGTTTGAACTTTCAGTTCAATCCCTTAGCAGGGGACGGCAAACCCCTCGCAAACTACGTTTGCTTTCCCCTTATAAAGGGGCAGAAACTTGTCACTCCGACCATTGAACTAAACAAAAGGGGTTGCCTAAAAAGGCAATCCCTTTTGTTTTCGTTTATGGCAAAATGCCATAAACGATGCGACCACGGTCGCAAGTAACGCGATTGACCGCAAAGCGGTAGCAATCGCTATTCCGTCGTAACGGAAGTTGCTCCTTACAAATCTTGTCACTCCGACCAGAAACAAAAAAAGGTAACGAGTAGTTACCTTCTTTCTTTTATTGAAATATTTTTAATTTTATATTAAAGTGTTTTAATGGTTTTTCTTGGGCATTTACTTACACAAGTTAAGCAACCGGTACATTTTAAATAATTGATAACGGGCAAATTGTTTTCCATCGTAATTGCACCTTCGGGGCAATTTTTTGCGCATAATCCGCAACCGATACAGCCGACTGAACAAGCATTCATAACGTCTTTACCACGGCAGTTAGAAGAGCAAGCGACGTAAACTTTTGCCGTTTTGGGGATTAATTCAATCAAGTTTTTCGGACATTTTCTAACGCATGCACCACACGCTTCGCAAAGGTTTTTATCAATAAAGGCAACGCCGTCTTTAACGAAAATTCCGTTTTCAGGGCACACGGTAGAGCAAGTGCCGTCGCCAAGGCAAGCGCTAGAACAAAGTTTTTTACCGCCTAAAACTAAAATTTGATTATCGCAACCGCTATTTCCAACGTAGTCAAACTTGTCTTTTGCGTTATTGCCACCGGCGCATTTAACAACGGCGATTTGTGGGTTTGAAGCGCAATAGGTTATGCCTAAGATTTGTGCGATTTTTTCTTTTGATTCGTTAGAAGTTGCGTTACAGTCGCAAAGCGACGCTTTGCCTTCTGCAAGAGCCTTTGCGTAATCAGCGCAACCTGCATAACCGCATCCGCCACAGTTAGCGCCGGCTAAAAGGTCTGCCGTTTTAGAAATTCTTTCGTCTTCTTTTACGAAGCAAATTTTGCTAACCAAAACGATTAATGCGCCGAATATAATTGCTAGAACTGCAACGATTGCAACGATAATTAATAACGTGCCCACGTTGATAGGGCGAAGTAATAAATTAAACATATATTTAATCTCCTACACAAGTGCAAAAACGTAGAACGCCATTGCGATAAAGCAAGCGGTAATCATTGCTATAGGGAAGCCTTTAAGCGGTTTTGCAATGGGCAATCTTGCAACTTTTTCTCTAAGACCGCTCATCAAAACGATAGCAAGCGTAAAACCAAGCCCCGCAAAAAGTCCGTAAAGAACTGCGTAACCCATTTTCATAGCGCCTGCGCTAATACCGATTAAAGACGCGATTTGCGCGCTGTCAATAACTAATTCGGCAACGCCCAAAACTGCACAGTTGGTAGTTATTAACGGCAAGTAAATTCCCATTGCGTTATAAAGCGTGGGAGAGAATTTTTTTAGCGCCATTTCTATCATTTGAACGAGCGACGCAATTACGAAAATAAAAATGATTATTTCCATAAATTCAATGCCGAGCGGAACTAAAATAAAAGTGTAAATCGGGTAGGTGATAAGGCATGTTAGCGTCATAACAAAGGTTACTGCAAGCCCCATGCCGAGTGCACTCTTAAAGTCTTTACTAACGCCAAGGAAAGGGCAAATACCCAAGAATTGAACGACTACGAAGTTATTAATAAACATTGCCGAAACGATTATCATCATAAATTCTGCCATATTAATTACCCCCCTTTTCTTGGTTTAGATTTTGCGCTTTTGCGCTCTTCAACTTTGCCTTTTTTGATATTAAAGCCGAGCAAAAAGCGAATGTTGCAATAAACAAACCGTAAGTAAAGAACGCGCCTGCGCTCGATGCGAAAAATCCGATTTGGAAGTCCCAAAGTTTAACGCCGAAGATAGCGCCACTACCCAAAATTTCTCTAAACGCACCCATAAGAGTAAGAGCCAAAGTAAAGCCTATTCCCATAAATAAACCGTCCGCAGCGGACGCTACCGCACCGTTCTTGCTTGCGAAACTTTCCGCACGCGCAAGAATTATGCAGTTAACTACGATAAGCGGTAAGTAAAGCCCCAAAGATTCGTAAAGGTCGGGGAGAAGTTTATCGAGCAACAATCTAACTATGGTAACGAAGGTTGCAATGATTAAAACGAATGCAGGAATGCGCACTTGTTTAGGTATAACGTTTCTTAGAAGAGAAATCATAACGTTGCTACAAATCAAAACGAAAGTTACCGCTGCGCCCATACCTATGCCGTTCATAGCCATCGTGGTTAAAGCAAGGGTGGGGCAAGTGCCCAAAACGAGTTTTAGCGTGGGGTTATTAGTAATAACGCCGTCGGTGGCGATTTTCTTAAAATTAGTTTTCATTACGCCAAATCTCCTTGCGAAATATGATAAATAACACAGTTAACGGCGTTGCAAATTGCGTTTGCCGATTTTGTTGCGCCACTCATAGGGTTTTTAAGACCTTCGCCGTCGGTTTTTGGTGAAAAGAATTGTCCACTAGTAACTGCGTCGGTTATATCGGTTAAAAATCCGTCGTAGTAAGACGAAGTGAATTTACTCATAAGCGTTTGCTTATCGTAACCGTCTAGCACGACTTTGTCTATTACTTGTTTTCCGTCTTCAACGACTACTTTAATCCAAAGCGAAACCGTGCCGTTTTTATAGCCGTTATTGCCGGTGGATCTATACAAGGTGTCTTCGCCAACTTCGTAAATTTTATCAATAGCACCGTATTCACAAGTAAATCCGTTTTCTTGGTCTAAAACGACAGAATATTCTTTTTCTTCACCGTAAATCTTTTTGATTGCTCTTGCCGTGCGTTCTTCTGCGTCAACGAACAAAACGTCGTTTAGAATTGCAAGCGCTCCGCCAAGAATAACCGAAAGGGCTAGAAGCACCGCAACGCACTTAAACCAGTCGCTCTTAAAAAAGGTTTTCATTACTTAACCTCCTTTACTTTCGCAGGTTTTTTGTAACCGAAAGGTTTGCTAATAATAAACTTATCAATTAGTGGCACGAAAAGGTTCATTAGTAGAATTGCAAACGAAACTACTTCAATGCCGGTTGCCCAACGAAGAATAGCCGTTACTAAACCTAAAAGAATAAAGTAAACGATATTTCCGAGTGTTGTGTTTGGCGTGGTCGTATAATCGGTTGCCATAAAGATAGCGCCCAAAATCAAACCGCCCGAGAGTATGCTTGGTAAGAATAAGTTAAAGTCAAAGCCGTTCAAACATACGCTTAAAAGCCCCGCTACCGCGATATAGATAATCGGATAGATAATATTGATAATACCTTTTATAGCAAGGTAAACACCGCCGAGAATAAGTGCTACTTTACAAGTTTCACCTATACAACCGGCAAGCCCCGTGCCAAGAAGCAAATCTAAAACCGAAAGGTCGGTAGCAGTTTTGTTCGTGAATAAATTAGTCAAAACGGTAGCGCCCGTAGAAGGGTCGACAGAAACACCGCCACTTAAACTGCCTATCGACGGTAAAAGCCAACCGCTTGCCATTGCCGAAGTGAAAGACATAAAGGCAAAAATTCTACCCGTTACGGCGGGATTAACCAAGTTTTTACCCGTACCGCCAAAAATCATTTTAACCACGATAATTGCAAAGGCACTTGCAAAAACGGGTGTGTAAAGTGGTGTTTGCGAGCCCATCGAAAGACCGATGAGTAAACCGGTTACGGCAGAAGTAAAATCAAAATCCTTGGCGATTTGCTTGAAAGGTTTTTTTGTAATTAGCAAATAAACGAATTCGCTTGCAACTGAACTTATAAGCGAAATTGCCAAAATCAAGAATGCCTTTAGTCCAAAATAAATCACGCCCATCACGCACGCAGGTAATAGAGCGATGCAAACTGAAAGCATAATTTGTTTTGTCGTTTTAGGTGCTTTTACGTGTGGGGAAGACGAAAATTTAACTAGATTATTTTCCATTGTTTTTCATCTCCTTAATCTTCATTTTTGCCATTGAAATGCTCTGAACTAGCGAGCGTTTTGCAGGGCAGTTATAAGCGCAAGAACCGCATTCGATACAGTTCATAGCACCGTATTTTTCAGCGTTAGCGAAATCGCCGCTTAAAGCGTAAGATTCTATATACATAGGCATCAATCGCATAGGGCAATTCTTTGCGCATACACCGCAATTTATGCAATTCGTGGGGTTGTTCGTATCAGTCTCGTTTTCGGTAAGGAACAAATATCCCGAATTAGTTTTTCTAGTGTAAGAATTAATGCCCGTCATCGCTTTGCCCATCATAGGTCCGCCCGAAATAATCTTAACGGGGTTTTCAACTAATCCACCGCAATACTCAATGATATCTTCTAAAGGCGTGCCTATTTGAATGCGCAAGTTTTTCGGCTCTTTGATTGCACCGCCACTTACGGTAAGCACGGTTGAAGACAATGCTTTGTTATCGTCAATAGCGTGTTTTATTGCAATAACCGTCTTAATGTTTTGCACGCAACAGCCCACGTCAAACGGCATTTTTCCGCAAGGAACTTTCTTGCCCGTAGTGCAGTAAATCAAATGCTTTTCACTACCCATCGGGTATTGTTTTTTAAGCACGACTACTTCTAAATCGTCGTATTTAGAAAAGGCTTCAATCGCCTTGGGTTTGTTTGCTTCAATACCTATAATAATTTTCTTTATGCCGAGTGCCAAAGCGCAGTATTTTATGCCCTTATAAATATCTTCGGTATTTTCTACCATCAAGCGATAGTCGCAGTTAAGATAAGGTTCGCATTCCGCACCGTTAATGATAAGGTATTCAAGTTGATTTTTTGGCGCAAGTTTTACTGCGGTGGGGAAGCCTGCACCACCCAAGCCAACGATACCTGCAAGACGAATGCGCTCAATAACCGTTTTTGGCTCTAAATCAGTAATCTTGTCAAAGAAAACTTCTTCATCTCTACCGTCGTTTTCAATAACCACGTGTTTCATTTTTAATCCGCTTGCAGTAACAATATCTTCAACGGCGGTAACCGTACCGCATATCGAAGAAAAAACGTTTGCGGAAATAGCGCCGTTTTCCTTGCCGATAAGTTGCCTTTTGGTAACCTTATCGCCCACGTTAACTACGGGGATTGCCGGCGCGCCGATATGTTGCGACATACTGATGTAAACTTTTTTAGGCGCAGGCATTTTTTCAATGGCTTTTTCTGCGCAAAGTTCTTTCATATCTTTTACGTGTATGCCGTATTGATAATTTTTTCCTTTTCTGATGCTCAATTTTGTTTCTCCTATTTTACCAAAAGTTTTTTTGGCGTATATTTTAATGAAAAGTAAACGGTTAAACCCACTAAAAACCCACTAACCGCACCGATTAATGCAAGGTAGGGTAAATAGTAAAGATATTCAACGGCGTTGGTAACTAAACAAAACACCGTGTTTTGAACGGTCGTGTTGATTATCGCCCCAGAAATGCTAGTTGCAATAACGCTGACGTTTTTAACTTTAAATAATAAAATGCATTGCACGGTCAATGAAATTAGCCCTGCAGGGAGCGAATACATAACCGACGATAAATTGCCTGAAAATATAGCGCTTATAAGAATTTTAACGATTAGTGAAATAAATCCGTATTTATATCCTAAAATTATCGTTGCCAACAAGATAAAAGCGTTTGAAACACCCATTCTTGCACCCGGCAAAATTATAGGTGGGAAAAGGCTTTCCAAAATAAACGCAATAGACGCAAACGCCGTTAAAACACCGCAAAGGGCAACTTTTTTAACTTTAATATTCATATTCGTTACCCCGCAATCGGCCCTTTGTTATTGAGCGAAAGGGGCTTAATTAATAAATGGTGCGGGCTACAATATATCGTGCCGTTGGTTTTAATTGCGGGCGCGTGATAACAGTCTTTTCTTTCAGAACAGTTGCTTTCAATCACTTTTGCCGTTAAATTTACGGTGTCTACGTAAATCTTGTTGTAAGCCGTGCGTTCTTGGTTGGTGTAAACTGTTATGGTGTAACCATCTTGGTTAAAAGAAACTTCGGTCAAATTTTCGTAATCGCTTTCTATTTTAAGTGGGGAAGACTTCTCGAAAGTGAAAGTAAACACGGTTTTATCGTCCTGAAAAACTGAAAAACCGTTGCAAGTCGCCGTATTTTTTGGCGCTACTAAAAACACGAATAAAAGAACGAGACAAAAAAATAACGAGCAGTAGACGAAAACGTCGCCACCTAAAAACAACTTACCGTATTTATTTTCGTTTGCAGTATTCGCCGTGTTTTTCAAAAAAAATACCCATCTTAAATATATTGCAAATATATTTTATCAAACTGTAAAAAAAATGTCAAAATAAAAAATACATATTAAGAGCAAAAACGGAAAATTTTAAATAAATATATTAGTTTACTTTTTGACATATTTTTCTTTTAATGAAAAATGTAAAAAATTAGTAAACAGTGCGTTAAAGTTAAAAAAACGCTTGATTTATTTTGAAAGATTTATTACAATAAAACTGTATGTATATTAGCAAAGATTTTCCTGAAAATTTAGATATTACCGTAACTTGTGCGTCGGGGGTTGAAAAGGTCGTAAAAAGCGAACTTAAACGCCTAGGTTATCAAGAGGTTCCTGCACTAAACGGCACGCTGTCATTTAACGGAACTGCGTTAGATATTGCAAGGCTTAACGTCTTTTTACGCTCCGCTGACAGGGTTTACGTTAAGATTGCGGAGTTTAATGCTCAAACTTTTGACGAGTTGTTTGAAGGGGTTAAAAGCATTAGCCTTGAGCAATTTTTTCCGCTAGATGCAAGAATAGTTGTTAACGGAAAATGCGTAAAGAGCAAACTTTTTGCAATTTCCGCTTGTCAAAGCGTAATAAAAAAGGCTATAGTCGATAGGCTTACCGGCGTGTACAGGGTTAATAGGCTTATTGAAAACGGTGCGGAATATCAAGTTGAATTTTCTATCTTTAAAGACGTTGTTTCCATACACCTTAACACTAGTGGCGCTGGGCTACATAAACGGGGCTATCGTGATTTAGTAGGCATTGCGCCTATTAAAGAAACGCTTGCGTCGTCGCTAGTTTTATTAAGTGATTTTTATAAAGAACGCCCGTTTGCAGACCCCTTTTGCGGTTCGGGGACTATTGCAATAGAAGCGGCGCGTATAGCGCTAAATATCGCGGGTGGCGTTAATAGGCGCTTTGCGTTTAATAACTGGAAGAATTTTGACGCTAAATTTTACGACCTTGCCTTTACTGAAGCGAAAGATAAGGAAAATAGAAATCAAAAGGTAGAAATTTTTGCGTCTGATATTGACCCGAAAGCGATTAAACTTGCCAAAAGGCACGCCGAAAAGGCAGGCGTTTTAGATAAAATTCACTTTGACGTTAAAGACGTTAGGAATTTTAAGTGTGATTTGCCTTTGGGTACAATCGTAACTAATCCGCCTTACGGTGAAAGAGTTTACGATATGAAAGAAGCGGAAACTTGTTATAAGTCGCTAAAAAATGCTTATTCGGCGTTAGATAGATGGTCACTATTCGTTATCACGCCCGTTAAGAATTTTCAAAAAACTTTTGCTAAAAAATGTGATAGAGAAAGAAAACTCTATAACTCAAATATAGAATGTAAGTATTACTACTATTACGCAAATAAAGGAGAACAAAATGGTTGACGGTAAGTTACTTGTTGAAAAATTGTTAAGATATGCTAAGGCGTTTTTACACCTTAACCCCCGTGACGAGATTTATTTTAGAAATTTATTACTTCGCGAATTTAAGTTAGACGAACCTTGTAACGACGCGGGCGATTTAAGTTATATCGACACGCTTGACGTGCCCGATATTATCGTTAGCGAACTTGAAGAGTTTGCAGTTGATAAAGGTTTTGCAACCAAAGGGCTTGAAAATTTATATAGCACTTATATTTTCGGTTTGCTTTCGCCGTTGCCGTCGGAAGTTAACAAAACCTTTATGGAAATCAAAAACAGTCAAGGGATTGAAAAGGCGTGTGAATATTTTTATAACCTATCGGTTAAGAATAATTACGTGCAAAAAACGGCTATCGGCAAAAACTTGAAGTGGGAATATCCCGACGGCGACAAATATCTTGAAATTACGGTAAACTTGTCAAAGCCTGAAAAGGATAATAAAGAAATTGCAAAACTTCTTACCGCACCCAAAAAGGCAAAATACCCCGCATGTTTTTTGTGTAAAGAAAACGAAGGGTTTGAAGGGCATTTAAGCCACCCCGCGCGTGAAAATATTAGGACAATTTCTCTAACGCTCGGTGGGGAAGACTGGTTCGTTCAATATTCGCCGTACGCATATTATAACGAACACATGATTGCTATTTCAAACAAGCACGTGCCTATGCATATTGCAAAAGACACGGTTGATAAAATCGTTGACTTCGTTGACTTTTTCCCGAATTATATGATAGGCTCTAACGCGGCGTTGCCTATTATCGGCGGTTCGATTCTTAACCACGAGCATTTCCAAGGTGGCGAACACCTTATGCCTATGCATAAAGCGCCCGTTAAAACTTATTACAATAGCGAAAAATATCCTACCGTTAAAGTGGGTATCGTCGACTGGTATAACAGCGTTGTTAGATTAGAAAGTGAAGATAGGTGCTTAATTAAATCGTTTGCAACCGATATTATCAATAGTTGGGAAAATTACACGGATGAAAAGTGTGACATTTTTGCATTTACGGGCGAAACTAAACATAATTCGCTTTCACCCGTTTGTAGAAAGGTTGGCGAAAAATATATTATCGATATGATACTTCGTAACAATAGAACGAACGAAGAATATCCCGACGGAATTTTCCACGCTCACCCCGAATATCACAATATCAAAAAAGAAGGTATCGGGCTTATTGAAGCGATGGGTTTATTCATTTTACCGGGTAGATTGAAAAAGCAATTAAATATGATTGCCGAAATTCTTTGCGGAGCGGTAGCGTACGATAAAACGGCTTTATCGGATAGTGAAAACTACCTTTACGCGCATAGAAATATGATTGAACGGTTGGTTAACGAAGGCTTATCAAAAGATATGGCGGACGCTGAAAACCGTGTTACAGATTACGTAAATCAAGTTTGCAAGAACATTCTTTTCAATACGGCTGTGTTTAAGCCTGATGAAAACGGTAAACAAGGGTTCGTTAGATTTCTTAATTCAAACGGTATAAAATAATGCTAGGTGCACCTAGCGTGCAGTATAAGCGCAAAAAAATATATAAGTGAGGTTTTTATGAACGTTTTAGTAACGGGTGGTGCTGGATATATCGGCTCACATACGATGGTTGAACTTTTAAATGCAGGGCACACGGTTGTTTGCATTGATAACTTTATGAACAGTAAATACGAAGCAGTTTTGCGCGTTGAAAAAATTACGGGCAAAAAGGTGGTTTTTTACGAAGGCGATATTCGTGATAGAAAAATTTTAGACAAAATATTTACCGAAAACAAAATTGATTCGGTTATTAATTTTGCAGGGCTTAAAGCAGTTGGCGAATCTTGCGCAAAACCGCTTGAATATTATGAAAATAATATCGAAGGGCTTTTAGTTTTAATGTTTGCTATGCGCGATTTCGGCGTTAAAAATCTGGTATTTTCTTCTTCCGCAACGGTTTACGGAAAGCCGAAAAGCGTGCCTATTAAAGAAGATTTCCCCCTTTCAACGTCTAACCCCTACGGTAGCACCAAGTTGTTTATCGAATATATATTGAAAGATTTGTATGCGTCTGATAAATCATTCAACATTGCAATTTTGCGTTACTTTAATCCTATCGGCGCGCACGAATCGGGTTTAATCGGCGAAGACCCCAAAGGTATCCCAAACAATCTTTGCCCGTATATCACGCAAGTTGCGGTTGGCAAGAGAGAATATTTGGGCGTTTTTGGCGACGATTACAATACCCACGACGGTACGGGGGTAAGAGATTACATTCACGTTGTTGACCTTGCCAAAGGGCACGTTCTTGCAGTAAATAAACTTGCTGAAAACCCCGGTCTTCTTATCGTAAACTTGGGTACGGGGCAAGGGTATAGCGTACTCGATATGGTTCACGCTTTTGAAAAGGTTACCGGCAAGCCGTTGCCGTACAAAATTATGCCACGTCGTCCGGGCGATATTGACGAATGTTACGCTGACCCGTCTTACGCTCAAGAAGTTCTTGGCTTTAAGGCGGAAAAAACGCTTGACGATATGTGCCGTGACGCTATGAACTGGCAAACCAAAAATCCAAACGGTTACGATAATTGATAAATTTTTATAAATTAGCGTTTTGATAAAACCGATTTTTTGCAAAAAATGCAAAATTTCGGTTTTTTTATTTGTTAAAATATTGCAAAAATCCAAAAAAGAGTGTAAAATAGTAATTGTAAAATCTTAATTTTTTATAAAAAGGAGAAAATTATGGATTTAGAGTGTATAAAGGTTGCCACATATACGCCTGAAATTAGGGTTGCCGACGTCGACTTTAACGTTCAAAACGTAAAAAACGGTATTGAGAAAGCCCAAAAGGCAGGCGCGCTTTTAGTCGCTTTCCCCGAACTTTGTTTAACAGGGTATACTGCGGGCGATTTGTTTTATTCAAGAACTTTGCTTAATTCCGCGAAGGCGGGGCTAGAAAGTATTGTTGAGTTTACGAAAGGCAAGCAAATGCTTGTATTCGTTGGCTTGCCGTTTGAAAACGACGGGCTTATTTACAACGTTTGCGCAGTTTTGAGCGACGGTGCGGTGCTTGGAATAATTCCCAAAAGTTACTTGCCTAATTATAGCGATTTTTATGAAAAAAGATATTTCGTTCCTGCTGACGCAAAAGTAAAATTCGTTCAAGTTGCGGGCAGTAATGACGTTCCTTTTGGTAGAGATATTTTATTTAAGAGTAGCAGTGTGCAAAACTTTATGGTTGCGGTTGAATTGTGTGAAGATTTGTGGACGGCAGTTCCACCGTCAATGTATCACGCGGTAAACGGCGCAAGAATTATAGTAAATCTTTCTGCATCACCAGAATTTTCGGGCAGAGTTGGCGTTAGGCGTAAACTTGTGCAAAGCCATTCACAAAGGATTGCAAGTGCTTACGTTTATGCGAACGCAGGGAACGGTGAATCAACGACCGATTGTGTTTTTTCAGGGCATAGCATTATTTGTGAAAACGGAGAAGTCGTTGCGGAAAGCAAGCCTTTCGTTAACGGTTTGACGCTTGCGCAAATTGACTTATCGGGTATTGATTATGCAAGAAGTATGATATTTAATCAAAACTTCTGCTTGCAAGAAAGAGAGTATCATACGGTTAATTTTTCAATGGACTGCGTAGAGCAAACTTTCGAACGTACTTACGATAAAACGCCATTTATTAAAGACGGCGAAGAAGACTTTTTGATTGAAATTGCCGCGCAAGGACTCAAAAAACGCATAATGCATACTAACGCGCAAAAAGTGGTTATCGGCGTTTCGGGTGGACTTGACTCAACGCTTGCCTTGATTATTGCGGTAAAGGCAATGCAACTTTTAGGCAAAAGTTCAAAAGATATAATTTCGGTTACTATGCCGTGTTTTGGCACTAGTTCAAGAACTTTTGACAATAGCGTTAAACTTGCAAAAGCCTTTGATACGACTCTTAAAAAGATTGATATAACGAAGGCTGTTAAACGCCATTTGAAAGATATTTCCCACGCAGAAGACGTGCACGACGCCGCTTACGAAAACGCGCAGGCGAGAGAACGCACGCAAGTTCTTATGGATTTGGCAAATTCGTGCAACGGCTTGGTTGTCGGCACGGGCGACCTTTCTGAACTTGCACTCGGTTGGGCAACTTATAACGGCGACCACATGAGTATGTATGCTGTTAACGCTTCAATTCCTAAAACACTCGTTAAGCATCTAGTTAAGTATACGGCTGAAAACGGAAAGGGTAAACTTAAAGCGACCTTACTTGATATTATTGACACGCCCGTTAGCCCCGAACTTATCCCGTCTAATAACGACAGTATAAAACAAGTTACCGAAGATATAGTTGGACCGTATATTTTGCACGACTTTTTCTTATATATTATGATTAAAAGGGGCTTTACTCCGCATAAGATTTATTTAGCGGCGGTTAATTCTTTTAAAGGCGAATTTGACAAAAAAACTATTCTTAAATGGCTTAAAACGTTTATGAAAAGATTTTTCAATCAGCAATTCAAGCGCTCGTGCTTGCCTGACGGTGTAAAAGTTAGTGATATTTCACTTTCGCCACGCGGAAGTTTCCGTATGCCGAGTGATGCCGTTTCAAAAATTTGGCTTGAAGAATTAGAAAAAATAGACGTGGAGAAATAATATGTATAACGAAACCGTTTCGACGATAATAGGGTTTGTTGCAATGCTGTTTGCAATGAGTAGTTATTTCGTTAAAAAGAAATCAATATTTTTAGTGGCGCAAGCGGGTGCGATACTTTCGTTGGCATTTTCGTGTTTATTTATCGAACAATTTTACGCAGTAGCATCTTACACCATAGGGTTAACTCGCGTAGTTGTGTTCTACTTGTTTGAAAAGAAAGATAAAAGAGTGCCACGTTGGTTGATTGCATTCTTCGTTGCTCTTTACGTTGTTTTCTACGTTATCGTCAACGTTATTATTCTTGAAACCTTTAATAAGGTTGACGTGCTACTAGTAATTGCAAACGTGTTCTTCACGGTAGCGTTCAGTATAAGGAATTTAAGCCTATTGAGATATATATTTTTAATACCGCTTGTAATCTGCGTCATTTATTTTATAATCTTACCGGGCGGTTCGATATTCGTAATAATTTCTTACACCTTTGAACTTTTTGCAAACGTGTTTGCAATAGCGTTAAATTCAAAAATAGCGTATTTTTTCGTTAAAAGAAAAAAGCAAAAGAAACAAGAAGATAACGCTTAATATATAATATATAATGTTTATACGGCGGAAAGTACTAAAAATCACTTTCCGCTATTTTTTTATACCGTTAAAAATTTTTTTAAAAAAGTTGAAAAAAGTTTTAAAAAATAGTTGACAAAGTTTAATTTGTTGATTATAATAATAGTAATCATTACTGATAGCACTTTTGCAAACACAGTTTTGAAAACTATCAAGGGGGCATGCATGCGATATTCAAGGCAAAGGGAATTGATAACGGATATTCTTAAACGTAGGTGTGACCATCCTACTGCAGATATGATATATCAGTCGGCAAGGGATATCGAGCCGAATATAAGTTTAGGCACGGTTTATCGCAACTTAAAACTGCTTGCGGACGAAGGTGAAATTATAACCTTAGAAACCGAAGATAAAAGGTTGCATTACGATGGAGATACGTCACGCCACAGCCACTTTATATGTAACGAATGTGGAAAAATAGTAGACCTTTTTAAGCCGTCGAAACTGCCAGATAAAATCAATGATTTAGGGCTTACGGTTACGGGTGAAAAGTGTGTTTATTACGGATTTTGTACTGATTGCAAAACTAAAGTTTAACAAAAATTAAAAAAATAAAAAATATAAATATTGCATATTAAAAGGAGAAAATTATTATGAAAAAATTTGTTTGCTCAATCTGCGGATACTTACACGAAGGGGACGCTGCGCCCGAAAGATGCCCACAATGCATGGCACCTGCGTCAAAGTTCAACGAACAAGCCGAAGGTTTAAGTTGGGCTGCTGAACACGTTGTTGGCGTAGCACAAGGCGTTGACCCTGAAATTATTGAAGGTTTAAGAATGAACTTTACGGGCGAATGCACCGAAGTTGGTATGTATCTTGCAATGGCAAGAGTTGCGCATAGAGAAGGTTATCCCGAAATCGGTTTGTACTGGGAAAAGGCGGCTTACGAAGAAGCAGAACACGCTGCAAAGTTTGCTGAACTTTTAGGTGAAGTTGTTACAGATTCAACAAAGAAGAATCTTGAACTCCGCGTTGCTGCTGAAAACGGCGCAACTGCAGGTAAGTTTGAACTTGCTAAAAAAGCAAAAGCACTTAACCTTGACGCTATTCACGACACCGTTCACGAAATGGCTCGTGACGAAGCAAGGCACGGCAAAGCGTTTGAAGGTCTTTTAGAAAGATATTTCGGTAAAAAATAAGCGATATAAATTGACAAAAAGTTCAATTCCGGCTTAAGTTTTGCAAAAATATAAAACAATTTAACCATTAAAAGCGGAGCAAAATTTTGCTCCGCTTTTACTTTTAGCGTTAGGTAAAGGATAAAAAATTCAATATTTTTTTAACCTTGTTATATTAAAATAAAAAAGTGAGTATAAGTAATATTATATAGAATTTTTTGGTGTAATTATATGAAAAATCAAACGAAAAGTATCATTATTAAACTATTTGGTTCGTTTTTTTTGGTGCTTATAATTTTAGTGCTTGCTTTTTTGGTGTTTGACGCACTTGGCGTAACAAAACTTAAAAGAGAGCAAATACAACAATTCGTTGCGTCTACGGGCGCGCTTGCGCCTATCGTTTTTATAGGCGTTTCTTTCGTGCAAGTAACGCTTATACCTATTCCCGGTATGGTTACGATACTTGCAGGGAATTACTTATTCGGACCGATACTTTCTTTTTTATACTCGTATATAGGTATGCTTTTAGGTTCGGCGTTTGCGTGGTGGCTTGGTAGACTTATCGGTCGGCCGTACGTCAACTGGGTTGCTGGGGGGAAAGAACAAGCGGACGCATGGCTAAAACGCTTAAACGGTAGAGAAACGGTATTTTTATTCTTTGCTTTTTTATTACCGTTATTTCCCGACGATTTATTGTGTTCGGTGGCAGGTATTTTACCTATAAGTTTTTTTGCGTTTATGGTTATGCAAGTGATAACTAGGGCAACTTCAATCGGCGCGTCGCTTTTGTTTATGTCTGGCGAAATTATACCCTTTCACGGTTGGGGATTGTGGGTAATAGGCGCGTCCGTTGTTGTAAGCGTAATAGTGTTAATGGTGTGTTTGAAGTACGCTGAAAAGTTGAACTCGTTTTTTGATAAGGTTATAGATAGATTGCAAAATAAAGTAAAAAAATTAAGAAAAAAATAAAAGGCACGGTTTATCCGTGCCTTAACTTTTATAATGTTTTAAGCCATCATTATTTCAGAAATAACGTCTAAAACTTTATCATGGCAACCGCCACAACCGGTTGAACAATGCGTAACTTCTTGAACGGCCTTAAAAAGTTCCAAAACGTCTTCAAGTTTGCTGTGCCCGTCAAGAGCGTTAGCAATATCCGTGTAACTAACTTGTTTGCAATTACAAACCATATAATTTTCTTTCATATTAATCTCCTTAGTAACTATTCTTGTGAAAACTGGTCCTTACCAACACCACAAAGCGGGCAAGCAAAGTCTTCGGGTAAATCGGCAAACTGAGTGCCTGCTACGATACCATCTTCGGGTAAGCCTTCTGCTTCATCATAAGTCCAACCACATACGTCGCATACATATTTGCTCATAACAAAACCATCCTTTTTTAGTATAGTTAAATTTTACTACAAGAAAAATCGTCTGTCAATAGCAAATTAAAAATTACTTGTTAAAATCTGAAAAAAATTTATATTTTTTTACACTAGCAAAAAAGTTTTATTTTGAATATATTATTTGCCCGTTTCTTATGGTCATAATAACGTCAAAATTTTTATCAAGAACGGCAAAGTTTGCTTTTTTATTAACCTTGATGCTACCCATAATATCGTAAACGCCCAAACTTTTAGCAGGGTTTACCGTTGCGTAATCGACCGCTTGGGTTAGGGGAACGCCAACTTTTTCAACCAAATTCTTGATTGCAACGTTCATTTTTAGAACGCTACCTGCAAGCACGCCGTCTTTTAGCCTTGCTTCGCCGTTTTTAACTATAACTACCTGTCCGCCGAGTTCACTTTCGCCGTCGGGCATACCTTTTGCACGCATAGCGTCAGTAATAAGAGTAAGTTTATCAAGCGGCTTTGATTTAACTAAAAGTTTCATAGCAGGAACGGAAACGTGTATGCAGTCGGCAATCATTTCACAGTTAAGTTGGTCTAAAAGTATTGCGCTACCAACAACGCCTATTTCTCTATGGTGTAAAGCGCTTTGCGCGTTAAAGGTGTGCGTAACGTTTTTCGCGCCTACTTCAATCGCGTGCAAAATATCTTGATTTTTAGCACCGCTGTGTCCGATTGACGCTATTACGCCTTTTTTTGCAAGGTGCTTAATAAGAGCGTCAGCGCCTTCGCGTTCGGGGGCAACGGTAACTATTTTAATGTTGTTACCGCTCGCTTTGTCGTATTCGTCAAAAACTTCAACGCTAGGGCTAGCAACGTATTCAAGTGGTTGTGCGCCCTTGTGTTCGGGGGCGATAAACGGACCTTCTAAATGAACGCCTAAAACTTCAGCACCGTCAGCCGAATTTAAGTTCTTGTATTCGTTAACCGCAGATAGCGCCTTTTTAATATTGTCGGGGCTTTGCGTCATAGTAGTTGCTAAAAAAGCAGTAGTGCCTTCTAGGGCAAGCGTTTTTGCAATGCCTTTTATCGCTTCAACGCTTCCGTCCATCGTGTCAAAACTACCTGCACCGTGTATGTGTTGGTCGATAAATCCCGGCAAAACTATTGCATCTTCGGGTAGAGAAATAATTTCAGCATTACTGTCGTCCGCGTCTAAACTAACGATATTTTCATCAAAAGTTAGGTTGCAATTTTTTAAGCCTTCGCCTTCAATATAAGCGGTGGCGTTCTTAAAAATCTTCATAACTATAAATTCCTTTTTTGTTGTTAAAGATTGAATTACTGCACGCTATCTAGATGTTAAGCATTTGCGGGAAGTGACGCAGCGGCAATACTTTGACCTACACGGCGGTTGCTTTCGTCGGGTAGAGAAATGTTGATATTGCTAAATTCGGGGTATTCTTTTGCTAAAACTTCTTTGCAAGTATTGATAATCGTGTTGCCACCTTTTCCGCTCATAACTCTGCCGAGCAAGAGAACGTGTTTGATTGAGTAGAACTTTGCATAGAAGGGAATGGTGTAAGCGAGATAAACGCCGATATCAGTAAAGATTTGTTGGGCAAGTTTATCGTCCTTTTCCATTAGGCCTTGAATTTCCTTTAATTTTTCAGCAGGGGTAGAACCTTCTTTGAAAGTATATCCACCGTATTCGGCAAGTTTAATAACTGCATCTTGAGAAAAATATTTGCAACCAACGCCCGTGTCGCCACTCCATTCGTCAACCATAGCGTCAGAGTTAAAGTCAACGGGCACGAAAGCAAGTTCAGAAAGCCAACCGTTGATACCGCCGTCCTTATTAATATAACCAACCGCTTCGCTAGTGCCCATAGCAATACCTAAAACTTGGTTATCGTTTAAATCAATACTACCTGCAAGCGCAGTAACGTCGCCGTCGTTAGCAACTTCAAGCGGAACGTTGCCCATATCTTTGGCGATATTTATATACATATTTTTAACGAAGTCGCCGTATTTTTCTTTGTTAACCTTAAGGAAAAGAGATGCGACCATAATTTTGTTGTCAATATAAACGCCGGCAGAAGAAACGCCTATGCCGTCAACTCTTGGCATTTTGCTTGCCGCAGTTTTCATAGCAGTAAGAATTTCGTTATAGTGATAGTTGGGGTCTTCGGTAGTCTTGGGGTGCCAAATAACTTCTTCGCTATAAACTACTTGTCCGTCAATCACGGCGCTAACTTTTCTATCGCTACCACCCGCGTCAAAACCTATTCTGCAACCTTTAAGATATCCGCCAACCTTAACCGAATTATTCTTTTGCGCAGGGATATCGTTTTGTTCTATATAAAAAACTTCAAAGGGTTTTTCGTAAACGCCACCCATAAAGTTAAAGTCAAAAGCACGGCTACCTTTTTCAGAGTAAGCGTCCTTTAAGGTTTGGTAAATTAATTTGCTACCGGCAACGTAAATTTTATAACCACCGCAAATCCAAAGAATACTTTTAACAAGCCTATCAGCCATTTTTAAGTTAAGCGCATCGTTTACGCCGTCGGCAAACGCTTTGTAAGTATAAACGTAGTTATAACCACCGCTCCTTTCAACCACGAAAGTAACGTCCGTAGTATTACCACAAGCGTTAACTTGTTTTTCAAAATCTTCAATAGCCTTAATCATAGGGTAGAACTGCTGTTCTAAAACGGGTTTAATCATAATATTCCTCCGTAAAGTTTTTACGATAATATTATAATATTATTAGCACGAATTTTCCACAAAAAAATTTCGCAAAAATTATAAAATATTTCGCAAATAATTGCACTTGTTTAATGTTTGTGTTAAAATAAAGGTATGGAAAAGCAAATTCAACAGCGTTTTTATAGGCACAAATTTGAAAATATTTTAAACGTAAACAAAATAGTTACTATTCATTATCAACGGCTTAGCCCGAATTACGTTTCAAAACAAGAAACGCACGATTTTTGGGAAATAAACTATGCGGATAAAGAAAAGGTTACCGTAAACGTGGGTGGGAATCAAACGGTTTTGAACGCGGGTGAATTACTTATGATTGCACCAAACGTTCCGCATTATTTAGAAAGCGGTTCGGGCGAGCCTAACGTTTTTATAATTTCGTTCACTTGTTCGTCAAAAGCGATGAAACTTTTTACTGATGAAAAGTACGTTGTTTTAGACAATTTGCGATATTTATTGCAAAATATTATGAGCGAAGCCGAGCAAACTTTCAATATACCCGAATTTAACCCCGACTTAAACAAACTTGAACTTAAAGAAACGCCGACTTTGGGCGGTGAGCAAGTTATTAAAAACTCACTAGAACTTTTGCTAGTTTATATGCTCAGAGAAATAAGCAATCAAAAGTTGACTACGGAGTATTTTTATTCAAAAATTTCACCGTCAACTAATTTAGAAGATGAAATTGTTAGGTTTTTAACTTCTAAAATTTACGAAAATTTTAAACTCGACGAATTGTGCGAAACTTTGCACTACGGCAAAACGTTCATTTGTACGACTTTTAAGAATAAAACGGGCACAAGCGTTTATAAAACATATCTAAAATTAAAGGTGGATGAAAGCAAAAAACTTATAAGAAAAGGTTTAACTTTTTCGTCTATAGCGCAAAAATTGTGTTTTGATTCGGTTGCGCATTTTAGTGAAACTTTTAAAAAATTTAGCGGTATGACGCCGGGCGAATATAAAAACAGTATCAAGTAAACGATATGAAAAATAGTTTGAATTAAACTGCCGATTTTTGCTTGATAAGGTTGCTTTAAGTTGACAGTTGTGTTATTATATATGCGAAAACAAAAACGTAAGGAGTTTTTTATGGATTACAAAAAATTACAAAACGGTAGCGATATTCGTGGCGTTGCGCTCGAAGGCATTGAAGGGCAACACGTAAACCTAACTGAAGAAGTTTGCCGTAATATCGGTAGGGGCTTTGCAGTTTGGTTGCTTGAAAAGACGGGAAAAACCGATTTAAGAGTTGCGGTTGGTCGTGATTCTAGGTTGTCTGGCGAAGCGCTATGCGGGTTTATTACTTCTGCAATGGCTGAACAAGGCGTTTTGGTAACCGACTTTGGTTTGGCTAGCACGCCCGCTATGTTTATGTCAACCGTTACCGAAGGATATAAGTTTGACGGGTCCGTTATGATTACCGCAAGCCACTTACCGTTCAATAGAAACGGTTTTAAGTTCTTTACCGCAAACGGCGGTCTTGAAAAAGAAGATATTAAGAAAATTCTCGCATACGCGGAAGGTGATAATAGCACGGGGCTTTCTAAAAAAGAAATAGTTAGCGGTGAATTTATGGACGCTTATGCAAACATACTTGCGGGCAAGATACGCTCCGCTACGGGCGTTGAAAAACCGCTCGAAGGTTTCCGTATCGTGGTTGACGCAGGTAACGGTGCAGGCGGATTTTACGTTGACAAGGTGCTTAAACCTTTAGGTGCTAATACTGACGGTAGCCGTTATCTTGACCCTGACGGAAGATTCCCCAACCATATACCTAACCCCGAAGATAAGGACGCTATGAAGAGTATTACCCAAGCGGTTAAAGAAACGGGTGCTGATTTAGGTATTATTTTTGATACTGACGTTGACCGTGCAGGCGCAGTTTTGTCTGACGGTAGCGAACTTAACAGAAACCGCATTATCGCAATGCTCTCTGCAATTTTACTTCGTGAACACCCCGGCACGACTATCGTAACCGATTCAATTACTTCAACCGGGCTTGCTGAATTTATTAAAGAAAAGGGCGGTATTCACCACCGTTTCAAAAGGGGATATAGAAACGTTATTAACGAATCTATCCGCTTGAACGGTTTAGGGCAAGATAGCCAAATCGCTATTGAAACTTCTGGGCACGGCGCATTTAAGGAAAATTATTTCCTTGACGACGGTGCGTATATCGTAACAAAACTCTTGATAGAACTTGCGCGTGGCAAAAAAGAAGGTTATACTTTAGAATCACTTATTTCAACCTTGGCAGAACCTGCTGAAAGCGTGGAATTCCGTATGAATATCTTGCTTGACGAATTTAAAGAATACGGTCAAAAAGTAATTGCCGACCTTAACGAATACGCAAAAAATCAACAAGGTTGGTCAATCGCCCCCGATAACTTTGAAGGCGTAAGAGTTAATCTTGACGAAGAGCACGGCAACGGTTGGTTCTTGTTAAGATTATCACTCCACGACCCGTTGTTGCCGTTAAATATCGAAAGTAACGAAGTTGGCGGAGCAAAGAAAATAGCAAAAGAACTTTGCGAATTTATCAAAAAGTACGATAAATTAGATGCAAAAGCGTTGATTGCTTTCTAATAAAAAATCTCAATAAAGTCCGAAATTTTTTCGGGCTTTATTTTTTTTGCCGCCAATTAACGTTTTTTATTTTATAAAAATAAAAAGTAGTTGCAAATATAGTTGATTTTAATTTTTTTTAGGTCTATAATTTAAGTTAAGCGTTCAAGAGCGTTTTTTCTAAACGAGAGTTAATTTAACGAAAAAAATAGCGAATTAAAGGTGAAAAAATGGTTAAGTCAAAGCAAATGGATATGACTAGCGGTCCGCTTTTGAAAAATCTTATAATTTTTGCATTACCTATCGTAGGAATCAACGTTTTGCAAATTCTCTTTAACGCGGCGGACGTTGCCGTGCTTGGTATTTTTGCATCAGACCAAGCGGTGGCGGCGGTTGGCTCAACTACTTCGCTCGTAAACTTGTTCGTTGGTTTTTTCGTTGGCTTGTCGTTAAGCGCAAACGTTTTGGTTGCGCGTGCTATCGGCGCAAAAGACGTGGAAGGAACTAAAAGATACATAGGCACTTCGGTTTTTTTGAGTTTAATTTTCGGCGTAATGCTATCGGTAATCGGCGTTATATTTTCAAGAACTTTTTTAACTTGGATGAATTGTCCCGAAAACATAATAGGTATGGCAACGAAGTATATGCAAATTTACTTTTTGGGTATGCCGATAATTATGCTTTATAACTTTTCAGCGGCGATTATGCGTGCTGTTGGGGATACGGTTCGACCGCTAATTTACCTTGTAATAGGCGGTGTACTTAACGTTTTATTAAATATTTTCTTTATAATCGTGTTAAAAAGGGATGTTGAAGGGGTTGCAATCGCAACCGTTGCATCGCAAGGGGTTACGGCAATTTTGTCGTTAGTAGTTTTGTCAAAAGGTATCGGCTTTGCAAAATTAGAAAGAAAACATTTTAGAATATATAAAAAAGAATTCGCTGAAATAATGCATATCGGTTTGCCAACGGGCTTGCAAAGAAGTATGTTCAGCATATCTAACGTAGTTTTGGTGGCAACTCTCAACGGTTTTGGCGATTTGGTTTTAGCGGGCAATACCATAGGTCATCAATTTGACTCAATTATTCACGACGCAACCGACGCTTTTGCATCTTCTGCACTTTCCTTTATAAGTCAAAACGTTGGGGCTAAAAATTTTAAGCGAATTTGGTTAATCGTTTACGAAAGTTTGTTTTTGGCTTTCGTAGTTGGTATGTCTTTGGGTTTAATTTCTATACTTTTTGCACCGCAACTTTGTGGAATAATGTCTAATTCGCCAGAAGTTATTTCTTACGGCGTTACTAGAATAAAAATAATGGGTTCATTTTATTTCTTGACGGGATTTTTTAACGTGTTTTCAAATATACTTCGTGCAATCGGCAAACCTACGATTGCTATGATAGGTAGCATATTGACAACGGTCGTGTTTAGGCTTTTTTGGATTTACGTAATATTTCCGATTGAGCCTACGCTTAATAATTATTATGCGGTATATCCGATATCGTGGTTATTGTGCGTGATTTTTAACGGTTGCGTAGCCGTGCCGTTACTTAGAAAAATGCAAAAAAAGCACGAATTAGAAAAAGAAAAAAACATGAAAATAGAAAATAATACGGCTTGCGCCGAAGGAGAATAAATTATGAGTAACAAGTTAAAAGTAACAGGAACGGGCGACGCGCTTTTTACGGCGGATATTCCACAAGAATATTTTGACGGTGATTTTAAGGAAGTTTTCGAGTATATCAACTCTTGCGACGTTAAGATGACCAACCTTGAAACGAATATTGAAAAGTTTGGCGATTATCCTAACGGTTATAGTGGCGGAACTTGGCTTAACACCGAACCTGAAGATTTTGACCACTTGACAAAATACGGTTTTAACTATTATGGCGTGGCTAATAACCATTGTATGGATTACGGTTATCACGGAATGTTCTCAACTATTGAAGAACTCGATAGGCGTGGCTTAGCGCATTCAGGCACGGGCAAAAGCCTTGACGAAGCGTCTGCTCCCGCAATTTTAAATATTGACGGCAAAAAGATTGCAATTTTTGCAGTTATGTGTGAATATTCGGTAGCGCATATTACTTTTAGGGCGGGCGTTGAAACGAATACTATGAAAGCGCGTCCCGGCGTTAACTATTTTAGATTTGATAAATGTACTTTGATAGGCAAAGACGAATATGAAATGCTTAAAGACCTTGCAGATAGAACGAAAATCAATTTGACTAGGGAAAGAGAAATTGCCGGTGGTTTCGTTTTGCCAGACCCCGAAGGCATTTTCACTTTCGGCGATACAAAGTTCTGTTACGACGGTTCTAGAAAGGAAACGGTTTGCAATAAAACCGATAAAGAAAGAATTATCAACGATATTAAGAAAGCAAAGCAAGAAAACGACTACGTTTTCATTTTAATACATTGCCATAACGACAAGGGCGATAGCAACGAAATCGTGCCCGATTATTATGAAGATTTAGCAAGGGAATGTATTGACGCAGGCGTTTCAGCGGTAATCGGCGGCGGTTGCCACCAACTTCGCCCGATTGAAATTTATAACGGTTGCCCGATTTTCTATTCTCTTGGCGACTTTATTTATCAAGGAATGAGAGTAAAACTTCTCCCTGCAGACTTTATGGAAAAATACGGCTGTGATAAAAACGCAACCGCTTGGGAAGGATTGATGGCTCGTTCAAAGAATAACACTATCGGCTTGCAAGTTCATAAGTGCAACTTTATGACCGTTCTTCCCAAAATGGAATTTGAAGACGGAAAACTAGTTTCTCTTGAAATGATGCCGATTGTTGCAGGCTTTAAGAAAGAAGGCAAGTTAGACGGACTACCTTACTACGCTAAAGGCGAAGAAAGTCAAGAAATTTTTGAAGTTCTTGATAGATTGTCTAAACCTTACGGCACGAAAATCGTTAAAGACGGCGATATGCTTAAAGTTGAATTATAATCGCTAAAGGGTGTGTAAAATGAAAAAGTTTTACGATATGGTCGATAAATATAAAGACCTAATATTAAATGCAGAAAGATACATTTGGAACAACCCCGAACCGGGCTACCGTGAAGTAAATACCACCAAGTATTTGGCGGAAAAGTTTACCGAACTTGGTTATAACCTTGTTTATCCGGAAAACTGCACGGGGTTTTACACCGTTTTAGATACTGGTGTTGACGGACCTACGGTTTTGGTTTTAGCAGAACTTGATTCTTTAATAAACTTTACTCACCCTGAATGCAACAAAGAAACGGGGGCAGTTCACTCTTGTGGACACCACGCTCAATGCGCAGCAATTTTAGGGCTTGCCGCCGTTTTGAAAGAGCAAGGTGCTTTAGACGGGCTTTCGGGTAAAATTAAACTATGTTTAGTTCCCGCTGAAGAAGGCATTGAAATCGGCTATCGCAAAATGCTCGTTGAAAAAGGCTATATCAAATATTATACGGGCAAGCCTGAATTTATAAGAAGAAGATTTTTCGACGACGTTGACGTTGCGTTTATGGTGCATCAATCGCCTAATCAAAAGTATAAATTTTTACTCACGAAAGGGCATAACGGAAACGTTAGAAAACGCACTACTATCAAAGGCGTATCGGCGCACGCAGGCGCACACCCACATAACGGTGTTAACGCACTTAACGCCGCGTCGTTAGTATTGCTTGCAATCAATTCTTTAAGGGAAACTTTTAAGGAAGAAGATTATATTCGCGTTCACTCTATAATTACCAAAGGTGGCGACGCCGTTAACGCCGTGCCCGACGAAGTGGTTATAGAAAGTTACGTTCGTGCGGCAAATAGTAAAGTGTTAAAACTGGCTAACGAAAAAGTAAATCGTGCAATTTCGGCTGCGGCTGCGGCAATCGGTTGCGGTGTAGAGATTGCTGACGTGCCCGGTTCAGAACCGGTTATTGAAGACCCGAATTTAGCAAAACTTGCTTTTACCGTGTTTGAAGATATCGCAGGGAAGGACGGGTATTTTTACGAAGATAAATGGTATGCGTCTTCAACCGATATGGGCGATATTAGTTCAATCGTACCGGCAATCCACGCTTATGCAACGGGCGCTAGCGGAGAGTCTCACGGCATTAATTACGCTATAAAGGACGCGTACAACGCTTGTGTAAATTCTACGAAATTTCAATTCGGTATGATTAGAAAATTGCTCGTTGACGGGGCTAAGCAAGCAAAAGATATTATGGCAAAGTTTAAGCCGACCTTTAATAGCGTTGAAGAATATTTACAACATAAAGATTCAATGGATATAAATAAAGATACGGTTATATTTAACGACGACGGAACGATTACTTTGAATTATAAGGGCTAATTGATATGGCTACTCAAAGGCTAAACGAAAAAATTGATATTACAACCCCTAATATTGAACAAAGAAGAATGAAGATGGGCAATTTGCTTATCTTTGCGTGTTTCTTCTTGTATACTGCAAGTATGTCTGCGAAAGGCGTTTTCGCCGCTGAAGTAAAATATATAATCGATTTGTGGGATTTGACGCAAGCAAGGGCACAAATTGCAAACACTTTCTATTTCGTCGCTTACGGCGGGGTGCAAGTCGTTTTATCCCTTGTTATTAGTAGGATAGATTTAAGAAGATATCTTATCTTTACAGTCCCCGTAGCGGCGCTTTTTACGGCATTAATGGGCGTCGCCACGCGTATTGAAGGCATTTGGATTTACTTTGGTTTGTCGGGTGCTTTTCAAGCGGGTATTTACGCTGGGTGCTACTGGATATTAGGCGTGTATTTGCCAAAGGCTTTGCTAATCAAAGCGAACAAACTTATGAACACGGGTTATGCAGTCGGCACGGTCGTTGCGTATTTACTTTCCGCACTTTGTATCGGCATCGGTTTTTGGCGAGTGCCTTACTTTATAATCGGTGCAATTTTTGCATTTTCGGTTATCGTTTTTGCCGTCGTAACGAGAAGGGCAAAGAAATACGCCCGTGTCAATTACTTTCTTGATGAAAGTAAGGTAGGTGTAAAAACGGCGAATAGTCAAACGGCGATTATTAGCGTAAAAAGCAAAAAAGAAAAAATAGTTTTTTTTGTAGTAACTTTAACGTTCTGCTTTTTATTCACAAGTTTATATTATTCGGTTATGAATTTTATAACCAGCACTTTGGTTGAAGTTCACAGTGTTAGTCAAGACGCGTCAATTTACGTTTCGGTAATTGCGCCGATTGCAATAGCAACAGGGCCTATGCTTACCATAAACGCTTGTGAAAAAGACGCTGATTTTATTAGGCAAGCAATAAAATTCTTGTTCATGTTGTTGCCGATTCCGTTAATACTTGCGCTGTTTTATAAGGTTGACTTGATTATATATCTCTTGTTGTCGGTAGCGTTCGTAGTTCTTTCAAATGGAATAAAAGCAATAACTTTAAGCATTATGGTTTTCAAAATGAAAAATCAAATTAATTCGGGTTCGTATAGTGCAATTTCTAACGCAATAGCGTCGTTGGCGGCAGGCGTTGCGCCCGTAATAATCGGCGCAATTAAAGACGCAAGCGGTTGGGCTACTTGTTACTGGGTAATTTTTGCACTCGTTTTAATAACTGTAATCGCATTGACGGTAGTTCATACGCTTTTACTAAAAAAGAAAAATAAAAAAGTTGAAATATAGGTGAAAATATGGCAAAAAATTTACTTGGTGTTGATTTTGGTACTACTGCGCTCAAAGCGTGTTTGTTTGATGAACAGGGCAATTTGTTAGCGTCAGAATCGGCGCAATATAAACTCATTACGAAAGGCGAGTTCATTGAATTTGACGCCGAAGACTTTTTCAAGGTTTTTATAACCACGGTTGAAAAAATTACTTGTAAGTTTAAGGTTGACGCGCTTGCGCTAGATACGCAAGGCGAAACGCTTATCGTTTTAGATAAAGCCGGTAAGCCACTTATGAACGCCATAATTTGGCTTGATAATCGTGCAAGTGAGCAAGCAAAGCGTATGGAAGAAAAGTTCGGTCTTGAAAAAATTTATAATCTAACCGGGCAAGCGGAAATCCCTGCGGGGTATCCTGCACCAAAAATTGAATGGCTAAAAGATAACGCGCCCGAAATTTTTAACAAGGCGGACAAATTCTTATTGCTTGAAGACTATATCGTTTATCGTTTGACGGGTAAGTTCTGTTCTTCTCGCTCGCTTTTCTCGTCGTCGCTTCTTATGAATATTCATACGGGCGAATATATCCCCGAAGTTTTGGATTATTTAGGCATTAGTGAAAGTCAACTGCCCGTTCTTCAAGAAAGTGGCGAAGTGGTTGGCGAATACAAGGGAATTACGGTCGTTACCAGTGCGCTTGACCAAATTGCAGGCGCAACGGGTGCGGGCGTCGTTAAAGAAGGCGTTATGAGTGAAACTACGGGAACGGCGCTTGCCGTTTGTGCGCTCACCGAAAAGTTTCCACCCTATTACGAAGGGCTTAAGGTTTCTGTTTATTACGTTAAAAAAGGCGTTTACTGCTTGTTGATGTGGGCGCCAACCGCAGGTGCGGTTTTAGAATGGTATAAAAACAATTTTTGCGAAAACCTATCTTTCGACGAAATTAACAAAATGGTTGAGCAAGTGCCCGCCGGTTGCGAAGGGCTTATAATGTTACCGCACTTATGCGGAACGGTTATGCCCGAAAATCAACCTGATGCAAAGGGCGTTTTCTTCGGTATAGAGTTGAAACATGCTCGTGGACATTTTGCAAGGGCTATTATGGAATCGGTTGCGTATATGATTAAAGAATACGTTGATTTTATGGGCGTTAAACTTGACGAAATTCGTTCTATGGGCGGCGGTGCAAAGAGTAAGATTTGGTGTTCGATAAAGAGTGGACTTTTGAACAAGAGAATAGTTACCTTAAAGCAAAACGAAACGGCATGTTTAGGTAGTGCAATCTTTGCGGGCGTTGGCGTAGGTTGTTTTAAGTCGCCTATCGACGCTACTGAAAAAATCGTTGCGCTTGATAAAACTTATCAAGTTCCAATGCCTGAATATCAAGAAATTTACGCTGATTATAAAGTTAAAGAAAGAAAGTTAATGGAAATTTTTAACAAATAAAAAGTTGATTTAAGTATGAAGTTGTTATCGCCAGCGGGCAATTTTGAAAGTTTAAAAACTGCCGTCTATAACGGTGCGGATGAAGTTTACCTTGGGGTGAACGATTTTAACGCGCGCAATAATATTGACGGCTTTGATTTAAGCAGTCTACCCGAAGCGGTTAACTTTGCTCATATTTTTGGCGTTAAGGTGTTGCTTGCAATCAATATTTTGTTTAGCGATAACGAACTTCAATCAGCACTTAACACCGTGGTAGCGTCGCATAATATAGGGGTAGACGCCTTTATCGTGCAAGATTTAGGGCTTGCTTTATTGATAAAGAAAAACTATCCCGAAATAGAATTGCACGCAAGCACGCAAATGGGGCTTCATAATCTTGAAGGGGTAAAAAAAGCCGTTGAAATAGGTGGTTTTACCCGAGTGGTTTTGTCAAGGGAAACACCTTTAGAAGAAATTAAGAGAATTAAAGATAATATAGCCGTTGAAATAGAATACTTTGTGCAAGGTGCGCTTTGCATAAGTTTTTCGGGCAACTGCTATATGTCGTCATACTTATTTGGCGCAAGCGGAAATAGGGGCAGGTGCAAGCAACTTTGCAGACTGCCTTTTACCTTAAAAAAGAAAGGCAAAACTATAAAGAGCGGATATCTTTTAAGTGCAAAAGAATTTGATTTGTCAACTAGAATTGACGACCTTAAAAATGCGGGTGTGGACTGTTTGAAAATAGAAGGTCGGGCAAGGCGACCGTATTACGTAGGTGGGGTTACCGGACAGTATAGGCGCTTAATCGATGGCAAAGGTTTTGATAGAAACGTTATTGAACTTGCATTTAACCGTGGGTATACCGCAGGGTATTTTGACGGAAATGGCAAGATTATTTCGGAATTGCAAAACCATATAGGCCTTTTTGTAGGTAAGGTCGTTAAGGTAAATAACGGCAAAAACTTTAATCAAGTTTATTTTAATTCCGAAAGAGATTTATCACCAAAATCTACCTTTAAGGTGTTTAATAACGGACAAGAAAAAACTGTTTTAACCGCCTACGATTTAACCCGAAAAGGCAATGAATATATGCTTACCACCACGCAAAATTTGAGTGTCGGCGATAGCCTTAATCTTATTTCAGACGCGGAAAAAGAAACCCAACTTTTAAGCAATATTATTCGCCGAAAGATTGAAATTAATATTTTTGCAAAAGAAAATACTCAAATTAAAGCAAAGTTTTGTATAAACGGAATTGAAAAAGAAGTAGTTGGCGACCTTTTATCCGTGGCGCAAAAACAACCGCTTACAGAGAGCGAAATAAAAGATAATTTTAATAAAAGCGAGTATTTTAACGTGCAAGTCAAAGTCGTTGAACTTGGCAACTCGTTTATGCCAAAAAGCCAACTCAACGCTTTTAGAAGAAAGGTTTTTGACGAAATTATATTTGAGTTAACTAAGGCTAAAGGCAAAAAACTGATTAATATAAAAGCCAAAATTGACGGCAAAATAATTGAGTTTAGCGATTTTCAATTTGTAAAAGATAAGAAAGAAAACTTTAATAAAACTAACATAATTTATTCGCCTGAAACTTATTCTATTGAAGACGTTTTGTCGTTTAAGTTAAAGTGTGAACGGTTGGGCAAGTGTGCATATCTTGACACACCGAACTTTGCGTTAAAAGAAGATATAAAGTTGCTTGAAGAAATAATCGAGCAAACGGGCGTAAAAATCGTCGCTAATAATTATTACGCATTGTCGTTAAATTGTGATAAAGTTATCGGTGGCGGACTAAATGTGTATAACCGCGTAGCGTGCGATTATTACGGTTTACCGATAATAACTGCCGAAAGCGGTGTGATAGAAAAAACCGAGTTTGCGGTGATGACGCTTAGGCATTGCCCTATGAAAAATCATTTGAAAGCAAATTGTTCTTCTTGTCCTTTCGAGCAAGGCTTTACCTATCAAATGGAAAGCGGACAGCAGTTTAATTTAACAAGAAAAAAACTTTCTACTTGTACTTTTTATTTAGAAACTATTAAATAATATTTAAAAGAATATAAACTAATAAATATACAAACCGAGATGGTCGAATTGACCATCTCGGTTTGTCTTTTAAATTTATAATATCGGTTATGGAATTTACCTTTTAAGAGTAATAAAAGAAAAATTAAACGCATAGAAAATAATAGTCAAAAAAAACAAAAGGTTACCATAACCGACAAAAAAGTACAAAATCGTTCACGGAGAAAAAGTTAAAATGTATTTTACCGTTCTTAAAAAAAAGAAAGTTTTTAGCGTATTTTTTTTGTTTTTAGCGCTTTTAATTTGTTCTGTATCGATATCGGCAACGGGGGCGCATCAGGTATTTTACGGATACGCCGTAAAAAAATTGCCTATTTACCGCGTGCAAACTGATGAAAAAAAGGTGGCGATTTCTTTTGATTGCGCTTGGGGAACGACTTATACCGACCAACTTTTATCAATAATGCAAGAAGAAAACGTTAAGTGCACCTTTTTTATGGTGGAATTTTGGGCGGAAAAATATCCTGATTACGTTAAAAAGATAAGCGATTGCGGGCACGAAATAGGCACTCATTCAGCCACCCATCCTTACATGAGTAAACTTGATACTGATGCTATCGTAAAGGAACTAACTACTTCTTCACAAGCAATAGAGCGGGTTACTGGCAAAAAGGTAGAACTTTTCCGTCCACCCTACGGCGATTATAACGACCGACTGATTGATACGGCAACGTCCTTAAATTTATACACTATTCAATGGGATGTGGACAGTTTGGACTGGAAAGATTTAACTGCTAAACAAATCCATGAAAGAGTAACTAGCAAGGTGAAAAACGGTTCAATCGTGCTCTTTCATAACCAAGGTTTGCACACGGCGGAAGCGCTTAAACAAATAATTAAGGACTTAAAAAAGCAGGGATATACTTTCGTGCCGATAGGCGAGTTAATTTATCGCACCGATTTTAAGATGGCGGTTGACGGCACGCAAATTAAAAATTCATAGGAAATTCTTTGGAGGAAATATATATATGAACAATTTAACGGAAAAAAACAACAAGGTTTTTATCAGCGGGGAAATCGTTAGCGATGCAGAGTTTTCGCACGAAGTTTACGGTGAAGGGTTTTACGAAATGAACGTGCTGGTAAAAAGGCTATCGGGGCAGGGCGATATTTTGCCCGTAACCGTATCTGAAAGGCTAATTAACAGCGCTGATTTGAAAGTCGGCTCAACCGTAAACGCACTAGGTCAGTTTAGAAGTTACAATAAACTCGTTGACGGCAAAAGCAAATTAATGCTTACCGTTTTCGTTAGAGAACTTCTAGAAGACGCGCCCGTTAGAAATCCAAACAGCATAGTTTTATCGGGATATATTTGTAAACCGCCTATTTATAGAACTACGCCTTTTAATAGGGAAATTGCGGATATCTTAATTGCGGTTAACCGCTCGTACAATAAATCCGACTATATACCTTGTATTGCGTGGGGCAGGAATGCGCGTTTTGCAAAAAATCTAGGCGTAGGCGAAAAGATTGCTATTAGCGGAAGAATTCAAAGCCGTGAGTATCAAAAAAGAATTACTGATGACGACGTTAAAACGCTAACTGCTTATGAAGTTTCTATCAGTAAACTTGCCGCGTATGAAAATGCGGAAAACTTTGATACGGACGAAGAGTTTAATCTTTTAGGTTTCGTAACTGAAACGGATACCGCAAACGGCGTTTACGTAGATTAATAAATTGTATAAAATAACGCCCACGCGCAGTGCGTGGGCGTTTATCTTTTTGATATTTAATCGTTATTAATATAGTTTAACCGCGTTTTCTCATTAAGAAGTAAGAAATCGAGCCACAGACCGCAGCGGTTGCTGCGAGTATTATTAATATATTACGAACCGCGCGTGAAGGACTGTTGTCAAGTGCCTTTTCAGAAACGTAACAGAGCGTAAAGTTTTCGCCGTCAAGTTTAATAGCAATGCAAAGTATGCCGTCTTCACTTGAAATCAAGCGCGCTTTCGTGCCGTTTTTAATATCGCAAATCTCGTTAGATAATTGCGCGTCGCTAAAAAGTTGAGTTTTATTGAGCCTAACAACTTTATATTCTTTCCATTCAAAATCTTCGGATAACAATTCGGCAGTAAAGTTTACCGGCACGTAGCCTGAAACTTGTTTTCCGTTAACGGTTGCCGTTACAAAATAGAAATCTTTTCCGAGCACGCTAACTTTGCAAACGGGTTGAATTTGCTCGCCTTTTTTAAGCGCTAAATACTCGCCGTCAAACAAGGAATAAACGCCTTCTTGCGTAACGATAGGTAAGTAATAAACGTGTACGTCAGTTGTGATAAACGCCGATTGTGGCACGCTACCTTGGGTTGGCGCAACGATTGTCAGTTCGATTTTATTTACTAAAACTATGCCGTTAGTTCCCGCCAGTGCACATAAAGTAAGATTATTACCAAAAGGTACGTCGCAAATGAAAACGTATTCACTTTCTTTTTGAACGAGCCCGTTATAGTTAAAACTTTCGCCGTTTCTAGTTACCGAATAAACGTTAGCATCAGCGTTAACGGTCGCAATTTTAAGGTCTTCTTTTTGAGCGGTTGCGTCGGTAATCTTAAAGTTTGCGTCACTAACCGTTGCGTCAGTAATTGAGCAGTTGCCTAAGTTGGTGCTAACACAAACGTATTCAGCGCCGCCGAAAATAAAGTAAACTTCTTTTCTATCAAAGTTTAGCGCAAAAGACTTTAACGTTTTGCTTGAATCGGGGGTTGATAGCACGATATCTTCACTCAAAGTCGTGCCGTCATAAGTTTTAAGTTTTCCGCCGGCAAGTATATAAAGTTTACCGCTCAAATCGGTAGCCATTTTACTTACGCCCTGTAAAGTTGTAATTTGATTTGGTGTTGTAAAATTCTCGCTCTTTTTACAAAAATAGATGTAACCATTATCAGGGTTTGCAAGATAAGCATTACCAAATACGTCAACTGTGAGTTTTGATATACCCAAATCATTTAACGAAAGATATTCTTGCTCATCAAAAGTTTTTTCGTTAATCTTAAATACTTTGTTGTCAGTTGTGCCAGACGTTGCATAAACGTAATAATATCCGCTTTGATAACAAACGTCTTTTATTGTATTTCCACTAAATAAAGTTTTCTTGTCGCTTATTTCGCCCGTTTGTATATTTAAAAGTTTTAAGTAACCAGAAGAATCGTTGTGTTTGAATGAAAGAAGAGCTGTGCCGTTACCAAGGGCAAATGCGTTTGGCATAATTTCTTCTTTAAAATCTTCCTTAAAGAAGTTTTTGAAATTTTCGCGTGAGTATTTGCTTTCCGAAACGGGCGTGTTAATCAAAAGTTGTTTTTCGTCAAGCGTTGCAACGCTGTCGCCAAATTTTTCAACGTCAATTACGTCGGTAGACGCTCTGTTGTAAGCATTTTTTCCACTTGCAATAGCAAAGCCCGTAAATTCAAGTTTGTTATTTTCAGTTACCTTAAACTCTTGAACTGCGTCAAGAGTTTCGTCAGTTATAAGAAGATTGCCGTTTCTAAAAGAAATTCCCGATGGCGTTTCAAGTTTTCCTAATTCAAACTTAATATCAATCTCTGTTTGAACAACCTTCAATTCAACAGGTGTAGAATTTGCTTGATTTGCAACACGGTAAACTTTATTGTTTTCGATATAGTAAACGAAATCGTTATTTGCAATCATTTTGGTTGGCGATACGCCGTCCGCAACAACGTCAATATTAGAATTGTTAACGTTGCGTTTTTGTAATTGATTACTATTAACGTAAAAAAAGTCGCCGTTTTCGTTAATTGCAACGGGTGAATCTTGTACAACTGTAATGTTAAACGTATCGTTTTTAGTGTAGACTGAATTCTTGTTTTCGTAAACGTAAGCCGTAGTATTTATTGCAGTAATTAAGTAGTTTTGGTTTATATCAAAACTATTTGTGGGAATTCCGCCCTGAAATTGACTAGGTTCAGCACTTAAATTCAAAAGATTAATTGCGTAAATAACGCCGTTGTTAAAAAGCAAGGTGTTTTGATCAAGTTTTTTAACCAAAGAAGCGTTTTTGCCTAGTTCTGTGCGAGTTTCGTTATAAAAAATTGAAAAAACGTCGTTTTTTTGCACAATCGCAGTAACTTCACCTTCGGAATATGCACCGATAGGTTGGTTTAATTCTGCGTATTCTAACTTGCTTGACGGTAGATAAAGTTCGGCTTTTGGCGGGATGTTTTCGGCGTGCGCAAAAGAATTGCCGGTAGAAATAAAGCCCACCGCCGATAATATGAACACGGCGATAAGCGCCGTTAAGATATACGGTTTAATTTTTTTATCAATAAAAGTTCTCATAACATTTATTCTAACACATAAACCGTTTTTAATCAATATTTTTAGACTTTTTATTTTAAAATTTTTAAACAATATATATTAGTAAAGTAAAGAGCAAACGCGATTGACCGATTTGTAAATTAATTAAACGCCACTAAAAAAGAACCTTTGTTTCAAAAACGACAAAAATCGGCATATTTATGACAAACAGTTGTCATAAATAAGTAATAAAATACAAACACAAACACGAACAAATGTTTGTTTTTGCTGTCATATAACATTGACTTATGCAAATTGTGAAAGTATAATGACGCTGACATCGGTGGCAAAAACTTATAAATTTTTGGAGGCGAATTATGAACGTGATTTTTGCAAAAACAGCTCTTTACGCGTACCCGAATATTATGGCGATAACAGAGCAAATTGATGAACTTGTAGAAAAAAAGGCGGTGTTTTCAATGAATGATTTTACACCTGCTATTGAACAATTTAACAAGATTGTGGACTTAACCGAACAAAAAAAGGTTATGTTTGCATTAAAATTATATCTTGACGACGTTATTGCAAAACTTACGAAAGATGAATTAGACTGTTTAGAGTATAAGTATTTCAAGCGTAAAAGCAAAAAATATTTTGAAAATTTTGATTTTACTAGTAGGGCGTATTTTAGAAAACAAGTAAAAATAATCAAAAAGGTTTCAAAGTCGCTTGAACTTTCGGGGGCAACCGACGAGTGGTTTAAGAAAAATTGTTTAGATATGGACTTTTTCAAAGAACTCTTAAAGAGAGTAATTGAACACGAAAAAAATTCACAAAAAAACAAGGGCGTTAAGAAGAAAGTTTATAAGCATAGCGGGCGTGAACTCGAAAGGCTTTCCGCTTAAATTATTCGTAATCGTTCTCGTCGTAAAAACTTGCAGCCACTTTGTTCGGCTTGTTTTTTGAAATTACCATAAATAGTGCAACTAGCCCTGCAAATAACAAACACGCAATAATTGCAAAACGCAAGTCAAACGCGGTAGCGGACTGTATTTCGGGGTTATCGGGCGTATCTTCAGGCTGTTCGGGCTCAATAAAAGTAAGTTCGTTGGGGTGGTTTGGTATTGAGAAAGGGAAAACGTCGTTTTCGCTAACGTAACCTAATTTATTATTATATCCAACGTAGTATAAAACTCCGCTATCCGTGTGTAGCGTGCCGTAATACTGTAAATTTCTATCCTTAAAAACGTACTGTAAACTGTTGCTTTGCCCGCTATCGGCGTATAAAACTGCGGTGTTTACCGTAGTAATATTCAAAACGACGTACGGCGAAGAAACGCTAAGCCCGTCGTCAAAAAGATAGCCTTCGGGAACGTAACCGTCAATAGCAACGGAATTTCCATTTCCGTAACACTCAACGTGTAAAAATCCGTTGTTTGCCCCCAAGACTTTTACGTAATAAGTATACGGAAGATAAAAGAGTGGCGACTGGTCGGTTACGCTTTGAAAAAAAGGCGTATCGTCAGTAATCACGCGCAAATAACTAACGTCGGCGTGTGAGTTTTTAGGTGGATTAATATGTTGCGCACTTATGAGCGTGGATAGGAATAAAATCAAAATGAGTTTTCTTTTCATAGTATCACCATAGTGGACTTTGATTATAGCGTGTTAAAAAACGATTAAACGGGGGGAATTTATCAAATTTGTTATTTTATTGTCAAAAATAAATTGCAAAGGGGTATATCAGTTTGACTTTTTAGTGAAAATGTAGTAAAATTTCTTCATTCATTAATTTTTTTGATAACTTTTGCGACGTAAGGTTTTAGCGTGTAATAAAAGCGTCGTTAACGTTATAGGAGGAGTTTTTATGAGTGCAGAAATGCAACACTTACTAGCAATGATTATTTATATGGGTGCAGTTATTGCTATCGGCTTATACTTTTCTAAAAGAGCAAACAAAGACGCCAACACTTATTTTTTGGGTGGCAGGTCTTTAGGTCCGTGGGTTTCGGCTTTTTCAGCAGAAGCGTCGGATATGTCCGGTTGGTTATTGATGGGCTTACCCGGTTTAGCATACTGGACGGGTATTGCAGACGCGGGGTGGACGGCTATCGGTCTTTTTGTCGGCACGTATTTTAACTGGCTTATCGTTTCTCGCCGTTTGCGTAGATATAGCGTTAAGGTTGACGCTATTACGTTGCCAGGTTATTTTTCAAAGCGTTTTCACGAAAAGAACAAGTTAATTCTTACTGCATCTTCATTATTTATAACGCTGTTCTTTACCGTTTACGCGGGGCAATGCTTGGCGTCTTGCGGAAAGTTGTTCGTAAATTTGTTCGGGTTTGATTATCACGTAATGATGATTATCGCGGCGTTATTCGTTTTGGTTTATACTTTCTTGGGTGGGTTCCTTGCGGAAAGTGCGTCCGACTTTATGCAAGCAATCGTTATGATTGTAACGCTTACCATAATTCTTATAATAGCAGTTGCAAGTGCTGGTGGTATAAGCAACGTTATTCAAAACACTAAAGATATCGACGGGTTCTTATCTTTGTTTGAAACTGCAACGCCCAGCGAAGGTGGCGGTTTTGGCGACGGAAAAGGTTTTTCATTCTTAAGCGTAGTATCGGCTCTTGCTTGGGGCTTGGGGTATTTCGGTATGCCACAAGTATTACTTCGCTTTATGGGTATCCGTTCGGAAGGTGAATTAAAGCGTTCTCGTAGAGTTGCTTGTATATGGCTTTTCATCGCAATGTCTGTTGCAGTATTTATCGGTATAGTAGGTCGTAGTTTTGCGGATATTTCATACGCGTCAAACGCAGAAGCGGAAGAAATTTTTATTGATTTGTCAACTAAATTCTTACCGCCCGTTCTTGCAGGTTTTGCGTGCGCAGGTATTTTGGCGGCTTCTATAAGTTCGTCAGACTCTTATTTGCTAATATCAACTTCGGCAATCGCTGAAAACATTTACCACGGAATATTCAAAAAAGACGCTACTGATAAGCAAGTAATGTGGGCGTCGAGAATTGCAATGGCGGTTATTACTATAATCGCAATGATTATCGCTTGGGATTCTAATAGTACGATATTCGGCATAACGTCTTTTGCTTGGGCAGGTTTCGGGGCAACGTTTGGTCCGCTTATGTTGTTCTCGTTGTTCTGGAAAGATACTTCTTACGCCGGTGCTATTGCAGGTATGTTTACGGGTGCAATCACGGTTTTCGTTTGGAAGTTAGTGCTTAATCCGTTAGGCGGAATTTGGGGCGTTTACTGCTTGTTGCCTGCGTTTATTATTTCATCTCTCGTAATATTCGTAGTATCGCTATTAACCAAAAAGCCTTCTGATGAAATACTTGCGGAATTTGAAGAGGTTAGAATGGGCGAAAACGCTTATAAGTACGGTGCTTAATTTTAATTTGAATTAATATAAACGAGGCGGAACGCAAGTTTGCGTTCCGCCTTATTCTTTACGGTTTAATAAATTGTAATTTTAACGTATTATAATTTTTCGCATTTCGTTGACTATATTTGCTTTTAGGTATAATATATAATAGTATTTTACGCAAAATAAGCGTATGATTTTTGAAAAGATTTACGTTAAAGTCGTGTGTGAGTTCGCGCGCGTAGGTGGTATTCGTCCGCTTGAAATAATTTGGGGCGACGGGCAAAGATTTAGCGTTGACAAAGTTAAATTCGTAGAACGAGCGCCGTGCAAATCGGGTGGAATTTTGCCCGAAAGATACACCGTTATGGTGGGCGGAAAACAAAAATATCTATATTACGAACAACAAAAAAAGCGTTGGTTTGTGGAAAGGGAAATTAAATGAGAACGATTTTGCATAGCGATTTAAATAATTTTTACGCGTCGGTTGAGTTGTTGAAACACCCCGAGTGTAAAGATTTGCCCGTTGCCGTAACCGGTAGCGTTGAAGATAGGCACGGCATAGTGCTTGCTAAAAATCAAATTGCAAAGTCGTTCGGCGTTAAAACGGGTGAAGTTATTTGGCAAGCAAAATCAAAGTGCAAAAATCTAATAACCTTGCCCGCCGATTTTGACGCTTACGCCAAAATTTCAAGAGCAGTTAGAGATATTTACGCGCGTTTTACCGACAAGATAGAGCCTTTTGGAATTGACGAGTGTTGGCTTGACGTTACCGACAGTTTGAAACTTTTTGGTTCGGGTGAGCAAATTGCGGAAAAAATTAGGCAAGCGGTAAAGGAAGAAATCGGCGTTACGGTAAGTATAGGCGTAAGTTTTAACAAAGTGTTTGCAAAACTTGGTTCGGATATGAAAAAACCCGACGCAGTTACCGTTATTAGCGAAAATAATTTTAAAAATAAGGTTTGGGTTTTGCCCGTAGAAGACCTTTTATACGTCGGCAGGGCTACTAAGCGCAAACTTAACACGCTTGGCATACACACGATAGGCGACCTTGCTGGGACTGATAAAAAAATAATATCAAACTTACTCGGCGCGTGGGGGCGCACCCTTTATAATTACGCAAACGGACTCGACGATTCGCCCGTCGGTGCAAGAAACGACGGTGAAATTAAAAGTATAGGCAACAGTTTAACTGATTATAAAGACTTGTATAATTTTGAAGAAGTTAAAACTTTGTTATTGTTGTTAGCAGAGTCGGTTGCGGCAAGGCTACGCAAAAGCAACGTGGGGCGTGCTTGGACGGTTAAGGTTACCGTAACCGATACAGACCTAAAAACTTACGGCAAGCAAACTACCTTATTACAGCCAACGAGTAGCGCAACCGATATTGCAAATGCGTCGTATCAAATTTTTAACGAATTGTATAAATGGAATAAACCCGTGCGTGGGGCGGGCGTTTCTGTGTGTAATTTTACGCAAGGCAAAGAGCAACTTTTTCTTGGCGTTGATTATGAAAAAACGGCAAAAAAAGATAAGATTGACAGCGCGGTTGACGGCATAAGAAAAAAATACGGTAATACTTCTTTGCAACGCGCAACCATTTTGCAAGATAAAAAACTTGCGGGTGTAGACATAAAGGGTGAAAGTTTTTCGCACGAAATTTCTACCAAAGACTAAAAAAGGATTTTTATAAAAAAATAAAACACGTTAAAAGTTTTTAAGGTTAATTTAAATATAAAGTGTTAAAATTAAAATACCAAATATTTTCGTGCGTTAAAAGAAAAGGAATAATAATACTATTTCTTGGTAATCATATAATCGTGGTTTAGCCAAACGGTAAGGAGTGAATTATGAAAAATAAAAGAAGTTTAATTTTCACGTTGATTTTGACTTTCGTTATTGCTTTAACTTGTCTTTCGGGGTGTAATTTATATTCAAATTACGATGCAAAAACTATCGTATCGATTGAAAAAACACAGACGGACGGGCTAAAAGATATATACACGATTATCTATTCTGACGGAAGTGAATATTCTTTTGAAATTACTAACGGCAAAAACGGTGTAGACGGAAAAGACGGCGAAAACGGTGTAGACGGAAAAGACGGCGAAAACGGGCAAGAAATAAGCATTGACGATATATATGCAAAGTATCTTGAAACAAATCCCGATAAGACCTATGAAGAGTTTTTGAGAGAAGTGTTAGAAGTAAATTCAACGTCAAATACCGTTTCCATCAACAAGTCGTTGCAATCTTCTGCGAAAATTTATACGGAATTTACAGTTACAGAGAGTTATAAATTAAATCCTATGTACACCACTAAAGAAACTGCTGTTTATTTGGGTTCTGCCGTGGTTTATAAAGTTGATAGCGATTACACTTATTTTATAACTAATTACCACGTTATTTATAATAGTTCAGCGTTAGAACAAAACAAAAAAGCAAAGAAAATAGTTTGTTATTTATACGGTAGCGAAGGCGAGCCAAGGAAAACAAACAATAAAGATGAAAACAGTTGCACTATCTACGATTACGGTCAGTACGGTATTTCGTGCGAGTACGTAGGCGGTTCAATAACTGCGGATATTGCCATCGTTAAAGCAAAAACTTCTGACGTTAAAGCAATAAATGAAAACGTTAAGACAATTACTTTTGCCGACAGTTATTGCGTTGGCGACACGGCTATTGCAATAGGTAACCCCGAAGGCGAAGGAATAAGCGTTACTAAAGGTATTGTAAGCGTTGATAACGAGTATATCAGTCTTGCGATTGACGGAACTACAAGAACGTATCGTTCAATAAGAATTGACACGTCCATTTATAGTGGTAGTTCGGGTGGCGGGCTGTTTAATGAAGACGGAAAGTTAATAGGTATAACGAATGCAGGCGACGTAGAAGACCAAAACGTTAACTACGCAATTCCACTTGAAATAGTAAAATCCACCGTTGAAAACATTATGCATTACGGTGGAAGTGCTAAAAAAATAGCGTTAGGTATAGAAGTTTTGAGTAGTAATTCGAAGTACGTGTTTGACCAAGAAAAAGGCGAAGGTAAAATTGTAGAAACGATTACGGTTAGTAACGTGACTTCGGGCTCTATTAGCGAAAAGTTGGGGCTACAAGTCGGCGACGTTTTAGTAGCGTTAGTAGTTGACGATATTGAATACACTATAAACCGTAGTTTCAATATAGGCGACGCGTTGTTTACGGTAAGAAGCGGCGATAAAATCAGTTTCAAAATTATTCGTTCAGGTCAAGAAAAATCTTCGTTAATTTACACCGTGTTAGAAAGCGACTTGACCGTCGTAGCGTAAACTGTTAGCGCTTGAAAATAGTATTTACAACAAAAAGGTAAAGTAAATTAAATAAAAAAAGAGTTCGGTAAAACCGAACTCTTTTTTTATTTTGCTAGTAAATTTTAGATTAATTTTTGCGAGTTTTCGTTTTGTTAAACCACGCTGAATATAGCAACGTAGATACGACGTAAACGACGATTAAGGCGGATGCAATTAAGTAAGAAACACCGTAGCCCGAAACGCCCGAAAACGCGTCGATTATATTTCCGGTTATAGGTGGAACTACGCCTGCCATAACAGCCGCAACGGCGTTTACAGCCGCAAGATAACTGCCAGAATTGATTTTAGAGCGCATCTTGAATGCTAGAACACCCGTAAATATTGAACGCCCACCCGTAGCGAATGCAACGAATAGCCCAAGAAGAACGATTGATAGAACGACGTTTTTGTCGAAAATAAAAATCATAGGTATTAAAGTAAGTGCCGATAGCGCGCTAAATACGGCGCTTACGATAAAAATATTATTGTATCTTTGGCATAAATTAATTGAATATATTGAGCCTGCAACCGAAATTAGCGGAACGATAAGCGTTATAAGTATTGAGTAAGATTGCGGAATATAAAACACTTCGTAAAGCATATTTGGAATCCAGTTCATAACCATATAATGAACGGTGTTTCCTAAAAAAGAAAAGCACAACATTATTGCGAAGTAAGTTATAACGCCCGAGTTGTTTTTGATATTAATATAGGGTTTTTCGTCGTTAAAGGTAGTTTTTTTATCGTTAGAAATTTGTTGGGGATATTTTCTCATTTTGCTAAATACGATAAAGAAAAATACAACTGATATCAAGAAGAGTGCGCCTAAAATTATAAACGGAGCATTCCACAACCCGTGCCCAACGAATAGGGGCGGAAGTCCGTAAGAAAGAGCACCCCAAACGGCAGTTCCAGCAGTCATTATCTTGTTCGCAAAGGGTAGAAGCGTAGACGGTAAATACTTACTAAACGACGCCATGCACCCAGAATAAATCCCCGCGGTAAAAATACCGTTAAGCGCACACATAACGTACAGCAATTCTATGGTTTTAGAAAAGCCCATAATAATAGTTGCAATAGCAGACAGCCCACCCGAAATGGTTAAGAAAATGCGTAGGTTAAGTTTTGGCATTATGAAAGTTAGAAGAACTTGCGCTATTGCGTAAGTTATAAAATAATAGGTCATAGAAAGGCTAGTTTGTGCCTTCGTAGTGCCGAAAACGTCCATTAGCGAAACGACTTCTGCCGTGATAACGTTTTTAGAACCCATCATAAGAACGTAAACTAAAAAACCTGCCCAAACTAACGTTTTGGCGCACCTAATTCTTTTTTTCTCGTAAAGAGATTGATTATCCATGTTTGACGTCATAACAAACCTTTTAATTAAGTAGTAACGATTAGAATTAAATAGTTATTTGATTACATTATAGTTTTATAAAAAACCTTTGTCAACCGAAATGCGAAAGTAAAAGAACAAAATTAAACGAGTGATAAAAAATAATTCGTGATAACGCTTGGCGGTTCTTTCATTTTGTTGGCTAGCCACCACCGTAAAGTTTCAATAAAGGTGGAAGTTACGTGATTAATCCAAAAATTTTGCGGAATATCCGTCGGCTTTTTATCTTCAAAATCAGCAAGGTGTTTTACTATTAAATAACGGACTTCGCTCTTAAAATATTCTAAAAAAATATCGTTGTTTTTGCAAGAGAGCAACTTGCAAATATTATTGTCGTTTTTCTTGACGTGTTCAAATAAATGCAAAAAAACCGAGCCGTGAATATCGCAATCAAAAAGATTACGCGTATTCGTGCAAGTTTGATTTTCGGCATTAAAAATATGCTCGAAAAGTTCATTGCATAAGTCTTTTAACAGAAAATCTTTAGTTTCAAAATGCGAGTAAAAAGTCGCCCTGCCGATATCGGCGAGTTCAATTATTTCCCCAACGGTTATGCTATTATAGTGTTTTTTTGCTAATAGAGAAATAAAAGCGTTAAATATCGCTTCTCTCGTTTTTCTTTGCCGTCTATCCATATTAACTCCATACAATTTGGCTTTTTTGTTCAGTATTGAATTTTAATTGCAATTTGTACTTATGCATTTTTAGAGAAAAAAGTTATAATGATATTGAACAACGTGTTTAATAACAAATATATTATACGACAATTAATTTTTATTGTCAACGGAGAATTATGAAAACGAAAAGAAAGATTTTTATAGCGTTTATACTAAATTTTGTATTCTCAATTTTTGAGTTTTTTGGCGGACTTATAACGGGAAGCGTTGCGATAGCGTCAGACGCCGTGCACGATTTTGGCGACGCGTTAAGCATAGCGTTATCGTATTTTTTAGAAAAAACGAGTGGGAAAAAGCCTAACGAAAAATATACCTACGGTTACGCTCGCTTTTCGGTTTTAGGCGGACTTATAACGTCGGTTATACTTTTGATAGGCTCTTTTATCGTTATTTATAACGCGATATTGAGATTGTTAAATCCAACGCCGATAAATTACGACGGAATGATAATTTTTGCCGTGGTTGGTTTTATCGTTAATCTATGCGCAACGTATTTTACGCACGGCGGGCATTCAATCAACCAAAGAGCCGTAAATTTGCATATGCTTGAAGACGTGCTTGGGTGGCTAATAGTTCTTATAGGCGCTATCGTGATGCGTTTTACGAATTTATTTATTATCGACGCGGTATTGTCTATTGCAGTTGCGGTATTTATCGTAATCAACTGTTTGAAAAACCTAAAGCAAATTTTAGATATCTTTTTAATAAAAACGCCTAAAAATATTGATATAAAAGAACTTATTGAGCATTTAAGGGGTATTGACGGAGTGATTGACGTTCATCATATTCACGCGTGGACTTTGGACGGGGAAATAACTTGCGCAACCTTACACGTAGTCGTTGAAAATTACGATGAGAAAATCAAAAACGAAGTCAAAGAAGAATTTATAGAGCACGGAATTTCACACGTTTTAGTAGAAATTGAAACGGAACGTGAAAATTGTCAAGAAAAAAATTGCATAATTAAAAAAACAAGCGGTTGTTGCCACCACCATCACCATCATCATTAAAACACGAAAGAATATATTAAAACAAAAAGGCAAAAGCGATTTTAATCTAAAATTTATATATTTTAATTTTTTTGAAAATGTGATGCAAATTCCAAATTAATCAAACAATAAAAGAGCCTATCAGATAAATTCTGGTATGACGCTTTGCTAAGCAAAAGATTTAGGCGTAAAACTTTCTTTCGATATGAACTTTAGAATGGATACGTATAAAGACTTTGAAGACGCTAAAAAAGCGTATAAGCCGTACGTTGAACAAGTGGATATAATCAAGTTCTCTGACGACGAATTAAGGCTTTATACGGGCATAGAAGACGTGAAGACGGCGATTGAAAGTATTTATCAAAAAGACCAACTTTTCGTGCTTACGCTTGGCAACAAGGGCAGTATGTATTACTATAACGGACAAAGCAATATTATTCCCACCGAAAAGGTTAAGTCGATTGATACGACGGGCGCAGGAGATGCTTTCCTTGGAACGTTCCTTGCTAATATGGAAGATAGCGAATATACTAATGAAAATATTGAAAGCGCTCTTGTGAAAGCAAATAAAGCCGGCGCACTAACTACTCAATTTTTAGGGGCGATTAAACTATGAAAGATATAAAGCAAACCAAGCGATTTTTCTGAAATAACTGTCGAGTATTTATCGAGTAAACAAGATTAATAATAGAATAGATTTTTACAAAAAAGGGAGCAAATAAAAATTTGTTTCCTTTTATGTTTTAAAAAGAAAAAAACTCAGTTAAAGCAGGTTCAACTGAATTCAATCTGGCGGGGCAATAGCGATTCTAATCTAACACTTTTTGTAAATTGTAAAAAACCTACTAAGATTTTTTTAGTAGGTTTTATTTTTTTGCTTTAAAATATAAATTCAATATTTGTACTTCCTGTTAATGTAAAATGAAGTCCAAAATTTGATATTTCTCCATAATCATCAAAAGAAACTGTGATTTCAACAGGTTTACCACCAATTGTTACATGGTAATAATAGAATCTGTCTGTTGAATCTTTATATGCATTTGGCTCATCACCAGTCCAGTCCCATACAGGAACACTAGTGCTCTTATAGACATAACTGCTAAGGTTAAAAGTTGTTCCATTAAACTTTACACTTGTTGGTCTACGGCTTTCTTCCCCTGGACCAAAGCCAAAACTAGCAACAGCACCCCCATTTGGAATATAATATGAAACCCCATCTTTAAAGAAATATGTTGGTGCTGAGGCAGAAGTTTCAATATTATTATTTGTTGTAACATTAAATATTGTGATAAAGTTGGCATTTGAAACATCAACATTTCTAATATCAACATAGAAATTTTTTACATCAGATATATGAAGGCATCTATCTATAGCATAATCGATAGGCATTTTACCTGCTGGGATTGTGAAATATTTTTGATTACCTTTGTCTGGGTCTGTTTTAATTTCCATTTTTGTATCATGGATATACACTTCAACATTTGACAAATCTACATTTGGATATTCTTCTATATAAACATTTAAATCAAATTGTCGTGTTGGTAAGAAATATTCACAAGAACCTGGGTCTCCCATTGAAACGTCATCTTTGTAATAAGAGAATATTTTTTTATCAGCATTATCTCCGCCAACAAAAAGGTTAGCAAGTCTTAATCTGTCTTTGTGGAAAGTGAGTTCAATATCTCTTGTGTCAAAGGTAAAGTCATTTGGTTGCGTATCAATTATTAACTTTTGTGAATAATCTGTAGGGTTCTCTTTATCAATAGTTCCTGTAGCATAGTTTGGATTAAGAGCTTTGAAGATTGCACATTCATCATAATAACCTATTGGCTTTTTACAGTCATAAACTATACCATTATTCTCACCAAGACCACCCTTAATGTTATTATAAGTTGTTTTTATTACAAACTCTTCATCATCAATTACACTTGCAAAATCACGGTCATCATTGGTTGGAAAATACCAATTACTCAAAATTTCTAATTCATCTTCACTAAACACTTGTCCATCAGAAATAAATTTAATATTAAGTTCTTCTTCCTTAACATCAATTGTTAAATTGTGGTCGCCTGGGTCGAACTCTGGAAGTGAAAATGTTGCTATTTTCCTAACATTAAGGCCAAAAACCTTGTCTTCATATCCAGGTGTTTCTAATAAAGTTAGTGTTGAAATTGTTTCACCATCATATAAAACTTCTAACGTGTCTTTATCATAATAATCTGCAAACCAAATTGAATAGTTACCATCTTCTATCATTTCTGCACCATCTTCAAGATAATGATTTGCATCTGCCCTAAGTAGCCAAATGTCCTGTTGTGGAACGACTTCCATTATCAATGAACCAGTTGTACCTTCTGGTGGAGAATTGTCTGGTGGTGGATTATCTCCACAAGCAGTCATTATAAATGCACAAGGCAAAATTAAGCATATTGCAAATAAAAAAGTTAATATCTTCTTTTTCATAATTCCTCCTAAAATATTTTGTAATATAATATTTCAATTATAGCACATATATTTAAAATTTGTATTGATTTTTTAAAAGTTTTTAAAAAGCCATAAATCATTTTTTAGTTTATAATGCAAATTATAAAATGTGATGCGAGATAAGTTATATATTGAAGTGCTTGGTATCATTTACAAAAATCTCCAAATTCATTTCGTTTCTGGGTTAAGTAGTGAAATGATTGTTTAGGAACAAATTTAATAGTAGGTATTACTATGCCAGCAACACCTTTATAGCAAAAATAAAGCAACCACATATTAGAATGCGGTTGCTCTTGGCGGAGAGGAGAGGATTCGAACCTCCGATACGTTGCCGTATACACGCTTTCCAAGCGTGCACATTAGACCACTCTGACACCTCTCCGTGACCTAGCATTAATTTTATTATATTTTGCAAAGAAAAGCAAGTTTTTCTTTATGATATTACAAAATTATTTTAAAAAGGTGATAATACTCTCAAAAATTTTCTATATTATAATATATATTGTTTTAGAAGGGGGTATTTATGACTTGGTTTAATAAGCAAAGCCGATTAGTTCAACTTATTTTGTTAATCATACCTGTTGTTAACTGGGTGGTTGAAGTTGTTGTAAGGTGGTCAACTTGGCTTAAAAAGGGTGGTGCGTTAAGACTTTTGATATGCATTTTGGCAACTATTCCAACGGGGATTGCGATAGGCTTTATAGACTTCGTTTGGGTGCTTTTGTTTAAGAAATTCTTTTTGCAATAATTTAATTAATTATAAAACTTCGACTTCGGTTCGGGGTTTTATTTTTTTAACCACAAAATAATAGATACAAAATATTGTGCGCTAAAATTTATTGAAAATTATTTATGGCGTAACTCAGTCTAAAAATCGCTATTATTTTGCTATATTTTTTCAGTTTTTAACAAAAATAGCCGATTTTTGTAAAGCATCTTTTTTGTTAGTGAAACACAAGATATTGTGGTTTAATTGAAAAGTTTTTACAAAATACGGTAATTTTCTGTTGACAATAATTATTTGATATGGTATATTAGATAAGCACACAAAATCAATATTTACGGAGGTGAAAAAATGTTTCAAGTTAAAAAAAGAGACGGGAAATTAGTTGAATACGATATGAGTAAAATATCTATCGCAATTTCAAAGGCATTTAATGCAAAAGGCGTAAACTATACTGCAGATATTCTTAATATGTTGACGCTTCGTGTTTCTGCAGATTTTACTAAAAAAATTAAAGACAACCTTATCAACGTGGAAGATATTCAAGACAGCGTGGAAGTTGTTCTTATTCAAGCGGGCTACGTAGACGTTGCAAAGAGTTATATTCTTTACCGTAAACAAAGGGAAAAAGTTCGTAACATTAGCGAAACTATCGTTGACTACAAAAAGGTCGTTGACGATTATCTTAAAGTTGCAGACTGGCGTGTTAAGGAAAATTCTACCGTAACCTATTCAGTTGGTGGTCTTATCCTTTCAAACAGCGGTGCGGTTACTGCAAACTACTGGCTCAGTGAAGTTTACGACGAAGAAATCGGCGACGCTCATAGAAACGCTGATATCCACATTCACGACCTTTCTATGCTTACCGGTTACTGTGCAGGTTGGTCGCTCCGTCAACTTATTAAAGAAGGTTTAGGCGGTGTTCCCGGCAAGATTACTTCTTCACCCGCAGGTCACCTTTCAACCCTTTGTAACCAAATGGTTAACTTCTTAGGTATTATGCAAAACGAATGGGCAGGTGCGCAAGCATTCTCATCTTTCGATACCTATCTTGCACCTTTCGTAAAGGTAGACGGTCTTACCTATAAAGAAGTTAAACAATGCATTCAATCATTCATTTACGGCGTAAATACTCCGTCTAGATGGGGTACGCAATCTCCGTTTACCAACATTACTCTTGACTGGGTAGTTCCTAACGACCTTGCTGAAATGAACGCTATCGTTGGCGGAAAGGAAATGGACTTCAAGTATAAAGATTGCGTTGAAGAAATGGCAATGGTTAACAAGGCTTTCATCGAAATTATGATTGAAGGGGACGCTAACGGTAGGGGATTCCAGTATCCTATTCCTACTTATTCAATCACTCGTGATTTCGACTGGTCAGAAACCGAAAACAACAAACTTCTTTTCGAAATGACTGCTAAATACGGCACGCCTTACTTCTCAAACTATATCAATAGTGATATGGAACCGAGTGACGTTCGTTCAATGTGCTGTCGTTTGCGTCTTGACCTTCGTGAACTCCGTAAAAAATCAGGTGGTTTCTTCGGTAGTGGTGAAAGCACCGGTTCAATCGGCGTTGTAACCATCAATATGCCTAGAATTGCTTACCTTGCTAACACGGAAGAAGAATTCTACGAAAGACTTAAAAAGATGATGGATATTTCTGCTCGTTCACTTAAAGTTAAGCGTGATACGGTTACCAAACTTCTCGAAGCAGGGCTTTATCCTTACACTAAAAGATATCTTGGCACTTTCAGCAACCACTTCTCAACAATCGGTTTGGTTGGTATGAACGAAGCCTGCCTTAACGCAAAGTGGATTAAGAAGGATTTGACTACTGCTGAAGCACAAAACTTCACAAAAGACGTTCTCAACTTTATGAGAAATAAACTTTCTGACTATCAAGAAATGTACGGCGACCTTTACAACTTAGAAGCAACGCCTGCAGAATCTACTTCTTTCCGTCTTGCTAAGCACGATAGAAAGAGATATCCCGATATTATTGCGGCATCTGATAACGATTCAACGCCGTATTACACCAACAGTTCTCACTTACCCGTTGGTTTTACCGAAGATATTTTCTCTGCACTTGATATTCAAGACGAATTGCAAACTCTTTACACTTCTGGTACTGTATTCCACGCATTCTTGGGTCAAAAACTCCCCGACTGGAAGAGCGCTGCTAACCTTGTTAGAAAGATTGCTGAAAATTATAGACTTCCTTACTACACAATGTCACCCACTTACTCAGTTTGTGCTGACCACGGCTACATTGCAGGCGAAGTTTACGAATGCCCGACTTGCGGTAAGGCTACCGAAGTTTATAGCCGTATAACAGGCTATTATCGTCCTATCCAAAACTGGAACGACGGTAAGAGAAAGGAATTCGAAGATAGAAAAGAATACGATATCGAAAATTCTAAATTAACCGTAAAAGAAGGCGCTTGTGAATGCAAAAAGCAAGACGCTCCGCAAGTTGAACTCGACGGGCCGGTTCTTTTCACTAGAAACGGTTGCCCCAACTGCAAAACTAGCAAAATGATGCTTGATAAAGCAGGGATTAAGTATTCTATCGTTAACGCAGAAGAAGATAAAGACCTTACTATTAAACTTGGCGTAAAGAAAGCGCCCACATTGTTAGTTCCTAACGGTAGTGGTTACGACGCTTATGACAACGCAAGTGAAATTAGAAAATTTATTGAGAGCAGAAACTAATGTATGATTTAATAGTTATCGGCGCAGGCGCGGCAGGAATGACCTCCGCGCTCTACGCTTTAAGAAATAGTAAAACGGTATTAGTATTAGAAAGCGAAAGCCTTGGTGGGCAAATTGCAAACTCTCCACGCCTTGAAAATTATCCTTCAATTAAGGAAATTAGTGGGGAACAATTTGCCGATAATCTTTTTGAACAAATTACCGCACACGGCGCTGAACTTGAAATTGAAAAGGTTGTAGCTATTGAAAAACTCGGCGAAGGTAATTTTAAGGTTAAGACTGAATATAACGAATATAGCGCGAAAAGCGTGGTAATTGCATCGGGCGTTAAGCATAAACACTTGCGCACCAAATCAGACAGGGAAGACCTTGTTGGTAAAGGCGTTTACTATTGCGCAATTTGCGACGGCGCGTTCTATAAAGGGCAAGAAGTTGCCGTTATAGGTGATGCGAACACGGCATTACAATACAGTTTATTGCTTGCAAGTTACTGCAAAAAAGTTTATATCTACACTCTTTTTGATAAATTCTTTGGCGATAAGGCGCACGTTAAAGCGTTGTTATCAAAAGATAATATCGAATGGAGACCTAATACTAGCGTCGTTGATTTTATCGGCGATAAAGAACTTACAGCAATAGAATATAAGGACGCTGACGGCAATATTAAAAAGCACGAATTACCCGCAGTTTTCGTTGCAATCGGTCAAATTCCCGATAACAAGGCGTTTACAAACTTGGTTGATATCGACCAAATGGGTTATATTATTGCAGACGAAAGTTGCAAAACTAAAACCGAAGGCGTTTACGTTGCAGGCGACTGCCGTACTAAAGGCGTGCGTCAAGTTGCAACCGCTATATCTGACGGCGCTGTTGCCGCTACGAACGCTTGCCTTTACATTGAAGGTTTAGAATAATTTTAACTATACGTAAACCAAACATATAAAAAGAGCGCACCGTATTTCGTTCAAAATACGGTGCGTTTTTCTTTGTTTTATTAGTTTGTAATAAGCGCTAGCGTGCCGTAAAAGCTTTAAGGCAAATTACTTGTTTAGAGCGTCGAAAACTTCTTTCATACCGTTTACGACTATATCGTCACAACCGGGCTTAAACGCTGAACTTTTGGCTTCATAACCGCCTTCTTCGTACGCTTTAGTGGTTGGAACGTAACCGCCTTCGTTGTTGGTTAGGGCGCAAATTATCGTTTCTTTGAACGGAGACGCGTCGTTGATTCGATTTCCGATTTCGGTAAACGGTTCACCGCCAAGCCCTGCAAACACTAGTTCGCCAACTTTGATTGCCGAAAGGTGGAAGGGGAAAGACATTGGGCCGTTTTCAAGGTTAACTATCCTTTTAGCCTCCGCTACCGCGGTTGTAAGCGCCATTTCCTTAAATGGCAATTCGTGTGCTCTACCAGTTTCATAGTATTCCATAATCTTTCTCGCTTCGTCTAAGCGGTCGTTTTCTTGGTGTGCGGGGAAGTGCACGGTTTTTTCTGTGAAAGAAATTTTATCCGCTTTGATTTTTTGCGTAATTGAGCAAATTGAAAGAACTGCACCTGCTATAATTCTACCCATGTGTTCAGCGTGTTTAATACTTCTAGGTACGCTGTCAAAGTCGATAACTGAAATTGCACTTTCGGCAGGTGTGGGGTTAACGTTAACGTGGTTTACGTCCCCTTGAACGCCTAAAAGGAACATGCATTTAGTATTAGGAACTGCGTTTTCAAGAATTGAACAAACGTAGCCCATATAGTCTGCGCTGATTAGTTCGCCACCAACGGAGTCGGGGTGAGTGCCGAAACTTACTATGAAAATATCTTCTGTGCCTTTTCTAACGATTTTAATGAGTTTAACCGTTTCGTTAGGCGTGCCGAGCGGGTGGTCGATATCGGGGTTTTTAACACCGGGGTTAGTTGCAACCGAGCCGTCTTTCATACGGAAACGGCGAACGAAAGAAATATTTTTTGCTGGTGCGCTAGCAGTTTCGATTTCCGCGTCTTTTAAGTCGTTAATCGCGTAAAGAACTGCGTCCCTTGCGCCGTTAATAACTACTGCGTCGTAATGTTCGTCGCTAACTTCGTCCGATGCAAAGTCTTGACCGAGCAAAGGACCTGTGTGAGTATGTGAGCAGTTAATAAAAATTGCATTTCTATCAAGGTCGGTGCTACTTACGATAGCGTCTTTAATTAAATCGAAATATTTTTGTTGAAATTCGCATAAATCGCAAGCCAAAACGGCAGCCTTTTTTTCACCGTCGTCAAAAACGATGGCGCGGATAAACAAATCGTCAAGAATGCCTTTAACGTAGCGGTGTTCGTAATAACCTACGATAGGTGAGCCGTACGGGGGATTGATACATATTTTTGAAAAACCAACTTTCATATTACACCTTTATTTAATAATTTATACGGTTATTTTATCATAATATTTATTTACTGTCTATTATTTAGTAAAGGTTTTATAAATATGTTAAAAAAAGCGCATTTGACGAAAAAATAGTCAAATGCGCCGTGTTTTATTGAGTTTTATACGGGTGAGAAAATACCTAAAAGAATAATACCTATAAAGGTAACCGCTATTGCGATATAGTGTTTATAAGAAAGTTTTTCTTTTAAGAATATTCTGCTCCATAAAAGCGAAACTACGCAGTAAGCGGAAATTATCGGCATACCGATTTCGTAATCGGCAAACATAACCGCCATATAGAAAACTTGACCGAGCGTTTCGCAAGCACCACCGATATAAAGGTCTTTGTTTTTTCTTACGAAAAGGCTATCCTTTTTAACGAATTTAATCCAAACGAAAGCAAATATTGCAAGTAATAAGAAAGTCAATTCGAAAGAAGAGTTTGCTGAATAATCGGAAATGTCTACGAAATGGAAGAAAACTTCGTCGCCGACAGTTCCCAAAGCGTCGATTATTAGGTACGCGATAGGCAATAACAATGCAAGGAAACTCTTGGTGTATTTGCGGTTAGATTCTTGACGGCGAAGTTCTTTAAGTTCTTGGTTTTCTTTGCTGTCGATAACGCCGATACCGATAATACCTAAAGTTATTGCAATAACGCCGATTATTGAAAATGCATCGAGAGTAATTGCATCAGCACCGATAAGTGGGAAAATGATTACGCATAAAAGTAGCGCAAGTGAGCCTGAACAGTTGCAAATAGGTGAAGATATTGAAAGTTCAATATATCGCAGACCAACGTAGCCTATAACCATTGCAAATATGTAAAGCGCGGCTATCGGCAGATAGGTCACAAAGTCCATTATCTTAAAATCGGTATAAAGAAGACTTGCAAGCGTTTGATTAACGTTTTCTACGCCAACTCCGCCATCAATTATGATGCCGCCAATAATGGTTATGAGAAAATGGATGCCCATTATAAGACCTACTGCAAAAACAACCTTCCAAT
>JAZRNE010000037.1:0-91986 GCA_045648045.1 Christensenellaceae bacterium
CACGGCAAATCCACATTGGCAGATAGGCTTATGGAAAAGACCGGGCAAGTTAGCGAACGTGATATGGAAGAACAACTTTTAGACTCTATGGACTTAGAGCGTGAGCGTGGCATTACCATTAAACTCACGCCTGTTAGAATGTTCTACAAGGCTAAAGACGGCGAAGAATATATATTCAACCTTATAGACACGCCCGGTCACGTAGACTTTACTTACGAAGTTTCACGTTCACTAAAAGCGTGCGAAGGTGCAATTTTAATAGTAGACTCAACCCAAGGCGTTCAAGCGCAAACGCTTGCAAACGCATACCTTGCTATTGATAACGATTTGGAAATTATGCCCGTTATTAACAAGGTGGATTTGGCGTCCGCTCGCCCTGACGACGCTGCGACTGAATTAGAAGAAATTTTAGGGGTTGACGCATCAGATGCACCTAGAATTTCAGCAAAAACCGGCTTTAATATTGAAGAAGTTTTAGAACAGGTCGTTACAAAAATTCCTGCGCCGAAAGGTGATGAAAACGCTCCGCTTAAAGCGCTTATTTTCGATAGTTATTACGATAACTTTAAGGGTGTTATTTGTTTCGTTCGCATTATGGACGGGCAAGTTAAAATCGGCACGAAGATTAAAACGTTTATGTCCGACAAGCAGTTTGACGTTACCGAAGTTGGCGTATTTGCACCCAAAATGCAACCAAAAGATTGCTTGACAGCGGGCGAAGTAGGGTATATTGCTGCAAGCATCAAGAGTATTGAAGATACTGCCGTTGGCGACACTATTACTAGTGTTGAAAATCCCGCTAAAGAACCGCTACCGGGGTATAAGAAGGCGTTACCTATGGTGTTCTCGGGTGTGTTTCCGCTTGACGGTAGCAAGTTTAACGACCTAAAAGACGCACTACTAAAATTAAAACTTAACGACGCTGCGCTATCCATTGAACCGGACAACTCTGCGGCGCTCGGCTTTGGGTTTAGGTGTGGGTTCTTGGGGCTTTTGCATATGGACGTTATTCAGGAAAGAATTGAGCGTGAGTTCGATTTGGATATTATAACTACCGCCCCGTCCGTTTCGTATAAAGTTTACAAGACTAACGGCGAACAACTCGTTATTGAAAACCCAACGCACTTACCGCCCGTTACCGAAATTGATTATATGGAGGAGCCTATAATCAACGCAAGTATTTTAACACCACCCGATTACGTTGGACCGATTATGGAACTTTGTCAGTATAAACGCGGTATTTATAAAGACATGATATACCTTGACAAAACTAGGGTTGAATTAAAATACGTGTTGCCACTTAACGAAATTATTTACGACTTTTTTGATAGCCTTAAATCACGCACTAAAGGGTACGCATCGTTCGATTATGAGATTGCGGGATACCAAAGAAGTGATTTGGTTAAGATGGATATGCTACTTAACGGGGATATTTGCGACGCGCTTTCTATTATCGTGCATAAGGACAAGGCGTACGAACGCGGTAGACAGATTGCCGAAAAATTAAAAGACGTTATTCCCCGTCAAATGTTTGAAATTCCTATTCAAGCGGCGGTTGGCGGTAAGATTATTGCAAGAGAAACGGTTAAGGCGTTTAGAAAAGACGTTCTTGCAAAGTGTTACGGTGGTGACGTTACTAGAAAGAAGAAACTTCTTGAAAAACAAAAAGAAGGTAAGAAAAAGATGCGTTCTATCGGTACGGTTGAAATTCCGTCTGAAGCATTTATTTCTATACTTAAAACTGATAACGATAGGTAGAATATGGCAGGAATTTACGTTCACGTTCCATTTTGTAAACAAAAATGCACTTATTGTGATTTTGCATCATACCCACGCGAAATAGGTAAGGCGGAAAGTTATTTTGCTTGCCTTTACCGTGAAATCGAAGGGCGCAGCAAACAGTACCCCGATAAAATTATTGATACCATCTATATCGGTGGTGGCACGCCGTCGGTTGTTGACGCAAAGTTTATTTTGGGCGCAATTAGGCAAATAAAAAAGTGCTTTACCGTTAAAAAAGATGCGGAAATCACTATTGAAATCAATCCCGGTACGGTTGACGAAGAAAAAATCAACGAGTATAAAAAAGTTGGGATTAACCGCTTTTCAATAGGTCTTCAAACGGGCTTTGACGACCAACTCAAACGCTTAAACAGGGTACACACCGCAAAAGATTTTTTAACGTGTTGCAATTTGCTTAAAGGGGAAAACATCAGCGCCGATTTGCTTATGGGCTTACACGACCAAACTCTAGAACAAGTTAAAAAGTCAATCGACTTGGCGCTTGCGGGTGGTGTAAAACATTTATCAATTTACGCCTTAACACCCGAAGTCGGTACGCCTATCTATACCGATTATCTTAACGGTGAATTGCTTTCCGACGACGAAGTGGCGGACGTTTACGACGGGGTTAGAGAGTATTTAAAAGATAAAGGCTTCGATAGATACGAAGTGTCGAATTTTGCAATAAAAGGCTTTGAATCGCGCCATAATATGAACTACTGGGAAAGGGGTGAATATATCGGCGTGGGCGTTTCGGCAAGTTCGTTTGTAAACGATAGAAGATTTACCAACACTTATAGTATTGACGAGTATATTAACGCCGTTATTTACAACAAATCACCCGAAATATCTAGCGATATTATTGAAAATGACGACGCAAAGTTTGAGTTCATTATGCTTGCGCTCCGTACCGCAAAAGGTATGGATATAGCCAAATTCAACGAAATTTTCTCGGCTGATTTTGATAAAGAATACAAGTCGATTTTAGATAAGAAAATGCGTTTTATGGAACGCAATGGCGACTTGGTTAAGATTAAAGACGAGTATTTATACGTACAAAACGATATTATACTTGCGTTTCTACAAAATTAGCAGTTTAATCCTAAAAAGTTACCAAAAAAACGGATAGCCCTAGTGTTAAAATCTTTTGGCACGGGGGCTGATATGACCGTTTACGTTGAATACGTTTTGTTAGACAATTTTATTATTGACTATTTGTTATTAAAAGCCACCTATGATACGACCGGTGTTTCGGTTAGAAAAGGGTGGCTTTTTTTATGCGCGTTTTTCGGCGCGTTAATTGCGTTAGTTTATCCGCTTGTATCAATAAAGGCGCTATCGCTTGCAGTTAAAATCCTATGCGGTTTTTTACTTACGCTAATTGCGACTAAATATAAAAGCAAAAGGTCGTACTTTATCAACACGGCGTTGTTTTTTTGTTACACGTTCTTGACGGGCGGTGCAATATTCGGTGTTTTTTATCTATTTGGAATTGATTATTCTTGTGAATTTTCGATAGCGCTTACGTTTATTCCCGCGTATATTTTAATCAAAGGGGCAAGGGAAGTCGTAATATATATTTATAGACAAAAGCACGTTATTAATTTTACTTACGAAATAGCGTTGACGCTAGGGGATAAAACGGTAAATGCGCGTGGGTTTATGGATACGGGTAACGGGCTTTACGATGGAAATTCGCCGATAGTGGTGTGCGATAAACGGTTTGCGAAAAAACTCATTAATGAAAATTTTTATAAAATCAAAAGCAAAAAAATTATGCTTTCAACCGTGAATGGTGCGAGCGAAAATTTTGCGTTTATACTTGATAATTTGGTTATATATATTAAAGATGAGCAGTATACATTTAATAAGGTAACGATGGCGGTAACGAAAAGGGTGGGCGACGGTTACGACGTGATTTTGCACCCTGCATTCTTGGAGGTTATGAATGATAAAAGAAACTTTATTGCGTTTGAAAAGACTTCTTAAAAGATTCACTTTGAGTGAAAATTTATTGCGGTATATCGGCGGTGGTGAAGCATTACCGCAACCCTTTTCTGCCCAAGAAGAAGCGGATATGGTTTCAAGGTTATCGTGCGGGGAAAAACAAGTTCGCGACAAATTGATTGAACACAACTTGAGATTAGTAGTGTATATTGCCCGTCGGTTTGAAAATGCGGGCGACCTTGACGACCTAGTTTCGGTGGGAACGATAGGGCTTATTAAAGCGGTCAACTCTTTTGACGTGGATAAGAATATTAAACTTGCGACCTATGCGTCTAGGTGTATTGAAAACGAAATTTTGATGCACCTTCGCCGTACGGTCAAGTTAAAGAGTGAAGTGTCGTTTGACGAACCGCTCAATACCGACTGGGAAGGCAACGAACTTATGCTTTCCGACGTTATGGGTACTGACGGTGACGTGGTTTATAAAAAGATTGAAAACGGCGTTGAAACCGAACTTTTAGAAGTTGCGCTTACAAAACTTAACGATAGAGAACGTGAAATTATGCAACTACGCTACGGGCTTTCAGGGCACGAAGAGCAAACTCAACGAGAAGTTGCGGATAAGTTAGGAATTTCACAAAGTTATATTTCGCGCCTAGAAAAACGGATAATCGGTAGGCTAAAAAAAGAATTTTCAAAAATGGTATAAAAAATTATTAAAAGCGCATACTCCTTAAACCCCCTTGGTTGATTACATAAAGGAGGGTATTATGGGTAAAGTTGTAATTTGCGGTATCAACACCGCAACGCTACCAAAACTTTCGGATGAAGAACTTAATTCGCTTTTATTAAAAGTAAAACAAGGGGACGAGCGTGCCAAAGAAGAGTTTATTATAGGGAATATGAGATTAGTGCTATCCGTAATAAAACGCTTTCACTTAAAAAACACCTGTCCGGACGACGTGTTTCAAGCGGGGTGTATAGGCTTAATTAAAGCCATTGACAACTTTGACGCGTCGTTTGGCGTAAAGTTTTCAACCTACGCCGTGCCTATGATAATAGGTGATATAAAACGCCTTTTACGCGACGGAAACAGCATGCGAGTGGCTAGAAGCATACGCGATACGGCGTATCTTGCACTTAAAACTCGCGGTGAGTTAGAGCGTCAAGATAAAGACGCGTCTATGGAAAGTATTGCAAGGGAAATGAACGTTGCGCTATCCGAAGTGGTTTATGCGCTTGACGCTATATCGGACACGGTTTCGCTTTACGACCCCGTGTATAATAAAAACGGGGACGAGTTGTTACTTGTAGACCAAATAGGCGACGAAAAGTGTACGGATGAAAACTGGACGGAAAAAGTTGCCTTAACCACCGCACTTACGGGGCTTGACGTCAGGGAGAAAAAGATTATCTACTTGCGTTATTTTGAAGGAAAAACCCAAACGGAAATTAGCAAAGAAATAGGTATTTCTCAAGCACAAGTGTCTAGGCTAGAAAAAACCGCCCTAAAAGAAATTAAGCAAAGATTAAGCGTGTAAAGAATTTTGAGTTTTCTTGAAACGACTAATATAAACGAACGAATGAAAACAAGTGCCACCGTTATCGGTGGCTTTATTTTTGTCATTTTTAAGGGGACTTACGCATAATATATAAGTATGGAACTATCTTTTAATGAATTGAAAAAGCGAGACGTAATAAATATTAGCGACGGGCGATGCTTGGGCAGGCTTACGAACTTAAAATTAAAATTTCCGCAAGGGATATTGACTGGTATTTACGTGCCCGGTAAAAAGCGCGGACTTTTTAGTTGCTTTGATAAGAGCGAAATTTTTATTGAAGTTAACAAAATATTAAAAATAGGTGGCGACGTTATTTTGGTGGATTTAAGAAAAGACGCAATACCACGCCCACCCGAGCCACAGCCTTTGCCACCTTGTCCGCCACCGTGTAATCCTTGCGTGCCCTTGTGCCCACCGCAAAACCCCAACGTTTGTGCGCCACAAAACAATAAACCCTGCGAAAAAAAGCATTCGCAGTCGGGCGGTTTATCGTTTTCGGATTTTCAAGACGCTATGAACGGGCGTTATGATGAAAGCGATTATTAAGATTTTTTTCCGTGCTATTAACGCAAACGGCGTCTCTTTTGGAAAAAATTGAAAATTTTACAAATTATTTTTCAAAACCCCCTTGAAAAGTATTGAGTTTTGGTTTATAATAGATTCAATCTCAAATAAAACTTGTTTGCGCCTATGATTTTTTTATAAAATCAATGGGCGCGTAAGGTTTACAAAAGAATTTTACCATCATAAATTTTATATAGGGGGACGATTATTATGGGTAAAATAGGTTCAGACAAAATTAGGAACGTTGCGATTATAGGTCACAGCGGTGCAGGCAAAACTTCTCTTGCAGAAGCAATTCTTTTTAACGGTAAAAGTATTGATAGATTAGGCAAAACGCCTGATAAGAATACCGTTATGGATTATGACGAACAAGAAATGCAAAGGGGGATTTCAATTTCTCTTGCGTGTGCATATACTTACTGGGACGACGTTAAGATTAATATAATCGACGTGCCCGGTTTTTATGATTTTGAAGGCGAATTTGAACAAGCAATGCGCGCGGTAGGTTCTGCGGTTTTAGTTGCCGATGCTAACGGACAAGTTGCCGTTGGCGCCGAAAAGGCGATTGATTACTGTTTGCGCCGTCACATTCCGCTAATGATTTTCGTTAACGGCATTGATAAAGAAAATTCAAATTACGTTGCTACGGTTGAAGCGTTCGTTGCTAAATACGGCAAAAAGATTTCTCCGACGCACTTGCCGATTATTCGCGACGGCAAGATGAAAGGTTACGTTTCGGTTATCTCGGGTAAGGCGTTTGAATTTACGCCGGGTGGTAGAAATCCGATTGCTATTCCTGACGGAATGCAAGGCGAACTCGATATGCTTAAAGAAACGCTTACCGAGGCGGCTGCTGAAACTAGCGAAGAACTTCTTGATAAGTATCTTTCAGAAGGTTTACTTTCTAACGACGAAATCGTTGCAGGTATTAAAAACGGTTTAAGCGCAGGTGAAACCGTGCCGATTATGGGTGGTTCAGCACTTCAAAATATGGGCGTTATCAACCTTATGTATGAAATTAGGGATTTGCTTCCTTCTCCGTTAGAACGCCGTCCCGTTCTTGCAACTGACGAATCGGGCGAAGTTTTATCTATCGTTAGCGATGCTGAAAAGCCATTCTCGGCACAAGTGTTTAAAACTGTTGCCGACCCGTTCGTTGGTAAACTTAATATGATAAGAATATTTACCGGCTCTATTAAGAGTGGTATGACCGTTTATAACGCAACGACGGGCGAAAAGGAAAGAATTAACACACTTTACGTTATGAAAGGTAAAAAACAAGAAGTCGTTGATGAACTTGGCGCAGGTGATATCGGTGCGGTTAATAAACTAAACAACACCAACACGGGCGATACGCTTTGTGATGAAGGCAAGAAGATTAAGTTCTATCCGATACCGTTCCCAGCACCCGTTCTCACTATGAAAATAGGCGCTGCGAAGTCTGGCGAAGAAGATAAAGTTTTCCAAGGCTTAAACCGTCTAGCGGAAGAAGATTTGACCTTTAAGGTTGAAAAAGACAAAGAAACGGGCGAAACCGTTATCCGTGGTCAAGGCGAAACGCAACTAGACGTGCTTTGCAAGAAATTAAAATCAAAATTCGGTTGTGAAGCCGTTTTAAGCGAACCCAAGGTTGCGTTTAAGGAAACCATTACGGCAAAGGCTGAAGGCGAAGGCAAGCATAAAAAGCAAACGGGTGGTGCAGGTCAATTCGGCGTTGTTAATATTAAGTTTGAACCGGGCGCTGCTGACGGTGAGTTTGAGTTTGTTGACGAAACGGTAGGCGGGTCTGTTCCTAAACAATTTATCCCGGCCGTTGAAAAAGGGCTTAGAGAAGCAATCCAAAAGGGCGTGCTTGCAGGCTATCCTATGGTTAACTTAAAGTGTACTTTGTTTGATGGTAAATATCACCCCGTTGATAGTAAAGAAGTTGCTTTCGTTTCCGCAGCAAAACTTGCGTATGACGAAGCCGTTCGCAAAGCAAAACCCGTTATTTTAGAACCTATTTATTCTTATAAGATTACCGTTCCCGATAACTACACGGGCGATATTTTAGGTGATATGAATAAACGCCGTGGTAGAATTCTCGGTATGGAAACGGTTGACGGATTGCAAGAAATTACCGCCGAAGCACCGCTTATCGAAATGCTTAAATACGCAACGGATTTGCGCAGTATGACGCAAGGTCGCGGTAAGTTTAGTTTTGAATTCTTGTCTTACGAAGAAGTTCCCTTCTCTGCACAAGAAAAAATTATTGCAGAGGCAAAAAATTAAGCGCTTAATTAGCGTGTAAGGAGTTGGTTAGATGATTTTAACAATATGCCCGAACCCAAGTATTGACTGTACCATTGAATTAGACAGCCTTAACGTGGGTATGCTTAATAAGATTGACAGCAAGGTAGAAACTTATTCGGGCAAAGCGTTAAACGTTGCAATAGGCGTTTCAAGGCTAGGGGAAAAGAGTTTTTCAACGGGCTTTATGTTTGAAAACCACGGTAGAATGTTCGAGCACGTTCTCGATAAAGAGAAGGTTGAACATAAATTCGTTTATAATCAAGGCAATGCGAGAGTTAATTATAAGATTATTGATAAACGCTCAATGCTTACCGAAATAAACGACCGTGGCGAAACGGTTGCTCGTGATAAGCAAGAAGAACTTATCAAACTCGTTAAAGAAATTGCCCCTTCTTGTGAAATTGCCGTTATGAGTGGCAGTTTACCCAAGGGTGTTAAGCCCGAATTTTACGCCGAAGTGTTGTCGGTTATTCCCAAAAACGTAAAGGTTATCGTGGACACCGAAAAGGCGAATATGTTATCCGCTATCGGTAGCCGTGAAATATTTATGGCAAAGCCCAACCTTCGCGAACTTGAAAGTTTTGCAGGCGAATCGGTCGTTGACCTTAAAGATATGTTGCGTGCGGCGCAAAAGTACATAGATTTGGGCGTTCAAAACGTTCTAGTTTCTTTGGGGGCTGACGGCGCAATACTTACCGATGGAAAAGAAAGTTATTTTTGTAAGTCAGCGTCGGTTGCAGTAAATTCTACCGTAGGCGCGGGCGATTCAATGGTCGCCGCCGCTTGCGTAGGGTTGCAAAAAGGCGTTCCGATGCACGAACTTTTAAGAATGTCTGTTGCGGCAGGCACGGCGTCGGTAACTACTAGTGGCACGAATCTCTTTTATTTTGACAAATATAAAGAAATTTACAGTAAAATTTACTCTCAAAAAATGTAACGGAAAACGAATAAAAAGCATAAACAGTCTGCAAAATACGCAGACTGTTTTTATGTATATAAATACTTTTAGGCAAATTCTTGATGAGTTTTCGGAAAAGAGAGTTAGCACGGTCGTGGGGGCGTGGGTATTCTATTTTTTAACGGCGGTTATTCCTTTGGCATTTTTACTCGTAACGACCTTCGGCGTGTTCGGCGTTGAACTTACTGAAGACGCCGTGTCTAGATTGCCGATTGAATTTCGTTCGGCTGGCACGGCGATTGTATCCACGGCAAGGCGTGCGTCAAAGGGCGCAACGCTTTTATTCGTTTTAACCGCGGTTTATTCTTGTTCAAGATTGCTTAATCAAATGTCAAAGGATGGCGATTATCTATATGAGAAAAAATCTTTAGGTAAACGGGGACTTTTGCGTAGAGTTTGGGCGATTTTGGCGTTGGGGGCGTTATTTGCCGTGTTTTTGCTTGCGTCCATAGTTATTGCGCTCGGTGGAAGTTTATTTGCGTTTAACTATACGGTTGGTGGCATAAAAAACCTATTTGCAACAATCGGCGTTTGTTTGACGGTCGTTTCGTTCAGTTTCGTTATTATAATAATGTTAAATAAATTTATTTGCCCGATAAAGTTAAAGTTTAAGCAAATTGCAGTCGGGGCGATGGTTTCGCTTGCCGAAATAGTTTTAGGCACGATAGGCTTTGCGCTATATTTAAGGTTTTTTAATTCGTATAACGCTTTTTACGGCAGTCTTGCAGGGATTATAGTTTTCTTGCTCTGGGCGTATATATTAATGTTTGGCTTGGTGTCGGGCGTGGTTGTAAATTCAATTTTGAATAAAAGAGAATTATCTTCTAAAAGCTTTCCAAAACAGATTAAGATTACAGTTTAAAAATATTAAAAATCTTTTAAAAAATTAGTAAAACACTTGACACCACTTTATCACAGTAGTATAATAAAGGAAAATTTAAGGCAAAAACTATGAAAAAACTTAATTCTTACTTTTACTTTAATAACAAGTTTTCAATATCTCGTTAGTGATTACTATACGGATTGTTTTTGCGTGAAACAAGAAAACGAAGGCTTTGTAGTAATAACTACAAAGCCTTTTTTATTAAACGACTAGAAAATAAAATTAAACGAAAATTTCAATATTCGTGTTTGGAGATGCATTATGATTATCGTTGTAAAAAATTCTTGCGAAGAACAACAATTCAAAAACTTAATCGACTGGGTTAAAGAATTAGGGCTAGACGTCCACGTTAGTTATGGCGAGCATTCAACCGTTTTAGGGCTTGTTGGTGATACGAGTAAGGTTGATATGGACCTTATAGGCAGTCTTGATATGGTCGAAAAAGTGCAACGCGTTCAAGAACCTTATAAGAACGCGAACAGAAAGTTTAACCCCGAAGATACTATTATTGATGTTGGCGGTTGCAAAATCGGCGGTGATAATTTTACCGTAATCGCAGGGCCTTGTTCGGTTGAATCAGAAGAACAAATTATAGCGGTTGCTAAGGCGGTTAAGTCGGCTGGCGCAACGCTACTTAGGGGTGGTGCGTTCAAACCTAGAACTTCACCGTACGCTTTCCAAGGGCTTAAAGGCACGGGGATTGACCTTTTGTTAAAAGCAAAAGAAGAAACGGGTTTACCGATTGTAACCGAACTTTTGTCTGTTAGCCACATTGATTTGTTCGATAAGGTTGACGTGATTCAAATCGGTGCAAGAAATATGCAAAACGTTGAACTCTTAAAAGAAGTTGGCAAAACGGGTAAGCCTATCTTGTTAAAGCGTGGGCTTGCAAATACTTTACAAGAACTTTTAATGAGCGCTGAATATATTATGGCGGAAGGCAATAGCAAAGTTATCCTTTGCGAAAGGGGTATAAGAACTTTTGAAACGATGACTAGAAATACGCTTGATTTATCAGCCGTTCCCGTATTGAAAGAAAAAACGCACTTGCCTATCATAATTGACCCAAGCCACGCAACGGGTGTTGCAAAATTAGTTACGCCTATGTCGCTCGCTAGCGTTGGCGCAGGTGCTGACGGGCTTATTATAGAAGTGCATAACGACCCACAACGCGCGTTGTGCGACGGTGCGCAATCGTTAAATCCCGAACAATTTTCAACGCTTATGGGTAAGGTAAACCAAATGTTACCACTCGTTAACAAAAAAATTAACTAACGGAAAGAGTTATGAAAATAGGTATTATCGGTTTAGGTTTAATAGGCGGTTCGCTCGGAAGAGCGCTCGTGTCAAAAACGCAAGACCAAGTTTATGCGTTTGATATAAGCGATAAAGCGCTTATCGACGGTAGGTTGTTAAACGCTTACCATCATCAACTTGACGAAAGCAATCTTGGCGAAATGGACGTGTTGATTTTGTCTTTATATCCAAACGCATTAGAAACTGCTCTTAAAAAATACTGCCCGTTATTAAAAGACGGTTGTTTGGTAATGGATTGTTGCGGTAATAAGCGTAGGGTAGTAAAGCAAATGCAATCGCTTTCAAAAGAATTTCCAAATCTTGATTTTATTAGCGCGCATCCTATGGCAGGAAGGGAATTTTCGGGCGTAAATCACTCTACGGCAACTTTGTTCGACAGGGCGTCGATGATTTTAGTACCCGTTAAAGCGGATATAAGAAAGATTGCTCAAATGAAACAATACTTTTTGTCTATCGGGTTTGGTTCGGTCGTTATTACGACTGCGGAAAAACACGATGAAATTATTGCTTTTACTTCGCAACTAGCGCACCTTGTTTCAAGTTCATACATAAAAAGCCAAACGGCAATGCAATTTATGGGCTTTTCGGCCGGTAGTTTTAGGGATATGACTAGGGTGGCAAGGCTTTCGCCCGAAATGTGGGCGCAACTCACTATTGATAACGCCGATTTTTTGGTTAATGAAATTGACTCTATCGTGAATAGCCTTAACGAATATAAGAAAGCGTTGCAAGACGGCGATTTTGATAATATGCGCGCTTTACTTGCCGACGGTAACGAGAAAAAACTCTTATCTGAAAAAATGAGAAGGAGTAAGATAATTGATTAATACGATTAAAAAAATAAAAGTAAACGCGTCTGAAAGTTACGAAGTCGTTATCGGGCGTGGACTATTAGACAATACGGGTGAAATTATTAAAAAGGTTGTGCCGATTTGTAAAATTGCACTAATTACCGACGATACGGTTAATAATTTACACGCAGAAGTTGTTGAAAAATCGCTTAAAGAAACGGGGTATAGTGTCGTTAAATTCGTTTTTCCGCACGGTGAGCAAAGTAAAAACTTAAAAGTTTACGCGGAAATTTTAGAGTTCCTTGCTGAAAATCAATTAACCCGTGGCGACGCGGTAGTTGCGCTCGGCGGTGGTGTTGTAGGCGATATGGCAGGCTTTGTTTCGGCAACCTATTTAAGGGGTGTAAAATTCGTTCAAATACCAACCACCTTGCTTGCGCAAGTTGATTCATCCGTTGGTGGAAAAACTGCGGTAGACTTAATGCACGGTAAGAATTTAGTCGGTGCATTTTATCAACCAAAAGTCGTTTTATGCGACGCTAACGCGCTTGAAACCTTGCCTAAAACCGTGTTTGACGACGGTATGGGCGAAATTGCAAAGTACGCGATTTTAGATGAAAAAGTTTTCAATCTTATTAATAACGGCTATGAAGATATTACCGATTTAATATATCTTTGCGTTGATTACAAAAGATACGTCGTTGAAAACGACGAGTTTGAAAGCGGTATGAGAAAGTTGCTTAATTTAGGGCACACCCCCGCGCACGGAATTGAACTCTTATCCAACTATGAAATATCACACGGGAAAGCCGTTGCGATGGGGCTTAAAATAATAATCGACGCATCTTTTAAGCAAGGATATATTGATGACGAAACGTATAAAAATGCAAAGTCTATTATTGAAAAATGCGTTAGCGAAACTGAAAATCCTTATCAATTAGACAAGGTATGTAAGGCGTGTGTTAACGATAAAAAGCGTAGCGGAAACGCCATCGCTTTAACGATGGTTTTCGGTATAGGCGATTGCCGTTCGGTAAGCGTTCAAATAGATGAACTTTGGGGGTATTTAAGTTGATAGCAAAAGTAGAAAGCGCTTATCTTCAAGGCGAAATAAAAGCAATACCGTCAAAGTCTTACGCTCATAGAATAGCAATTTGCAACTATATTGCAAGCGGTGCGCTTTCAGGTGGTTGCGATAACTTCGTTTCAAACGACATTAAAGCAACGCTCGATTGCCTTGAAAATTTAAGTAAAGGCAACACGGTGCTTGACGTGGGCGAATCGGGTTCAACGCTTAGGTTTATGTTGCCACTTTGCGCAGTCTTGGGGGGCCGGTACTCGTTTATTTGCCACGGCAAATTGTTAGAGCGCCCCAACGACGAATTGTTTTCGGTGATGCGCGCGCACGGGGTAAGCGTTGAGCAAACTGATAAAATCTATATCGACGGCAAATTGAGTTGTGGAAAGTTTAGTTTGCGTGGGGATATAAGTTCGCAATATATTTCAGGTTTGTTGATGGCGTTACCTATTCTTAAAGGGGATAGCGAAATTATTTTAACGACACCGCTATGTTCTGTGCCATACGTTGAAATTACCCTAGAAGTGTTAAAAAGTTTCGGCGTTAAAATTGAGCGAACGAAAAACGGATTTAAGATTTTAGGTAATCAAAAATATCAAGGCGGAATTCGTGCCGAAGGCGACTGGTCTAACGTGGCGTTCTTTTTAGTTGGCGGTGCAGTTAACGGAAACGTTTGCATTTCGGGCGTAAATCCCGATAGCGTGCAAGGCGATAAGTTTATTTTGGATATTTTAAGGCTTGCCGGCGTTAATTTCACTATTGAAAACGACTGTGTTAAAGTTAATAAGAGCAAAGTTCAAGCGTTTGAGTTTTCGGCAAAAGATTGCCCTGATTTAGTGCCGATAGCGTCAGTTTTGGCGGCTTATTCGGACGGAAAGAGCGTTATTAAAGACGTTGAAAGGTTAAAGATAAAAGAAAGCGATAGAATTTTGAGCACTATTGAAATGCTTACTGCGTTTGGCGTAAAGGCTGAAAGCGACGGAAAGAGTTTAATCGTTTACGGTGGTGAGATTGTTGGCGGTGCGGTTGATTCGTTTAACGACCATAGATTGACGATGGCTTCTGCCATACTTGCTTTGGGTGCGAAAGGCAGTTCGGTTTTAAGACGAGCGGAAGCGATAAATAAGTCGTATCCCACCTTTTTTGAAGATTATGAAAAACTCGGAGGAGTTGTTGAATATGTTTAATGATAAACAGTTTTCGGTGTTTAACGGAAGAAAACTGCGCGTGGAAATTTTCGGTGCGTCGCACGCCCAAGAAATAGGCGTTATCGTAAACGGGCTAGACGGTGAAACGGCGGATTTTGAAGAGTTAGAAAAGTTTATGGCTAGGCGCAAGCCGAAGAAAACCGCTTATTCAACTAAAAGATTAGAAGACGATAAAGTGATAGTTGAAAAAGGGTTTGATGGGCAAACTTTTTCGGGCGAGTTTAAGGCGGTTATAAAAAATAACAGTCAAAGAAGTAGCGACTATAATAACGTTGTGAAAACGCCAAGACCTTCGCACGCTGACTTCGTTGCGTGGAGTAAGTACGGTGACGGGTTTGATTATCGTGGCGGTGGTAAGTTTTCAGGCAGGTTGACAGCGCCTATGTGCATAGCGGGTGGCGTTGCAAAGCAAATCCTTGAAAAATTGGGCGTAAAAATCAACGCGTACGTATCTCAAATAGGTACTGTTAAGGGAGAGAGTTATAAAGATTTAGGCGCGGATATTTGCGTTGGTAGTTTAGACGAGAATTTCCCGTTGCTAGACGAAGCCTTTAAGGAAGATATGTTTAAGACTATTGAAGACGCGCGTACGAACGGCGATTCGGTAGGCGGTATTATAGAGTGCGTAGTAGAAGGCGTGCCAGTGGGCGTGGGCGAGTATATGTTTGATAGTTTAGAAAGCGTTATCTCGCAACTTGCATTTGCAGTTCCCGCAGTAAAGGGCATTGAGTTCGGTGCAGGGTTTGATATCGTTAAGATGCGCGGAAGCGACGCTAACGACGCGTTTTATTACGACGGCGAAAGGGTAAAGACTAAAACGAATAACAACGGCGGAATTAACGGTGGGTTGGCAAACGGTATGCCTATAACGTTTAGGGTTGCTATTAAGCCGACGCCAAGTATTGCAAAAGAACAAGACACGGTAGATTTAACAAAAAAAGAAAACGTAAAATTAAAAATAGAAGGACGACACGATTCGTGCATCGTCCCAAGGGCCGTGCCGGTAATTGAAGCGATTACGGCGCTTGCGATTTACGATAGTTTATAAGGTGATATTATGAATTTAGAAGAAATAAGAACGAAAATTGACAATGTTGACGATAAAATTGCAACGCTTTACGCAGAGAGAATGGGACTTGTCAAACAAGTAGTTGAAGCAAAAAAACAAACGGGCAAAGCGGTTAACGACCCTGAAAGGGAAAAGAAAATTCTTTTAAGAGTTGCTGATTTGGTTGAAGAAGAACAACAAGTATACTTAAAGCGCGTGTTTGAAACTATTTTTGAAACGAGCAAAGCATATCAAACGATGAGTGCTGAAATGCAATCGGAAACGGGCGATAAGATTAAAGGCGCAATATTAAAAGGCGAACTTAAATTCCCCGTAAAAGCAAAAGTTGCTTGCCAAGGTGTTGCAGGGGCGTATTCGGGGATTGCTGCGGACAAGTTGTTTGAATTTGCAGACGTTACCTATTTTAAGAATTTCGACGGGGTTTTCCAAGCGGTTGAAAAGGGCTTTTGCAAATACGGTGTGTTGCCGATTGAAAACAGTTCCGCAGGTTCAGTAAATCAGGTTTACGACCTTATGAAAGAACATAAGTTCTATATCGTAAGAAGCGTTCGCCTTTCAGTTTCGCACAATTTGGTGGTTAATAAGGACGTTAAAAAAGAAGATATTAAAGAAATTTATTCGCACGAACAAGCGTTAACGCAATGCAAGAAATATCTTGAACAATATAAAAATGCAACTATTATCGCTTGCCCGAACACCGCGGTAGCGGCGCGTACGGTAGCCGAAAGCGGTAGAAAAGACGTCGCTGCAATTTGTTCTAGGGAATGCGCGGAACTTTACGGTTTGAAACTTTTAGAAACCAACGTGCAAGATAGCGACAATAACTATACTAGATTTATTTTAATCACCAAAGATTTAGAGTTCTATCAGGGCGCTGACAAAATTAGTATTATGACGACGCTTCCGCAAAACGCGCCGGGCAGTCTTAACAAGTTGTTGTCAAAGTTCTCTAATTTAGGGATAAACTTAACCAAACTTGAATCACGCCCGATTGTAGGCTCAAGTTTTGAATTTATGTTCTATTTTGACTTTAATTGTGATATAAAGCAAAAAGCCGTGCAAAATTTGCTTTGTGAACTTGATAATTCAACCGAACAATTTACCTTCCTTGGTGCATACGGAGAAATTATATAATATGCAAAAATTTGGGCTTATCGGTAAAACCTTAAAACACAGTTTTTCAAAAAAAATACATCCGTATTTTGCCGATTACACTTACGACTTGATTGAAGTTCAACCTGAAAATTTATCGTCGTTTATAAAAGAAAACGATTACGATGGGTTCAACGTTACTATTCCATATAAAAAGGACGTTATTGAATTTCTTGACGTGGTTGACGAAAGAGCGAAAAAGATAGGCGCAGTCAACACGGTTGTTCGCCGTAACGGAAAACTTTACGGATATAATACCGATTTTGACGGAATGGTTTATGCGTTAAATAGCGCGGGTATAAACTTAAAAGATAAAGTGGTTTTAATACTCGGTAGTGGTGGAACTTCTAACACCGCAAAGGCGGTAGCGGAGAGTTTAGGCGCATCAAGCATTAAAAAATTATCGCGCACGGGTGAGATTAATTATCAAAATTATAGCACGCTAGCAGGTGATGCGCAAGTTATTATAAACACCACCCCCGTCGGAATGTATCCCGAAAATTATTCGTGCTTGATTGATTTGAAAAACTTTGCTAACTTGTCAGGGGTGTTAGACGTTGTGTATAACCCTGCTCTTACCATGCTATTGAAACAAGCGAAAGATTTGGGCGTGCCGTATGCTAACGGTCAACCTATGCTCGTTACTCAAGCCAAAGTAGCGTCCGAATTGTTTTTAGATAAAAAGCATTCGGATAAACTTATTGAAGAAGTTATCGGCAAACTCAAAATGGAAAATCAAAACCTTGTTTTAGTTGGTATGCCCGGTTCGGGAAAGTCAACGATAGGCAGGGCGGTGGCGGAACTTTTAAATAAAGAGTTTATAGATACCGACCAAGTTATCGAGCAAAAAGAAAATAAAAGCATACCGCAAATTTTTGCAGAATTTGGCGAAGATTATTTTAGAAAGATTGAGCGTGAAGTTTTATCGGAAGTTGGCAAACTTTCAGGCAAGGTTATTTCTACGGGTGGTGGAATCGTTAAAAACGCTGATAATTATTTTTATCTTAAACAAAACGGCGTTATAATTTGGATTGATAGGGATATTGAACTTTTGTCTTGTGAAAATCGCCCCTTGTCAAAAGATTTAGACGCAGTTAAAAAACTGTATAACGAACGAAAAGATAAGTACGCATTCTTTGCTGATGAAAAAATTTCAAACGACGGCTCTTTAGATAGTGCCGTAAAGGAGACGATAAAGGTTTATGAAAATTTTAGTTATAAACGGACCTAATTTGAATATGTTGGGCGTTAGAGAAAAAGAACTTTACGGCTCGAAAAGTTACAAATCGCTCGTTGAACTTATTAAAAAATCGGCAAAAGAAAAAAGAGTAAAAGTTAAGTGTTTTCAATCAAATTACGAAGGCGCAATAGTTACGGCTATTCAAAAGGCATATAAAAAATATGACGGAATAGTAATCAACCCAGGCGCATATACGCATACTAGCGTTGCTATTTTAGACGCGCTTAAATCGGTGAATATCCCGACGGTTGAAGTGCATATTACCGAAGTTAACGAAAGGGAAGATTTTAGGAAAATTTCTTTCGTTAAAGAATTTGCATTTAAGGCTATTACGGGCAAAGGATTTGACGGTTATCTTTTAGCAATGGATGAAATAATCAACCTAAAATAAAATTTAATTAAATTTACAAACAAAAAACTCCCGCAGTCAGCAGGAGTTTTTATTTTATTTCTTGTTCTAAATTGCTAAATTCGTCGGTGTTGAAAAACTCAATCAAGGTTATACCGAATCCATCGCAAAGCATTTTTAGTGTGGATATGCCGGGGTTAACGCTTTTTCCGTACAAGATGTTTTTTATCGAAGACGGCGGAACACCAGATTCCATCGCGAGTTTGTGTATAGACATATTTTTTTCTTCGAGCAAAATTAATATTCTATTTTTAACTGCTTTGTAAACGCTCATACAAATTCCCACACCTATATTATAGACTAATTATAGCCTAATATGCTTGACAAAGTGGGCTATATATGATACTATCGTCTATATATAGCCCAAAGGAGATTTTGATATGAAGGGTTTAATAAAAAAATGTTTATTATGTGGGCTTGCATCGGTTATGGTGTTTTGCACAACGGCGTGCAATAGTTCTCTTTTTGGGAAAGAAAAACACGAACACGAATATTCTTGGTATCTCGTAAAAGTGCCAACCTGTTCAAAAGCGGGGTTGATGGAAGGTATTTGTGAGTGTGGCGAAAAAACGTATAACGACTTGCAAGCAACTGGGCACGATTATATAAACGGTGTTTGTGGCGTGTGTGGGCAAAAAGAAGAAGATACGTTACAAAAAGTTGAACCAAATCAAGTAGTGGGGTTGACTTTATCGGGCGTGTATGAAAAATATAAGAATTTCGAAGACTGTACTTTTGAAACTTTCAAGAACAATTTAAGTGGAAACTATCTTTCTAATTTAAAAATTGACGCTTTAGGCGTTTTGCATTGTGTTTATGAATACGGTTCAGAATTTAGTGCAGATATTATACTTCCGTCAATGAAAGTTGATTTTGAGTTGCCGGAAACAACAAATTTGAAAAATATTCTAAAAATAGGCTTTGAAGATAATAATTTCGTATGCACGCTCGTTGACGGCACGTATATAGAAATAGGTGAAATTGAAGGGATGACACTTTCGCCGCAAAAATTCGTCAGGTCGATTTTTATTAACAAAGAAAATCAATTAGGTGTCGTGTTTTCTGACGATACGGTTAAAGTAATAGGTAAAATTGCCGACGTTGGCACGGCGATTAACGGTGCGCAACTTACTTATAAAAAGATTGATGGAAAACAAGAATATAAGGTTTGGTCTTGGGTAGATGATGACACCACGAAGATTGAAATTCCTGCAACGCATTGTGGCTTACCTGTAACTGAAATAGCGGACTATGCTTTTAAGGACAATAAAAAAATAACTGAAATAGTTTTTAGTGAAAATATGAAGTCGGTTGGGCGCTATGCGTTTTCAGGATGTAGCGAATTAATCACCGTAAAATTTAATCAAGGTTTGAGAGAAATAGAGAATTTTGCGTTTTCAGAGTGTGGTAAATTGCAAAGAGTAATTATTCCAAGCGCGGTAGAAACTTGTGCGATAAGCGCTTTTTATGGAACGAACTGCACGATTTACGTTGATATAGAAACAAAACCGTCGGGTTGGGATGCGAACTGGAGTGGCGATAATAATAGGATTTACTGGAAAGGCGAGTGGGAACTTATCAACGGCGTACCTACACCGAAAAATTAAATTAAAATAAATAAAAGCGCTTGGATTGTGGATTAGTAAATAGCGTTCCGCAGTTCAAGCGTTTTTTATTTTAAAAACGTTATAAATATATGGTAAAAATAGTTGACTTTATCACTTTACCGTGCTAAAATGTTAAAAGATTAAAGTGTAGGGAGTTGGCTATGGAAAAATTCAGCATTAAAGAGTATGATGATTTTTTTAACGCAATACTTAAACTAAACAACGTTGAAGAGTGTAGAAAGTTTTTTGAAGACGTTTGCACTATTAAAGAATTACAAGATATTTCGCAACGCCTTGAAGTTGCAAAACTTTTAAAAGACGGGCAAAATTACCAAGAAGTTTCTAAAAAAACGGGCGCTAGCACGGCTACTATTAGCAGAGTTAATAAATGCTTAAATTACGGTAGCGGTGGTTACGGCTTGGTTATCGACGGTAAAGGAGAATAAAAAAGTGGACGGCAAATTTATTACGGGTAAAGATAAAACGCTTTCTTCACTCTGCGCGCTTTACGCAAAGTGGGGCTTTAAGCAATACAAGATGAGCAAGTTTGAGCAATACGACCTTTACGCTAAAAATAAAGACTTTTTGATTTCTGAAAACGTTATCACTTTTACCGATACTGACGGCAGATTAATGGCGCTTAAACCCGACGTTACCTTGTCGATTATTAAAAACGGTAAGGACGGCGAAGATATTTCAAAAGTTTATTATAACGAACACGTGTATAGGGTGTCTAAAGGTACGGGCTCGTTTAAAGAGTTTACGCAAGTCGGATTAGAGTGCGTTGGTAAACTTGACGATTACGCGCTTTCCGAAGTTATTTTTCTCGCAAGCAAAAGTTTAGAAAACGTTTCAAGCGATTACGTTTTGGACCTTTCACACTTGGGTATCGTTAACGGCGTTTTAGACGCTTTTGATATTTCCGAATCGGGCAAGAAAAAAATCGTTGAGTTTTTAGGCGAGAAAAACGCGCACGGGGTAGGCGGTGTTTGTGAAAGTGAAGGGCTTAATAAAGAGCAAACTGAAACCGTTAAAAAATTAGTTACTCTTTACGGGGGGAAAGAAAAGGTTTTTTCAGAGTTGGAAAAAATCAACGTAAACGAGCAGACCGATATTGCAATTAAGCAACTCAAAAACGTGCTTGGCGCTTTATCAGCACTTGGCGTTGGCGATAAAATCAACATAGATTTTTCAGTTGTAAGCGATACGAATTACTACAACGGTTTGGTGTTTAAGGGGTTCATCAGCGGTATACCCGTGGCGATTATTTCGGGTGGGCAGTACGATAATCTTATGCAAAAGTTCAAAAGGCGCGACCGCGCGATAGGTTTTGCAGTTTATCTTGACGAACTTGAAAAATTGATAAACGCTAAGCCTGAATTTGACGTAGACGTCGTGCTTGAATACGCTGACGAAAAGAACGTTGTTAAAATTAATCAAGCGGTTAAGAGTGTTATCGACGGTGGCGAAAGCGTGTTTGCTTGCGTTAAAGCACCCTTGAATTTGAAATATAAAAGGCTCGTTCAGTTGAAGGAGATTAAGTAATGAAAAAAATCTTGAATGTGGCGCTCCCAAAGGGCAGGCTAGGCGAAAAGGTATACGCAATGTTTGAGGAAGCAGGCTTTCCTTGCCCGTCAATCAAAGAAAATAATAGAAAACTCATTTTTGAAAATCAAGAAGTCGGCGTAAGATATTTTTGGGTTAAACCGTCCGACGTTGCAATTTACGTTGAGCGTGGTGCTGCGGATATCGGCGTGGCTGGTAAAGATATTTTGGTTGAATATCGCCCTGACGTTTACGAACTTTTAGACCTTGATATGGGCAAGTGCAGTATGGCGGTTGCCGCTAAATCGGATTTCGTTGACGATAGAAGTAAAACTTTGACCGTTGCAACCAAGTTTACTAACATTGCAAAGGCGTATTACGCAACGCAAGGGCGTGATATTGATATAATTCACCTTAACGGCTCTATCGAAATTGCACCTATTTTGGGGCTTTCAGACGTTATCGTTGATATCGTTGAAACGGGCACTACCTTAAAAGAAAACGACTTGGTGGTAGTTGAAAAGTTTATGCCTATTTCGGCAAGGCTTATTGCAAACAAGGCAAACTTTAAGTTTAAGAACGAAATTATAGAAAAAATTACTCGCTCGTTAGCAGAGCAAACGGTGTTAAAATGATTAAGATTATTTCAGGTGATAAAGTTAAAGAAGTTTTTAACCGCAAACTAAACGAAGTTGACGTTAGCGAAATTGTTTCGAGTATCATTAAAAACGTTAGAGAAAACGGTGATAAGGCACTTTACGAATACGCCGAAAAGTTTGATAAGGCTAAACTTGATTCGCTAATCGTATCAAAACAAGAAATTGAAGACGCAAAAAATTCGGTTGAACCAAAGTTTATTGAAGTGCTTGAAAAGGCCGCTAAAAATATCAGGCTTTTTCACTCGGCGCAAAAAAGGCAAGGTTTTGAAATTAAAAATTTAGACGGCGCAATCGTAGGTCAAAAAATTATTCCGATTGAACGTGCAGGGCTTTACGTTCCCGGTGGCACGGCTGCTTATCCGTCAACCGTTTTAATGGATGCAATCCCTGCTAAAATTGCAGGGTGTGAACAAGTGGTTATGGTAACGCCCCCGAATAAAGAAGGCAAAGTTAATCCCGTTATTCTTGCAGCGGCGTCTATTGCGGGCGTTGATAAAATCTTTAAGATAGGCGGTGCGCAAGCCGTTGCCGCACTCGCTTATGGCACGGAAAGCGTACCTAAGGTGGATAAAATAGTAGGGCCGGGCAACGCGTTCGTTGCCGAAGCCAAAAAGCAAGTTTTCGGCACGGTGTCGATTGATATGATTGCAGGGCCTAGCGAAATAATGATAGTTGCGGATAAAGATAACGATGCAAAATGTATCGCTGCCGACCTTTTGTCGCAAGCCGAACACGACAAGATGGCAAGCGCAGTTTTGGTTACCGATAGTATGGAACTTGCAAACGCTGTTAGCGAAGAATTAGAAAAGCAAATTCCGTTGTTAGAGCGTAGCGAAATTGCAAGAGTTTCTATTGACGATAACGGCAAAATTATCGTTACCGACGGCATTGATAAGGCAATAGAAATCGCAAATGCGATTGCACCCGAACACCTTGAACTGTGCCTTGATAATCCTTTTATTTATTTAGAAAAAATCAAACACGCAGGCTCGGTTTTCTTGGGTAAAAATTGCCCCGAAGCAATGGGCGATTATATGGCTGGCGCAAACCATACTTTACCCACGAGTGGAACGGCAAGATTTTCTTCCGCACTCTCGGTTGACGACTTTATAAAGAAAACGCAATACGTTTATTATTCAAAGGACGCTCTTAATGCTTGCGCCAAAGACGTTGAATATTTTGCAAAACAAGAAGGGCTTACGGCACACGCAAAGAGTGCAGTCGTAAGGATTGAAGATTAATATGAGTGAATTTTTCAGTAAAAAATATAATGGACTTGCCCCGTACGTTCCGGGCGAACAACCTAAAGAGAAAAAATATATAAAACTTAACACGAACGAATCGCCGTTTGCGCCGTCGCCAAGCGCGGTAGCGTACGGTAGCGAAGCCTTAAAAGGCGTTCAACTCTATTCAGACCCCGAGTGCACGGCGTTAACTATGGCGGTAGCGGACGATTTGGGCGTAGATTTTGAAAACGTTATAATGACGAACGGCTCGGATGAAGTGCTAAATTTTGCGTTTATGGCGTATTGCGATGACGAAAATCCTGCAATTTTTCCCGATATAACCTACGGGTTTTATAAAGTGTTTGCGCAAATAAATAACGTGCCGTATCAAGAAATTCCGTTAAAGGACGATTTTAGCATTGATTTAAGTGAATACGAGAAAAAAAGCGGTACGATTTTTATTGCAAATCCAAACGCACCCACGGGTATTTTGTTGAGCATTGAGCAAATTGAAAAACTAGTTTCGTCAAACCAAAACAGAATTGTGGTAATCGACGAAGCGTATATCGACTTCGGTGGTCAAAGCGCGGTTAATTTGATTAAAAAATATAAAAATCTTTTAGTTACCAGAACTTTCTCGAAATCGCGCTCAATGGCGGGGGCAAGGCTCGGATTTGGCGTTGCCGATAAAGCGATTGTTGCAGACCTTAAAGCGGTAAAATATTCGCTCAACCCTTATAACGTAAATTCGGTTACTGCTAGTGCGGGCGTGGGCTCTATAAAAGATAAAGAGTATTTTGATAAAAATTGTCGCGCTATAATTGACAATAGAGAATGGACGAAAATTGAACTTAAAAAATTAGGTTTTAACGTAACTGATTCAAAAGCAAACTTCGTTTTTGCAAAAACGGATAAAATTTCAGGAAAAAATTTATATTTAAGGCTAAAAGATAGCGGTATTCTCGTTCGTCACTTTGACAAAGACAAAATAAAAGAGTATAATCGTATTACCATAGGTAATATGGAGCAAATGCAAACGTTTATTAACACTGTAAAATCCATTTTGGAGGAAGCGTAATGAGAAAGACTGAAATCAAAAGAAAAACTGCGGAAACGGATATCGTTTTATCGCTTAATCTTGACGGTTGTGGCAAAAGTAAAATTGATAGCGGTTGTGGTTTTTTAGACCACATGTTAACCCTTTTTGCAAAGCACGGTAGGTTTGACCTTAACGTAAAATGCAAGGGCGATAAAGAAGTTGATTTTCACCACACTACCGAAGATATCGGTATAGTTTTAGGGCAAGCGTTTGAAAAGGCGCTTGGCGATAAAAAGGGCGTTACTAGATACGGCAGTTTTATTTTGCCTATGGACGAAGCGCTTATTTTAACGGCGGTTGACCTTTCGGGTAGAAGTTTTTTGGTTAAAGAACTCGATATAAAGGCAAATAAGGTGGGCGATTTTGACACCGAATTAGTTGAAGAATTTTTGCTTGCGTTTACTCGCACGGCAAACTGCACGTTGCACGTTCGTCAACTTGCGGGCTCTAACGCACACCACGTAATTGAAGGCGTGTTCAAGTGCCTTGCAAGGGCGCTTAAGCAAGCGGTAAAAATTGACGAACAATCAAAGGATGAAATTCCATCTACGAAAGGGGTTCTTTAATGGTTGTTATCGTTGATTATGGTGTAGGTAATCTTTTTTCGCTAGTAAGTTCTTTTAAGGCAATCGGTGTAGACGCTATTGCAAGTGGTGATAAAAAGGTTATCGAACAAGCAGATAAAATAGTTTTGCCGGGTGTGGGCGCGTTTGAAGATGCTGCGAAAAAACTCTTTTCTTCGGGGCTTGCCGACGTGGTTATTGAACAAGCGAACAAGGGTAAACCGTTGCTTGGCATTTGTCTAGGAATGCAACTTTTGTTTGATAAGAGTTTTGAATACGGCGAACATAAAGGGCTTTCGCTAATCAAAGGCGAAATTCGCCCGATTAAAGAAGTTATACCAAGCGATTATAAAGTTCCGCACATAGGTTGGAACGCACTTAAAATTCACGCTGAAAAAGACGGGCTTTTTAAGTATATAAACGACGGTGACTGCGTTTATTTCGTGCATTCGTATTACGGCGCGGATTGTTCTGAAAGTTTGATTGCCACGGCAGAATACGGTGCAAATTTAACGGCGGCGGTTGCAAAAGCAAACGTTTACGGCTGTCAATTCCACCCCGAAAAGAGTGGAGAAGTTGGGCTTAAAATATTAAAGGCGTTTTGTGAGGTTTAATAATGAAAATTCTTCCTGCAATAGATTTATTCGGTGGTAAGGCGGTAAGGCTTTTCAAAGGCGATTACGATAAGATGACTATTTACAGCAACTATCCCGTGCAAGTGGCGCTTGATTTTAAGGCGCAAGGTGCGGAATGGATACACGTCGTTGACCTTGAAGGTGCAAAATCTGGCGAAACCCCAAATATTGAAACCATCAAAAAAATAGTTAACGAAACGGGCTTAAAGGTTGAAGTTGGTGGCGGTATTCGCAGTATTGACGTCGTTAGTCGTTATATTGAAGCGGGCGTAAGTAGGCTTATTTTGGGCACGGCGGCAGTTAAAGACGAAGCCTTTTTAAAACAAGCCGTTCAAATTTACGGTGAAAAGATTGCCGTTGGCGTTGACCTAAAAGACGGTATGGTGGCTATTCACGGTTGGACGGAAAAGTCTGATGAAGAAGGTTTTGCTTTTTGTAAAAAAATGCAAGCGATAGGCGTTAAAACCATTATTGCAACCGATATCAGTAAGGACGGTGCAATGAAGGGCACGAACCACGAACTTTATAAAAAACTTTCAGAGCAATTAGAAATCAACGTGATTGCGTCGGGTGGTGTTTCTTCTATAAAAGATGTTGAAAAACTGTCCGCTATCGGGGTTTACGGCACGATTATCGGCAAGGCGTATTACACGGGCGTAATTGATTTGAAAAAGGCAATTCAGGTGGCAAATGATAACTAAAAGAATTATTCCCTGCCTAGACGTGAAAAACGGCAGGGTTGTTAAAGGCGTTAATTTTGAAGGGCTTTCCGACGTTTCTTCACCCGTTGAATTAGGTAAGTATTATAGCGAATGCGGTGCTGACGAGTTGGTTTTTTACGATATCACGGCGTCGGCGGAAGGTAGGGCGTTATTTACCGATATTTTGAAAGAAGTTGCAAGCACTATTTTTATCCCCTTGACGGTTGGCGGTGGTATTAATACGTTAGACGATTTTGACAGGGTGCTTAAATGCGGTGCTGATAAAGTTAGCGTAAATTCGGGTGCGATTAAAAATCCCGATTTGATTTACCAAGCGGCAAAAAGGTACGGCGACCAGTGCGTAGTACTTTCGGCTGACGTTAAAAGGGTAGACGGCGTTTTTAGGGTTTTCTCCAAAGGCGGTAGAGAAAATACCGGAATGGAAGCGATTGAGTGGATTAAGCGAGGCGTTGATAACGGCGCGGGCGAAATCGTGCTAAATTCTATTGATACTGACGGCGTTAAGGGTGGTTTTGATTTAGAAATGCTTGATAAAGTGTGCTCGGTTGTGTCAGTTCCCGTAATTGCGTCGGGTGGCGCAGGTTGCATCGAACACTTTACGACGCTTTTTAAAACCTTGCCAAAAGTAGATGCAGGGCTTGCCGCGTCAATATTCCATTTTGGCGAAGTTAAGATTAAAGACTTAAAAGAAGAACTCTATAAAAACGGAATTCCCGTAAGAAGATAATAAACGATAATATGAAAATAGGTAGCGTTATGTTTGATATTAAAAAACTGAAGTTTGATGAAAAAGGGCTTATTCCCGCAGTCGTTGTTGACGCCGTAACCAAAAAGGTGTTGTCGGTTGCTTATATGAACGAAGAAAGCCTTAAAGTTACGATGGAAAAGAATTTGACTTGTTTTTGGTCAAGGTCAAGAAACGAATTGTGGTTAAAAGGCGATACGAGCAAAAACTATCAACACGTCGTTTCGATTACCGCTGATTGCGATTACGACGCACTCGTTGTTGAAGTTGAAAAGGACGGACCTGCTTGCCACTTGGGCGAAGACAGTTGTTTCCATAATAGAGTGTATACCAACCCCGAACTTAAAGAGTTTTCTCTCGACGGGTTGATGGACTTATTGAAAGGCAGAAAAGAACTTATGCCTGAAGGTTCTTACACCACCTACCTTTTCCAAAAGGGTGTTGATAAAATCTTGAAAAAGGTTGGCGAAGAGTGCACCGAAGTAATTATTGCGGCAAAAGATAACGATAGAAAAGAAACCGTTTATGAAATTTCCGACCTTTGCTATCACGTTATGGTGCTTATGGTTGAGCAAGGAATTTCTTTAGAAGAAATCCACCGCGAACTTGCATCGCGCCACGTTATCGACCACAAGGTTAAGCAGGAGAAAATGACCAAATGATTTATTCTGATTTGCATATGCACACCACTTTTTGCGACGGTAAAAATTCCGCCGAAGAAATGGTTGTTTCCGCTATCGAAAAGGGGTTAAAAACCGTAGGCGTGTGTACGCATTCGTATACAGATATAGATTTATCGTATTGCATTAAGCAAGAAGATATCAAAGTTTTTCAAGCGGAAATGGCGCGCTTAAAAGAAAAGTATAAAGATAAAATAAAAGTGCTTTGTGGCGTTGAGCAAGATTATCTTTCGAACGAACCGCTTACGGGGTTTGATTATTCAATCGGTTCGGTGCATTATTTTTTGCATAACGGAAAGCGTGCCGACGTTGATAATTCGCCTAAAAAGTTCGTTGAAGCGGTTGAAAATATTTTTGACGGCGATTATTATTCGGCGTGTGAAAATTACTTTTCTTTCGTTGGAAAGATTATAGAAAAAACCAACGCGGATATAATCGGGCACTTTGATTTGGTTAGTAAGTTTAACGAAGGTTGTGTGCTTTTTGACGACCAGCACCCACGCTATATAAAGGCTTGGCAAAGCGCCGTTGATGCGCTAATACCGTACGGAAAGCCGTTTGAAATTAATTTTGGCGGTATTTCACGCGGGTATAAAAAAACGCCTTATCCGTCAATTCAAATGATTGAATATATCCGTGATAAGGGCGGTAAATTCTGTTTTTCAAGCGATTCGCACAATAAAGATAACGTTGCGTTTGGTTATAAAGAATGGAAAGATAAAATTGAGGCAATAATAAACAAAGGAGAAAATGAATAATGGTAGCAACTTGGCTTAATACTGCGTTTGCAGGGGTAGACGGCGGAATTTTTAATTTCGTTCACAATTTGGCAAAGAACTGCGGTGGCTTTTTTACGCCTATAATGAAGTTTATAACTATGCTTGGCGATGGCGGTTGGGCGTTTATCGTTTTAGGCATCGTGTTATTGTTCTTTAAAAAGACTAGAAGGGCAGGCGTTGCCGTGTTACTCGCAATAGGTTTTGGTTATATTTTTACAAACCTTACTTTGAAAAAATTGATTGCCCGTCCAAGACCTTACGTTGCGGATGAGCAGTATAATGCTTTTTGGCAATTTGTAAACGGCGTTAAAGAAAGTGAAAATTCTTTCCCGTCAGGGCACACGACGACGGCCGCTGCGGCAATGATGGCACTCTTTTTAATCTATAACAAAAAGTGGAGTTGGGTATTCTTGTTGTTTGCTGCGCTTATGGGCTTTACAAGAATTTATATCGTAGTACATTATTTTACAGACGTGGTTGCAGGTTATATTTCAGGCTCGCTTGCAGGCGTGCTTGCAGTAGTCGTTAAAAATTTAATCTACAAACAATTAGATAAATGCGGCGACAATAAAATTATAAGTTACGTTCTAAACTTCGATATAATAGAATTTGCTAAATACTTATTTTCTAAAAACACAAAGAGCGAGTAATTTCGCTCTTTTTTAATTGCAATTTGTAAATATTTAGAATATCTTGTCGAATTAAAGCATAATCATAAATTACTTAAATTAGGGGGTTGTGCTTTTGCGGGAAGATATTATTGATAGAATTGTTGAAGAAGCGGAATATATTATTCGCACGGGGGATACCGTTCGGGGAACGGCAAAAGTTTTTCATTTTTCAAAGTCAACCGTGCATAAAGACGTTACTGAAAGGTTGCTTAAAATCGACAAAGAACTTTGCAAACAAGTTAAAATCGTGCTAGATAAAAACCTTGCGGAACGCCATATTCGCGGTGGTGAAGCAACTAAAAGAAAATATAAGGGCTTTTAATGGTTGACAAATTTTTAATTGTGTAGTAAAATAATTTTGTAAATACCTAAACTAAAAGGTGCGCCTAATAGTAAAGGGCTTAATTTGGGAATTAACAAGGCACAAAGTGTCTTGATAACTCACGTTCCGCCTTTGCTGTATATTTCGGCAAGGGCGTTTATTTTTTTAAGCGTTTCTAAACCGCGCATTTCATCGTTACTGCTCTTTCAAAAACGGCGACACTTGTCAACGCAGGCGTTATGAAAAACAAAAGGAGACTTTTTATGAAAAAACTTTTTAGCATATTTTTAGCAATTATTTTGTGTGTTTCAACTTTGTGCTTAAGCGGTTGTAATTTAGCCGATTTATTTGGCGATAATTCTAACAAGGGGGATGACGGGCCTAAAAAAATTTCTTTTTACGCGCCCGACGGTGCGCCCGCTTTAGCGATTGCAAAATTTATAAACGATAACGAAAATTTTGGAATTGACGGTGTAATTGATTACAAGGTTGTTGCGTCAGGCGATATAGGTGGCGTTATGTCGCAAGGATTGGGCGATTTTATCGTAATGCCCGTTAACGCTGCAAGTAAACTTTATAAGGCAGGTAATTCTCAATACGTTATGACGGCGGTTATAACTCACGGTAATTTATACTTAATGAGTAGTGACGGCACGAACACGCTTGACGATTTAAAAGGCAAAGTCGTCGGCGTTATCGGTCAAGGGTTAGTTCCCGATTTGACCTTAAAAGCAATCTTAAACGACAACAATCTATTAGGCGACGTTTTGGTTGGCGATACGGTAACCGACGGTAAAATAACTTTAAGATATTTTGCGTCTGCGCAAGAAATGATACCGCTACTTAAACAAGGTAAGTTGAACGTTGGGCTTTTACCCGAACCTGCGGCAACGAACTTAACCAAAGTTGCAAGCAATAAAGAGTGGACGAGATTTGACGTTCAAGAACTTTACGACGCCCAAGCAAAATCTTATCCGCAAGCCGTTTTGATGGTTAGAAAAAGCCTTTATCAACCGTTTAAACAACAAATAGACGGAATGAAAGATTTGTTTGACGCTAACGTTCAATGGATAAAAGAAAATACTGCGGACGCAGTAACTACCGTTAATTCAAAACTAAAAGAAGGCTTAACGCCTAGTTTAGATGCAACCAAGATAAACGCAGCGGTTATTGATAATTGTAAAATTTACTACCAAAGCGCAACGGATGCCAAAGCGTCAGTTGAAGGTTATTTGCAAAAAATAAAGGCTATATCAGAAATTTCCGCAGGGCAAATAGGCGAAGATTTCTTTGCTGAATAATTAAAATGAAAAACAAAAAAGAAAAATCACTCAATTTAATATTGCCTTTAATTAGCGTAATTGCAATATTGCTATTGTGGGCGGTGGCGAGTGTAAGCATTGATAACGAATATATCTTGCCGTCAATTCAAAAAACGGCAAAAGAATTTTTTGCGCTTTTTAATAGCAAAGAGTTTTATCTTTCGTTATGGTTAACCGTTATAAGAAGTTTTATTGCTTTTGCCCTGTCTTTTATTCTTGCGCTAATATTTGCAATTTGCGCAAACAAAATAAAATATTTTAAGGCTCTTATTTCTCCGCTAATAAGCATAATGCGTGCCCTGCCAACCATAGCCATAGTTTTGCTTTTACTTTTTTGGACTAATTCAAAGGTTGCGCCTATTGTCGTAACTGCAATCGTAGTTTTGCCAACTTCTTACACGCATATAGAAAGCGCACTATTTTCGCTTGATAAAACTATTTCGGAAGCGGGTAGGGTAGACGGTGCGGATGAAAAAAGCGTGTTTTTAACTATTGAATTGCCACAAATTTTCCCGTCGATTTATAGCGGAATAGGTAGTGGGTTATCGCTTAATCTAAAACTTATGGTGGCGGCGGAAGTTATTGCTCAAACGGCAAAGTCAATCGGGTATTTGCTAAACACTTCAAAAGTGTACTTTGAAATTGCCGAGATGCTTGCTATCGTTTGTTTCGTAATCGCTTTAGGTGTGATAATTGAAAGCGTATTTAATTACCTTTCAAAAAAGGTGGGCGAATGGAAATAAAAAAATAGCCACGGCGAAAGTCGTGGCTAAATTATTTAATTAAACGTTATATATTAATTACAGTAAAATCTTGGTCGTTAAGTGTAAAATCTTGACCGAGATTTTTGTTCGTTAAAAGTACTTTTTCTTGTCCTTTTATAACGGCAACGAAAATTTGTACGCCTGAAAATTCATTTTCAATAACGCTTAAAAATTCGGTCAATGGATTTAACGGGTTTTCCGTTGAATATTCTTTTAAGCATATTGCAGTAGTCAAAGCGTCGGCAAGTGTGCCGTCAATTCCTATAAGAGTTGCGCTTGCCACGCCCGTTTGTGCGGGGTAACCCGTGTCGGGGTCAATTAAGTGGCAAAACTTGTTGCCGTTTATATCTATATGATATTTTTCATAATTACCGCTAGTAGAAACGGAAAGGTTTTCAAATTGATTTAGGTGGACTGTAAAGAGAGTTTTATTGCCGTCTTGCGGGTGGCGCACGCTTAAATTTTCAACTTTCAATAGGTTAAGGCTACTCGTGCCAACGCTAACGTATCCGTCGTTAAATCCGTTTTCTTTTAGAATTTTAGCAATTCCGTCCGCCACGTATCCTTTAACGATTCCGCCAAAATCAAGCGTTAAAGCGTTGCTGTTTTTAGATATAAAGCCGTCTTGCGTAACGCTAACGCCACTAAAATCGACTTTTGTAAGTTCAACTTCAATTTGTTCTTGCGTGGGTGGCGTGTAGTTTAAGGTGTATTTATAAGGCGCAAATCCCCAAAGTTTAACTAGCGGATATACGGTGGGGTTGAATTTACCGCCAGATAGAGTGTAAGCGGTTTTTGCTTGGTTAAAGATTTGTAATTCTACTTGGTTTAGTTTAAGAGTTTGGTTTTCTTCAAGGTTATTAAATTTTGCGTTAAAAGAATTTTCGTTATTTATATCGAATTGATTTTCGGCGTCGGTGGCAAACGTTTTAATAAGGTTTTTAGTTTTGGCGTTTATAGTCTTTGAATAAGAGCAAATCGTAACGGGGCAGTTAAAAGCCGTAAACACGTAAGAATTGACTTTTTGTTTACAACCTACAAGGCTAATTGCAATTATAAACGCTATTGAAATTGACAATAATTTTTTTACGTAGTACATTGTTTCACCGAAAAATAAAATCTTAAATAATATTATATATAAAAACTATTTAAAAATCAAATTTATATTGACAAACCACGGTAAGTTTTGATAAAATAATAAAGTATTTTATCTTTTGGGCTAATTAAGGGTGAAAAATGATTAGATATAAGATTGCGGACGTGGTTTTTGATGCGAAAATAAGATATCGCTACACCAAAGAACTGTGTCAAGATTATGAATATTGTAGTGACGAGCAACCGGCTTTCGTTGCGGAAATTACCGAACAAGATATTTTAAATGAAAACGCACTTTCTAGTGAGCCGTTTCCACCTGCGTATCTTGAAAGCCTTGCGCTTTTTAGAAAACTTTGCAACTACTGTTTAGAGAATGCGGACGGGCTTATTTTTCATTCGAGTGCTATTGCCGTTGACGGGCAAGCCTATCTTTTTACAGCGCCTAGCGGAACGGGCAAATCGACACATGCAAGGCTTTGGCGTGAGTTATTAGGCGATAGGGCAGTTATGGTTAACGACGATAAACCTATCGTTAGGCTTATTGACGGGGAATTTTACGTTTACGGAACGCCTTGGAACGGCAAGCATAGATTAGGCAACAACTGCAAGATGAAAATTAAAGCCATTTGTGCTATAAGTCAAGCGAAAGAGAATCAAATTCGCAGCGCAAGCACGGGTGAAATGCTTATGGTTATGCTAAATCAAACCATAAGGCCAAAAGAGCAAGTTAATATGGATAAATTGCTTGGTTTACTAGAAAAATTATTACTAAGGGTTGATATTTACAAGTTGGGTTGCAATATTTCAAAAGAAGCGGCTGAACTTTCTTATAAAACGATGTCGGGGTGTGAATTATGAAGATAAAACAAGGTTACATTTTGCGTGAAGTTGCTGGCAATTATATCGTAGTTGCCGTTGGCGAAGCCGTTAAGAATTTTAACGGAATAATAAATCTTAACGATTCGGGCGCTTTTTTGTGGAAACTTCTTCAAGAAGGCGCAACGGAAGAGCAACTAAAAGAAAGTTTGCTTAACGAATACGAAGTGGACGAGCAAATTGCCGAGCGTGATATTAAGGCGTTCATTAATAAACTTAGTGAAAAAGGGCTTTTAGATTAACAGGAGCGTTTTAACGATGGAAAAAGGTTTTGATAACAAGAAATATTTGGAGATGCAGTCGGCGAAGATTTTAGAGCGAATTAAAATGTTCGGCGACAAACTTTATCTAGAATTCGGTGGTAAGTTGTTTGACGATTACCACGCGTCGCGCGTGCTACCCGGTTTTGAGCCGGATAGCAAAATCAAGATGCTTTCTCAACTCAAAGATAAGGCGGAAATGCTAATTGTTATCAATGCAAACGATATCGAAAAGAATAAGCAAAGAAGCGATTTGGGTATTACTTACGACCTAGACGTTTTAAGGCTTATCGACATATTCGTTAACGAAGGTTTTTACGTTGGTAGCGTAGTGTTGACAAGGTTTGCAGAGCAACCGTCGGCAGTTGCTTTCCAAAAGCGTTTAGAAATGCGTGGGGTTAAGGTTTACCGCCATTATCCTATCGAAGGTTATCCGTCGGAAGTTGAAAAAATCGTTAGCGAACAAGGTTACGGCAAAAACGAATACGTCGTTACTACAAGACCGTTGGTGGTGGTTACTGCGCCCGGTCCTGGTAGTGGAAAAATGGCAACTTGCCTTTCGCAGTTGTATCACGAAAATAAGCGTGGGGTTAAGGCGGGGTATGCTAAATATGAAACTTTCCCCGTTTGGAACTTGCCGTTAAACCACCCAGTTAACGCGGCTTACGAAGCGGCTACTGCCGACCTTAACGATATGAATATGATTGACCCTTTTCATATGGATGCTTACGGGGTTATGGCTGTCAATTATAATAGAGACGTTGAAATTTTCCCCGTTCTATCAGCAATGCTAAATAAGGTGCAAGGAAAGTGTCCTTATAAATCGCCAACCGATATGGGCGTTAATATGGCAGGGTATTGCATAGTTAACGACCAAATTGTTGAACAAGCGTCAAAGCAAGAGATTTTAAGGCGCTATTACGCCGCGCAAGTGGATGCTAGAAAGGGTGTTATAGGCAAAGAAACTATTTCAAAAATAGAAATTCTTATGCAAAGAATGAAAATTAGCATAAAGGATAGAGCGGTGGTAAAGTTTGCGCTTGAAAAAGAAGCGTCTACCGGTAGCCCAGCGTGCGCTATACAGCTTTCCGATGGTAGAATGGTTACGGGTAAAACGGGCAAACTTTTAGGCGCAAGTTCAGCAGCACTACTCAATGCCTTGAAGGTGCTCAGCGGAATAGGCGAAGAAGTTGAATTGATTTCTTCTACGGTAATAGAGCCTATCCAACAGTTAAAAGTAAATCACATGGGTAGCGTTAACCCTAGACTGCATACGGATGAAGTTTTGATTTCGCTTGCTGTAAGCGCCGCTACCGATGCGTCGGCAAAGGCTGCAATGGGGCAACTTTCAGGGTTAAAGGACGCGCAGTTCCATTCGTCGGTTGTGCTTAGCCCCGTAGATGAAATGACGCTTAAAAAGTTGGGAATTAACGTTACTTGCGAGCCCAAAAGGCAAACTGAAAGAAATTTAGATTAAAACGAAAAAATAGTTGTAAAACGTGTTTTTTTAGTGCAATTTATAATATAATTTATCGTTTAAATATTGACAATATAGAATTGTTGTGATATAATTTAGAAAATACTGTTTAGGAGTGTGGATTATGGACCCATTAGTTATTTTAATCGTTGCTATTTCTGTTTCCGTTGCGCTTTTGGTAAGCGTTATTGTGCATGCTGTTACTGAACGCAGCAAACTTAAAGCTTTCCAAAAGTACATAAGTCAAACTATTACCGAGAAAGATATTGCGTTAGTTAAAAATGAAATTTTTGGTATTGCAATACCAGAAAAATTTTTAGAACCTTCTATTAAGGTAGTTGAAGAAGAAGTTGCTCCTGTTGAAGAAGTAATCGAAGAAGAAGTTGCTCCTGTTGAAGAAGTAATCGAAGAAGAAGTTGCTCCTGTTGAAGAAGTAGTTGAAGAAGAAGTTGCTCCTGTTGAAGAAGTAATCGAAGAAGAAGTTGCTCCCGTTGAAGAAGTAGTTGCTCCTGTTGAAGAAGTAATCGAAGAAGAAGTTGCTCCTGTTGAAGAAGTAATTGAAGAAGAAGTTGCTCCTGTTGAAGAAGTAATTGAAGAAACTGCTGAAGAAGAAGTTGAAGAAGTAGAAGAAGAAATTATCGTTCCTATGTTAGAAAGAGCGGATTCAAAGAGCCGTATTCCTTTTGCTGACAAGATGATTTATCTCGACAAGAAAACGCAAGGTTTCTACAATGCGTTGATGAACAAGTTTAAGGGCTTGCGTAAAATCAACATTCGTATTTCTTCAAAAGGCGTTTCATATCGTCTTGGTAGAGAGTTGATTGCAAAACTTACTATTCGTGGTAAGACACTCCGTTTGCATTTGGCTTTAGACTTAAATGCTTTTGATGAAAAAGTATATTTCCAAAAAGATATGGGCGACGTTAGGTCTTACGTTGAAGTTCCTTTCACAGTAAAGATTAGAAGTGATAGAGGTTTAAGAAATGCAATGAAACTTATCGATGAGTTGATTGCACTTAAAGGTATTGAAGAAAAAGCACGTTTCAACAAAACCGACGGCGTTAAAGATTTGAAAATTATCGCATTAAAAAACAGAAAGTAGTTTTTAATAAAAATATCCGACCAAAGTTGGGCGGATATTTTTTTACGGATAAAAGAAAGTTCTATTTGCAATATTGTATAATATAATTAGTTTGGTTATATTTTTTGTTATCGGCAAGTGCGGATTAGCAAAAACCGAAAAATTTACAAAAATTATTAAAAAAATGGTCGTATTTCATTGACAAATTATTAATTGTGTATATAATAAATGTTAGCACTTGATTACCGAGAGTGCTAAATCAAATATGGAATAATTAAGGAGGCATATATATTATGAAAGTTAAACCTTTATTTGACAAAGTAGTGGTTGAAAGTTTAGAAACCGAAGAAAGAACGCAAAGTGGATTTATTCTCCCTTCTGCATCTCAAGAAAAACAACAAATGGCAAAAATCGTTGCGGTTGGCCCTGGTGGAATTGTTGACGGTAAAGAAATCGTTATGCAAGTTAAAGTGGGCGATACCGTTCTTTATTCAAAATACGCAGGAAGCGAATTTAAAGTTGACGGCAAAGAATTGACTATTATCCGCCAAAGTGATATTTTGGCAATCGTAGAGTAAGGAGGTAAACTATAATGGCTAAACAATTAAAACACGGTGAAGAAGCAAGAAAGGCGCTCCAAAAAGGCGTTGACACCCTTGCAGATACAGTTAAAATTACGTTAGGACCTAAAGGCAGAAACGTTGTTCTTGATAGAAAGTTCGGCGCTCCGCTTATTACTAACGACGGCGTTACCATTGCAAAAGAAATCGAACTTGAAGATGCTTTTGAAAATATGGGTGCATCACTCGTTAAAGAAGTATCTACCAAAACTAACGACGTTGCCGGTGACGGTACGACTACCGCAGTTATTCTTGCGCAAGCAATGATAGGCGAAGGTCTTAAAAACGTTGCGGCAGGTGCAAACCCCGTAATTTTGAAAAAGGGTATTGCAGGCGCTGTTGAAGTTGCGGTTAATGAACTTAAAAATATCAGCAAACCCGTAAAAGATAAAAACGCAGTTGGTCAAGTAGCATCTATATCTGCTGGCGATAATACCGTTGGCGCACTTATTTCCGAAGCAATGGAAAAAGTTGGTAAAGACGGCGTTATTACTATCGAAGAAGGCAAAACTATGAAAACCGAACTCACTACCGTTGAAGGTATGCAGTTCGATAGGGGTTACGCATCTGCTTATATGGTTACCAACACCGATAAGATGGAAGCAGTTTTGGAATCACCCGTTATTTTAATTACTGATAAAAAGATTTCTTCTATTCAAGAACTTCTCCCGATAGTTGAACCTATTGCTCAACAAGGTATGAGATTGTTGATTATCGCTGAAGAAGTTGAAGGCGACGCTCTTGCAGCACTCGTTGTAAATAAACTCAAAGGCGTGTTCAACTGCGTTGCAGTTAAAGCACCTGGCTTTGGTGATAGAAGAAAGGCTATGCTTGAAGATATCGCTATTCTTACCGGTGGTACTGTTATTTCTTCTGAACTCGGTTACGAATTTAAAGACGTATCGCTCGATATGTTAGGTCGTGCAGGCACGGTTAAGGTTGATAAAGACAACACGACGATTATCAACGGTGCAGGCGACCCCGCTATGATTGAAGCAAGAAAGCAAGCAATCAAAGCACAAATTGCTGAAACTACTTCTGATTACGATAGAGAAAAATTGCAAGAACGCCTTGCTAAACTCGCAGGTGGCGTAGCAGTTATTAACGTTGGTGCGGCAACGGAAATCGAACTCAAAGAAAAGAAACTTCGTATTGAAGACGCTCTTAACGCAACTAGAGCAGCCGTTCAAGAAGGTATCGTTCCCGGTGGTGGAATTGCACTCATTTCAACTATTAAAGTTTTGGAAAAGTTTGCTGAAAAACTTTCTGGCGACGAAAAGACGGGCGCTCAAATCGTATTGAAAGCAGTTCAAGCACCCTTAAGACAAATTGCAACTAACGCAGGTCTTGACGGCGCGGTTATTCTTAACGAAATCTTGAAGGCTGATAAGGCAAACTTCGGTTTCAACGCTCTTACTAACGAATACTGCGATATGGTTGAATGTGGTATTATCGACCCGACCAAGGTTACCCGTTCAGCATTAGAAAACGCAGCGTCAGTTGCAAGCGTATTCTTAACGACCGAATCAGTTATCGCTGATGAAAAAGAACCCGCAGCACCTGCTATGCCTGCAGGCGGAATGGGCGGAATGTATTAAAATATCAAGGGGAAGGCTTATTTTCCGAATGCAGCCTTCCCCTTAATAATCCCTAACTGCAAAACTCCTCAAAACCCCTAACCCCTTAAAGATTAAGGGGATTTAGTGAAAATAAAAAAACAAAACGCTGTTCAAACGAACAGCGTTTTTTATGCGTTAATTTTCTAAACCTAGTTTTTTAGATTAAAAGAAAAAAACAAAAACTACTTGATAAAAAATTTTCAATGTGATATACTATTTGTGTCACACAAGTTAATATACGTATTTGATAGGTTCTTTAATTTTTAAGGGATATTTTTTTCATTTGTACACATATTGAATTTGACAAACTGCAAATTCCACCTAGTGTGTCTAATGGAGAAATCTATAAATATGTTAGGACTTGTGTGACAACAACGGAGTTTGCGTTTGGTGCGCTGACTTCGGTTGGCGCATTTTTTATTTTTTGGTGGCGATATGAGTAAAGAATTAAAAATAGAGCAAGTTAAAGATTTGTGTTATAACCTTATGGGTGAAGAAAGGGATTACGATAAGTATAAAATTATGGCTGCCGAATGTGATATGATAAAACTAGAAATAGAATTTTGGCAATGTTTGGATTACGCGCAAGCAGCCCTTTATAAAGAATACAAATCCGCAAGAAAGTGTTATTACGATATGGTTATGCAAAATATAGAAAAAGAACAAAAAAACTAGCAAGCAAATTGCTTGCTAGTTTTTTATATTCAAACGTTTATTATTTGCATTCGTCTGCTTTGCCTGCGCAACCAAGAACGTTAACGAGTTTATGTCTAACGATTTCTTTAATGTTTGCACGTGCGGGTTTCAAATATTCTCTGGGGTCGAACTTGTCGGGTTTATCATTGTAGAATTTTCTGATAGTACCGGTCATTGCAAGGCGAAGGTCAGAGTCGATATTGATTTTGCAAACTGAAAGGGTTGCAGCCTTTCTGAGTTGTTCTTCGGGTACGCCGATAGCGTCGGGCATTTTACCGCCGTTTTCGTTAACCATAGCAACGTATTCTTGGGGAACTGATGAAGAACCGTGTAATACGATGGGGAATCCGGGGAGTTTCTTAGAAACTTCTTCTAAGATATCGAAACGGAGTGCCGGGGGAACGAGAATGCCTTTTTCATTTCTGGTGCATTGTTCGGGTTTGAACTTGTATGCGCCGTGGCTAGTTCCGATAGCGATTGCCAAAGAGTCAACGCCCGTACGAGTTACGAATTCGATAACTTCTTCGGGTTTGGTGTAACTTTCAGCACCGTGTTCAACTTTAACGTCGTCTTCAATACCTGCTAAAGTGCCAAGTTCGCCTTCAACGGTAATGTATCTGCCTCTTGCTTTAACGTCGTGAGCGTAGTCAACAACCTTCTTGGTAAGAGCGATATTTTCTTCGAAAGGAAGGTGGCTTCCGTCAATCATAACAGAAGTGAAACCGCCGTCGATAACTGCTTTACAAGTTTCGAAATCGGGGCCGTGGTCAAGGTGAAGAACAATCGGAATATCAGGACATTCGATAACTGCAGCTTCAACGAGTTTAACAAGGTAGGTGTGGTTAGCGTATGCTCTTGCACCCTTGCTTACTTGAAGAATAACGGGAGCGTGTTCTTCTTTACAAGCTTCGGTAATACCTTGAACGATTTCCATGTTGTTAACGTTGAATGCACCGATAGCATATCCGTTCTTATATGCTTGTTCAAACATCTTTTTTGAGTTTACTAATGCCATTTGTAAAATCCTCCAAATAGTTTAAATAATTTTCGTATATATTATATATCGTTTTTCAATTTTTAGCAAATAAATTTATAATTTATTATGAAAATACTTTATAAAAATTATTAAAAGTAGTATAATTTTACCGTTAAATCAATTTCGTGGGGGCTAAATTATGCAAGATAGCAGAATTAATTTGCTTGCTAAAAATTTAATCAACTATTCGTGTGGCTTAAAGAAGGGCGAAAAAGTGCTTATCGAAGCCAAGGGCATTGACTATATGCTTATAAATGCGCTCGTTAAAGAAGCGTATGCGGTCGGTGCATATCCTTTCGTGGAAATTTACGATAACCGCGTTTCAAGGCAACTTCTTCTCGGCAACAGCCCCGAACTTGCAAAATTAAAAGCCAAATTTGATGCGTTCCGTATGAATGAAATGGACGCGTATATAGGCGTAAGGGGTGGGGAAAATTGCAACGAACTTTCCGACGTGCCCGAAGACAAAATGCGTGCGGAAAGCGAGTTTTATTCGCACCCCGTTCATCACGAAATTCGCGTTAAAAAAACCAAGTGGGTAGTGCTTCGTTACCCCAACCAAGGCATGGCGCAACAAGCGGGTATGAGCACGGACGCTTTTGAAGAATTTTACTTTAACGTTTGTAATCTAGACTATTCTAAAATGGATAAGGCTATGGACGCACTTTCCGTTCGCCTAAACAAGGCGGATAAAGTTCGTATAATTGCAAGGGATACGGATATAAGTTTTTCAATCAAGGGTATAGGCTGCAAAAAATGTTCGGGGCACTGTAATATTCCCGACGGTGAAATTTATACCGCACCCGTTAAGGACAGCGTTAACGGAACTATTACCTACAACGCTCCGTCAGTTGAAAACGGCTTTAAGTTTGAAAACGTTTCGCTCACTTTTAAGGACGGCAAGGTTATCAAAGCAACCGCTAACGATACTGAAAAATTGAACGCTATTCTAGATACCGACGACGGTGCTAGATATATCGGCGAGTTCGCTTTCGGTGTAAATCCTTATATAAATAAGCCTATGGGCGATATTTTGTTTGATGAAAAAATTTCAGGTTCTATTCACTTTACGCCGGGCAGTTGCTACGACGATTGCTATAACGGCAACGTTTCTGCAATCCACTGGGACTTGGTTCAAATTCAAACCAAAGAATACGGCGGTGGCGAAATTTATCTTGACGGCGAACTTATTCGTAAAGACGGATTGTTCATTCCCGACGATTTGAAGTGTTTAAACCCCGAAAATTTAAAATAATGGTATAAAATAATTGACAAATACCATTTTTTAGCGATATAATTAATAAGATAAAATTTTGAAAAATTTTTTAGATTATATTATTTGGAGGACATTGAAATGTCAAAAGTAACAAAAGTTGCAATTAACGGTTTCGGTCGTATCGGCCGTCTCGCTTTCAGACAAATGTTCGGTGCTGAAGGCTACGAAGTCGTTGCTATTAACGACCTTACCAGCCCTGAAATGCTCGCTCATCTCTTGAAGTATGACACCATGCAAGGTAACTACGTAGCAGCAGGTCACACCGTTGAATCTACTGAAGATTCAATCATCGTTGACGGCAAGGAAATCAAAATTTCTAAGTGCGCTAACGCTGCTGAATGCCCCTGGGCTCAATACGACGTTGACGTTGTTTTAGAATGTACCGGTTTCTACACCAGCAAAGAAAAGGCATCTGCACACATTACCGCAGGCGCTAAAAAAGTTGTTATCTCTGCTCCTGCAGGTAACGACCTTCCCACTATCGTTTACAACGTAAACCACAAGACTTTAACCGCTGACGACAAGATTATTTCTGCTGCATCTTGCACCACTAACTGTCTTGCTCCTATGGCTAAGGCTCTTAACGATTACGCTGCTATTCAATCAGGTATCATGACCACCGTTCACGCTTACACCGGTGACCAAATGATTCTTGACGGTCCTCAAAAGAAGGGCGATAAGAGACGTTCAAGAGCAGGTGCTATGAACATCGTTCCTAACAGCACCGGCGCTGCAAAAGCAATCGGTCTCGTTATCCCTGAACTCAACGGCAAACTTATCGGTGCTGCTCAACGTGTTCCTACCGCTACTGGTTCAACCACTATCCTTATCGCAGTTGTTAAGGGTAAGGACGTTACCAAAGACGGTATCAACGCTGCTATGAAGGCTCAAGCTACTGAATCTTTCGGTTACAACACCGACGAAATCGTTTCTTCAGACGTTATCGGTATGAAGTTCGGTTCATTGTTTGATGCTACTCAAACCATGGTTTCTAAGATTGACGATGAAACTTACCAAGTACAAGTTGTTTCTTGGTATGACAACGAAAACTCTTACACCAGCCAAATGGTTAGAACCATCAAATACTTCTCTGAAATCTAATTTTAGAGTAAATTATTGATTAAAAACCCCTTACCTAGGTGAGGGGTTTGGTTTTATAAACAAAATCCTACAAAATTCATAAAGGAGTTACTATGAGAAAAATTGATTTAAAAGTCGTTAGTGATAAAGTTAAAGATTTGTTTATTGACGCTTGCGAAAATATTCCTGAAAACGTTCTCACCGCTCTTAAAAACGCTGTGGAAAAAGAAGAATCTCCGCTCGGTAAACAAGTTCTTGAACAAATCGTTGAAAACGCTTATCTCGGTAGAGAAAAACATTTGCCTATTTGTCAAGATACAGGTCTTGCTATCGTTTATCTTACTATCGGTTCAGAAGTTTATTTTGAAGGTGATATTTACGAAGCGATTAACGACGGCGTTAGAAGAGCGTATACCGAAGGTTATTTGAGAAAATCGGTTGTTCGCCATCCGCTTGACAGGGTAAACACCAAAGATAACACTCCTGCAATCGTACATATTAAGATGGTTCCCGGCGACACCTTTAAGATTGAAGTTGCTCCCAAGGGTGGCGGAAGTGAAAATATGTCTACCGTTAAAATGCTTATTCCCGCAGATGGTATTGAAGGCGTTAAAAAACTCGTAGTAGATACGGTATTCCACGCTGGTGGCAAGCCTTGTCCTCCTATCGTAGTTGGCGTTGGTATCGGCGGTAACTTTGAAAAGTGTGCGCTTATGGCAAAAGAAGCGTTGCTCCGTGAAATTGACGACGAAAGCGACGACCCGATTGCTAACCAACTTGAAAAAGATCTTTTAGAACTTATCAATAACTGTGGCGTTGGTCCTATGGGATTTGGCGGAAGAATTACCTGCCTTGCCGTAAAAGTAAACGTTCACCCTTGCCATATCGCAAGTATGCCCGTTGCAATCAACGTACAATGCCACGCTGCAAGACACAAATCTTGCACGCTTTAATAGGAGGTTAATATGATAGAACTTAAAAGTCCTTTTAATCCTGAAGAAGTAAAAAAATTGCGCGCAGGTGACGCCGTTAAAATTACCGGTGTTATCTACACGGGTAGAGACGCTGCACATAAGCGTCTTTGCGAATTGCTTGCTAACAATCAAGAATTGCCTATTGACGTAAACAATACTGCAATTTATTACGTAGGTCCTACGCCTGCAAAACCCGGTAGAGCAATCGGCTCTGCTGGTCCAACTTCAAGTTATCGTATGGACGCTTATTCAGAACCCCTTCTCAAAGAAGGCTTAAAGGTTATGATAGGTAAAGGTCCTAGAAGCAAAGAACTTAAAGAAATGCTCCCCAAATACGGTGCGGTTTATATGTCGTCAATCGGTGGCGCGGCAGCATCTATTTCGGAAACAATCAAAACTTGTAAAGTGGTTGCCTACGAAGATTTGGGCGCGGAAGCAATTCACCGTTTAGAAGTTGAAGATTTCTATGCAATCGTAACTTACGATTCTGAAGGAAACGACCTTTTTGAACAAGGCATTGAAACTTATAAAAAATAATTAAAAAGAAAAACCTTTGCTTTTTGCAAAGGTTTTTTATATGCGTGTTTCGTTAGGTAAAGTTGGTTTGATTTACGGTATTGTTTGAGCAGAAAAGGTTGCAACCGTAAGTCGTTGTTGAAAGTAGGGCTAGCAACAAAAGTAGTTGTGTGGTAGAAATCGTGTTGTTATTCACTAGTAAAAACAAAAGGGCAATAAGAGCCAAGTTGTTTGAACTCAAAAGATTTACCTCCAAAATATAAAGTTTTTACCATAAAATATAATATGCGACAAATAATTTAAAAATTCCATTTATACTATCTTATATAATACGTGTACAATCATTATTATATTAAAGTAGGTAGTATATGAAAGAAATTTTGCTTGACAAAAGATTACAAACTATGGTAAACGATTACGTGCCCAAAGGCGAAATTTTAGATGATTTGGTGTGTTTTTTCTCAATTTTTGCCGATTATACCCGTTTAAGAATGATTTCGGCGCTCGGTATTAGTGAAATGTGCGTCAGCGATATATCGTCGCTTTTATGCTTAAACCAAACTACCGTGTCGCATCAACTTCGCTTGTTGAAAAATTTGAACGCTGTAACTACGCGCAGACAAGGCAAAGTCGTGTTTTATTCTTTAAGAAATGAAGTGCTAAACGACGTTCTTTTAAAAGGAGTAGAATTTTTAGGGTATTAACTGCTTGTAAAATATAAGAAAATCGGTTATAATATACACGTGGAGCAATTAAGAGAAAAACTCAAACATTTGCCCGAAAACCCCGGCGTTTACGTTATGCTTGACGCGGACGGGCAAATCATTTACGTTGGCAAGGCTAAAAACCTTAAAAACCGTGTTAGGCAATATTTTTTTAGTGGCGTTAAAACCGAAAAGGTTATGGTTATGGTTAAAAATATCGCCGACTTTTACTATATAATCGCTCCGAGTGAAATTGACGCGCTTTCTCTTGAAAACAATCTTATTAAAAAACATAAGCCTAGATATAATATATTGTTAAAGGATGATAAAACCTATCCTTACTTAAAGGTTAATTACAAAGAGTGTTTTCCGACCATTACCGTAACAAGAAAAATCAAAAAGGACGGGGCGAAATATTTTGGTCCGTTCATGGGTGGCGTTTCGGCAAAAAGCGTTCTAGAAATAATTTATTTAGCGTTTGGCATTCGCCCTTGCGATAAAAAACTTAATCCCGAAAAGCCCCTTAAACCTTGCCTTAATTATCATATAAAAAAGTGCTTTGCGCCGTGCGCAGGGTGCATATCGCAAGAAGAATACTTAACTAGGCTTGACGGTGCGGTTGCCTTTTTGAGTGGGGACGTTTCGGATACCGAAAACTTGCTCAAACAGAAAATGATAAAAAGTGCCGAGAACGAAGAGTTTGAACTTGCGCTCAAATACAAAGAAAATCTTTTGGCGCTTGACAAAATTAAATTAAAGCGTATAACTTCGTTAAACAAGTTCTTAAATGCAGACGTAATTGCTTATAGGGCAAACGGAATTTACTCTACGGTAAGCCTTCTTATCGTCCGCAACGGGCGTATGTTAGGCGGAAAAAACTTCTCGTTTGAAAGCGCAACGCTGTCTGATGCCGACGCGCTAAACGAGTTTATTTTAAGATATTATAAAAAAGATTCGGATATTCCAGACGAAATTATTTGTGGGCAAGAAATAGCCTTTAACGACACGCTAGCCGAGTATTTTAAGAAAGAATTTAATAAAAGCGTCAGCATTTTGCACGTTAAACAAGGGGTTAGAAAGCAACTTGCCGATATGGCAGGCGTCAATGCGGAAGAGCATTTAGAAACGGCGGTTGATAAAATCAAGCATAAGTCTGATATGACGACTACTGCTTGTAGCGTGTTAAAAGAAAGGCTTTCGCTTTCAAAATATCCCAAAAGAATGGAATGTTACGATATTTCTAATATCAGCGGTGTTGATAAGGTGGGCAGTATGGTTGTGTTTATTGACGGCGAGCCCGATTACGATTCTTACCGCAGATTTAAGATTAAAACTTTTGAAGGTGCGGATGATTTCCGTGCGCATCAAGAAATGATGGAACGCAGGTTGGAAAGGCTTAGTACCGACCCTGAAAAATTCCCTAAACCCGATTTGATTATCGTTGACGGTGGCAAAGGGCAACTGTCAAGCGTTAAAGAAATTTTTGACAAGTTCGGTATTCATGATATTGATTTAATCGCACTTGCCGAAAAGAATGAAGAAATTTTTACCTTGACGGATAATAAACCCGTCGTGTTAGAAAAGCGTGATTACTGTTTGCGAATGTTGCAAAGGATACGTGATGAGGCGCACCGTTTTGCCATAACTTATCATAGAACTTTGCGTGGTAAGCGCGCACTTTCAAGCGTTCTTGATAAGGTAAAAGGGCTAGGAAAGGTAAAAAAACACGCGTTACTTGAAAAATTTAAGGATTTAAGTGGCATAATAAAAGCAGACAAAGAGCAACTTAAAACTGTTGAAGGTATAGGCGAAGTTCAAGCAAGCAACATAATTGATGTTTTAACCAAGGAGGGTTTGAGATGAAATATAAACTATTTATAAGCGACTACGACGGCACTTTAGGTGTAGCCCCTGAAAACGCTATTGATAGCGAAACGCTTGAAACGATAAACAAATTTATCAAAAAAGGCGGAATTTTCGCGGTTTGTTCGGGGAGAGAAACTTCTTCGATTATGAGAATTCTCAAAAAATACGACGCAAAAGGATTGCTTGCATCTCTACAAGGTGCAAAAATCACCGATATCGAAAGTGGCGCTGAAATTTTTAGTGGCGGGCTTTCTACTGAAGACGCGCTTTGCGCGCTTGACGCGGTTGAATACACGGGGTTAGCCCCTTTGTTTTATCACGAAGGGCAAATGTATTATCAAGAATATAATCCGTATATCGGTGCTTATGAAAAGTTGGTTGGATTTAAGGGGACAATCGTTGACGTAAAAACGAAAATAAAAGAAATCGGCGCAAAAATATGCAAGATTTGTTGGCTTGGTGAAGACGAATTAGTTACCGCAACCGCAAAAAAATTAAACGAAAAGTTTAACGGGCAAAAAATTAAGTTTAACAGCGGTGCGACGTGCTTACTCGAAGCAATTAACCCCGAGTGTAGTAAGGGTAACGCCGTAAGAATTTTGGCAGAGCATTTTAATATTCCGCTCGAACAAGTTATTACTGTTGGCGACAGTACGAACGATATAGATTTGTTAGTAGGGCCTTGGCACGGTGTTGCCGTAGGTGATGGAAAAGAAGAATTGAAGGCGGTAGCGGACGAAATAACCTTGCCGTTCGAGCAAAAACCCGTTAAGTTTTTGCTTGAAAAATATTGCTTAAACGATTAATACATAAGGTGAAAAAATGACGGAAAAAGAAGTACAAGCATTTATAGAAGAAATTATTAAAAGTGACGACGATATAAAAGAGAATAGCGTAGAGCCCGAAGCAAAGGTTTTGCCCCTAATAGCGTTGCGTGGCAAGGTGTTATTTCCAAAAACTTTGCTTAATTTTGACGTGGGTAGACCTATGTCGGTTGCAGCGGTAGAAAACGCAGTAAAGCAAAATTCGGAAATATTCATTACGTCGCAAAGAAACGCCTTCGTTGAATCGCCCAACGTAGACGATATGTGCAAGGTTGGCGTGGTTGCAAAAATCAAACAGGTTGTAAAAGTTCAAAATACCGATATGGTTAAACTTGGCGTTAAGGCTCTTTATCGCGCGCGCATACAAGAAGTCGTGAGCACAAAAGGGTATTTTACGGTAAGCGTTACCCCTTGTCCGTATATTGAACCGACTGATGAAACCGAAACCGAAGCATACCTTCGCGTGGCCAAAAAAACTTTTTTGGAATACGTTAACGGGGATAAGAGAATCGGCAAAGAAATCGTGGGTACGCTCACGTCTTTTACCGACCCCAACGAATTTATTGATAACGCCGTTTCGGTCGTTAACTTTAAGGAAAGTGCCGTGCAAGAAATTCTTGAAACGGACGATACTTTAGAACGCTTAAAACTTTTCAAATTGCTTTTTGATAAAGAAATAGAAATTGCAAAAATCGAGCGCAAAATTTCGGCAAAAGTTCGTAACAGTATTGATAAAAGCCAAAAGGAATTTTATTTAAGAGAACAAATCAAAGCCATTCATTGTGAATTAGGCGAAGCCCCTGAAGAGGGGCAAGTGCTAGTTGACCAAATTAAGGCAAAGGGTTTGCCTGCCGAAGTTGAAGAAAAAGCGCTTAAAGAAATTTCAAGGCTTGATAAAATCAATCCGTCGTCACCCGATTATTCAATAATTTTGAATTATCTTGACTGGATAAAAGATTTGCCGTTTAATCAAAGCACGGTTGATACCGAAAACTTAAAGCAAGCAAAAGAAATTTTAGATAAAGACCATTTTGGCTTGGAAAAAGTTAAGCAAAGAATTGTTGAATACCTTGCAGTTTTGCAATTAACCAAAGAAATAAAAGGGCCTATTCTTTGTTTCGTTGGGCCACCCGGGGTGGGTAAAACTTCGGTTGCAACGAGCATCGCAAGGGCGCTTAATAGAAAGTTCGTTAGAATGAGTCTTGGTGGTGTTAAAGACGAATCGGAAATTAGGGGGCATAGAAAAACCTACGTTGGCGCAATGCCGGGTAGAATTATTTACGGGCTCAAAAACGCAGGCTCGGATAACCCCGTTTTCTTGCTTGATGAAATTGATAAACTTTCGTCTGATATACACGGAGACCCCGCTAGCGCGCTGTTAGAAGTATTAGACCCTGAACAAAACACGACTTTCCGCGATAGGTATTTAGAAGTTCCGTTCGACCTTTCAAAAGTAATGTTTATCACTACTGCAAACACGGTTGATACTATTCCGTATCCATTGCTTGACAGAATGGAAATTATTGAACTTACTGGGTATACAAACGAAGAAAAGTTGCAAATTGCAAAGCAATATTTAATACCCAAGCAGTTGAAACTCAACGGCTTAAACGAAAAGAAGTTGGAAATAACCGACCAAGCGATAGCCGAAATCGTAAGCGGTTATACTATGGAAGCGGGCGTTAGAAATTTAGAAAGGCAAGTTGGTAGCGTGGTTAGAAAAGTTGCCACAAAGTTTGCTGAAAAACCAAAGAGTAAAAAACAAATCGTTGATGAAAAACAAGTTGAAAAATATTTGGGCGTAAAGAAATATCAGCGCGATGCGTCGCTTGAAAAAGACGAAGTTGGTGCTTGCAACGGGCTTGCTTGGACTAGCGTTGGCGGAACTACTTTGACCATAGAAGTTACGCTCGTTCGTGGAAAAGGCGAAATTTTACTTACGGGTAAACTTGGCGACGTTATGAAAGAATCCGCGCGTGCCGCTATAAGTTATATCAAAGCAAACGCTACGAAATACGGTATTGACGAGCAAGATTTTGAAAACAAAGATATTCACGTGCACGTTCCCGAAGGTGCAACCCCCAAGGACGGTCCTAGTGCGGGTATAACAATGGCAACGGCAATTCTTTCTGCGTTTACAAAAAAACCGGTAAAAAACAGCGTTGCTATGACGGGCGAAATAACTTTGCGCGGTAAAGTTTTGCCTATCGGTGGGCTTAAAGAAAAAGCACTTGCCGCATATAGACAAGGGATAAGCGACGTTATTATACCCGAAGCAAACAAAAAAGACCTTGCGGAAATTCCTAAGGAAATACGAAAGCAAATCAACTTTATCACGGCGACGAGCGTTGACCAAGTGTTCAAAAAAGCGATAAAGTTTTAAGGAGAATTATGAAGATTAAAGACGCCGTTTTCGTTACGAGCGTTGCAAGCGCAAGTAAATTCTTAAAAACGGATAAACCTATTATAGCAGTTGCAGGCAAAAGTAACGTGGGCAAGAGTTCGCTTATAAATATGCTTGCGAATAAAAACAAACTTGCAAAAACAAGCGTAACGCCGGGTAGAACAAGGCTTATTAATTACTTTGATTTCGGCGAATTTATGCTTGCCGATTTGCCGGGGTACGGCTTTGCAAAAGTTTCAAAAGAAGAGAAGAAAAAGTGGGGCGCTCTTTTAGAAAGTTTTTTGTCTACTCAAAAAATCACCTTGCTTTTATCATTGGTTGATATTCGCCACGACCCGACTGCCGACGACGTTATGATGGTTAATTATTTGTATCATTACGCCGTGCCGTTTGCGCTAGTTGCAACTAAGGCTGACAAACTTGGTAAAACCAAAATTAAACCGAGAGTAAAAGAGATTGCGTCTTACCTTAGAGTAGGGGTAGCGGACGTTACGGCAACTTCTGCCGAGAACGGTTTTGGCAAGAACGAACTGCTAAATATTATTGAACAATCAATTTTGGCAAGCAAAAACGCCGAAAAGATTGACGAAATAGAACAAAGCGAAGAATAAGAAAATTTTTACAAAAGAAAACACCGATTGAATTCAATCGGTGTGATTTTTTTCTAATGCTTTAACAAGTATTAGTCGATTTTTTTGCCGTAAACCTTTTCGCGCATACGGGGAAGTGCTGTTTCCGCGCTACCAAGTGGCTCTAACGCATTGCGGTAATCGTGTTTATCGCAAAATCTTTTAAGTTCTTGTTGTAGCCTTTCCATATTGCGCTTTTGCACTCCGCCAACAATCGAAACGTATTCTTTTGCCATAAAACCTGCCGAACGCGAATATTTTAATAGTTCTGCGTAGTGTTTTAAGCAAAAGCCTTTAGACTTGATTAAAAGTTTATAAAAATCGCGTTCACGTTCAAACATTTGCGCTATCGTTTTATAATATTTAACCATGCTTTGGTTAACGAAATCGCAAATGGCGCAAGTTTCAAAAGTACTTAAAAGTGTTTTGCCTTGCTTAATGGCAGAACTAACGTTCTTTTTGTCGTCAATAATTTTCATAAGATTATCAACGCGCGTTCCCATTTGTAGCGCTACCGAAAGTTTATTCGGGCGAGCAAAAAGCATATCAAAGTGCCTTGCGCAAAAACCTTCTTTGCCCACTTTGATGCGAGTGTTGTCTTCCATAACGGCGTCGTTTAAAAATTCGTACAAAAATTGTTCTTCAATAATTTTTTGAATTTCGCAAAGTGGACATTCGCATTCCGTCTTAAATTTTTCGTAAATTAAACCTGTGTCAATATGATATCCCATAACTTTATTTTATCAAATTTATAAAAATATTTCAAGTAATCTATTGCATTTTGTACGTGTGAGTGATAAAATAGTTTTAAGATTTTGGCTAATAAAAGGAGCGAGTTATGAATAAAAAAGAAGTGGATTTATATAAATATTTCGGCGTTGCTAAACAAGACGGAGCAAGGGGATATTTAACTTGCTATACTCTTGACGATTACCCGTTTTGCGAAGGTAGAATTCGCCCTGCAATGTTAGTTGTAGGCGGTGGCGGTTACGCTTTCGTTTCGGAACGAGAACAAGAACCGATTGCGCTACAATATTCAGCAAAAGGTTTTCAAACGTTTATTCTTGAATATTCGGTTGCACCGCTTTGCTATCCCACGCAATTAATCGAAGCGTGTATGGCGGTTGCGTATATTAGGGAAAATGCAAAAGATTTATCCGTAGATAAAGAACATATTTGCGCAATAGGTTTTTCGGCAGGCGGGCATCTTTGTGGAACGCTTGCTACCCTATACGATAGTAAAGACGTGCTTTCGGCGTTTGGCGAACGAAAAGTTGATTGTAGACCTGACGCAGTTATTCTTTCTTATCCCGTGCTTTCCGCTTACGGAAAAATTCATCAAGGAAGTATTGAAAAAGTTACGGGTGGCAATGAAGAAATAAGAAAAATTATGGACGTTCCTTCTATGGTTAATGAAAACACTCCGCCCGCGTTTATTTGGGCAACTTCAACCGACGCCGGCGTGCCGGTCGAAAGTTCGCTATTGATGGCGCTAGCATATAGAAAATTTGACATTCCCGTAGAATTGCACGTTTTTGAAAACGGTATTCACGGATTGTCTACTGCAACAAAAGAAGTAAACACAAATCATCCGCCCGTACAATCGTGGATTAACCTTTCGGTTGCTTGGTTGGAAAATAAAGGGTTCGTTATTAAAAATAAAGGGGAATAAATGGCTAAAAAAAGAAAAACTTTGGGCTTTGCCTTGGGCGCAGGCGGAAGTCGTGGCGTTGCACATATAGGCTTTATAAAGGCGATGGAAGAAGCGGGTATTAAAGCGGATTTCGTTGCCGGCACGTCAATGGGTTCAGTTGTTGGAGCGTGTTATGCTGCGGGCTATTCTGCCGATTTTATGAAGCAAGAAATTGACAAGTTGAAGATGTCTGATATATTCGACTTGTCTTTTAATCCGCTTTTTGACGGCGCTATATTAAAGGCAAATAAAATGCGCAGTAAAATTGCAACCTATTTTGAAAAATGCCCAACGTTTGAACAACTTCAAATTCCTTTTTCTTGCGTAGCCGTTGATTTGAACGTGGGTGAACTGAAAGTTTTTAGCGGTAAGGACGACGTTGCCGAAGGCGTTGCCGCAAGTTCTACTATACCGGGGATTTTTAAGCCGTACAAAAAAGATAATATGCTTTTAGTCGACGGTGGAATTAAGTGTCGAGTACCCGTTAATTTAACTAGAGAAATGGGTGCGGACGTAGTCGTTGCGGTTGACGTTTTAGGTAGAGTAAGACCAGAAAAAAAGCGTTATAATCTAGTATCGCTTTTATTGCGCACGTTTGACGTTATGGATGCGGAAATCGCACGGCATAAACTTAGTGACGAGCAACCTGATTTGGAATTGCATCCCGATTTGGGGGATATGGTGCAGTATAAATTCAAGGGAATGCAAATGGCGTACGAACAAGGCTATCAAATCGGAAAAGAAAACGTTGGAAATATAAAAAATCTACTTAAATGAGAAAATAGTGCATAAATTTTTTGTAAGCATATAAAAACTGTTGATATTTTTTAAGTTTTGTGATATCATATTCAAGCAATTAAGAAAAAAGCAAAAAATTGTTTGAATATTCGCTGGTGTGGCTCAGTCGGTAGAGCAGCTGATTCGTAATCAGCAGGTCGCAGGTTCGAATCCCGTCACCAGCTCCACAAAAAGAAACGGCATCCAAAAAAGGGTGCCGTTTTCTTTTGCAAACCGATAACGGTTTGCCTAACCTGCGAAGGTCGCAGTCTACTACGCTAACGCTCCGTAGGGCTAGTCCGTCAAGAAGGGATGTCAAAGTCGCCCGAATCCCGTCACCAGCTCCACAAAAAGAAACGGCATCCAAAAAAGGGTGCCGTTTTCTTTTGCAAACCGATAACGGTTTGCGAATTACTGCGGCAGGTTCTGATTCCCTAGCGGGAGACCGCAACCCTTTTGTCGCAAGCGACATTTCCCCTAGTAGGGGAATTTCCCGTCACCAGTTCAAAACGAAACACGGTAGGTATTTGCCTGCCGTGTTTCGTTACGTGCGGTGTGGCGCTGTTAGTTCAAAAAAAGGCATCCAAATGGATGCCTTTCAGTTTTATTTTTATTATAATTTAATTGCAACTGCTAGCATTAAGAAGCCGATTGATAAAAGCATTAAGAGAAGTTGGAACAAAATAGTTTTCTTAAACCATTCGGTAAAACTTACGTCGGCAAGCCCTAAACCAACGAGTAGCGTACCGCAAGTGGGGTATAAAACGTTGGTGTAACCGTCGGCGAACAAATAGGTTAAAATGATAACCGTCGTGCTAATTCCTTCAATCGGTGCAAGCGTTAACATAGGTATAATTAAAACTGCCTTTGCAGACGCGCTTGGAATAAAGAATTCGATAATAAGCACGAACACGTACAAAATAACGACTGCAAGATATGGTGAAATGTTACTTACTGAATTATAGAAATAATCAAATATCGTATGTATTATATTACCTTGTTGAGCAATGTAAGTAATACCGAAAGCAACCATAATAATTACGATTGACGGAAGTACGTCTTTAACACCTTTAACGAAACATAAACCAAGTTGTTTATACGAGCCTAGCAACATTCTGCCGATAATAACCGTGCCAACGATAAACGCAACAGCCATAAACACCATTGCAAGCGACCTTAACGCGGGGATAGCGGTAGTAATAATTACCGACAAAAGGGCGATTGAGAATAAAATAACAATCATTTTAGCCTTGCGGATATCTTCGGCGTGTTCCGCATCGGTAACCATTGAAAACCCTTCAAGGTCGAATTTAGTAGTTGCTTTCTTTTCATCGTTTTTAGCAAGGAAAGTCAAGAATAAAGAAGTGATAAAATACATTATTACGAAGATAATGCATCTATACCACATACCGTCCGTAATGCTAGTGCCCGCAGCGATTGATGCAGTTCCTATTGTCAAGGGGTTAGTAATAGCCGTGGTAAACCCAACGCCCGATGCAATTAAAACGAAAGAGATTGCAGTAAATCTTGACCAGTTGAGCGCCGTGCAAAGCATAGCGAAAACGGGGTATAAAATAAGCAACTGTTCTTGAAGCCCGAACACGGCTGACAAAATCATTATAACGCCCGTAATAACCCAAATTGCAATATAGCGTTTTGAATGAAGTTTAGTCATTATAACTCTAACGAGTGAAACGAGCCCACCACTTTCTTCAAGTACCTTAAACGTTCCGCCAAGCACAAGTAAGAGTGCAATAATCATAATCATATTCGACTTGTTGCTACCTAGGAACAACGCTTCAAACGGAGCGGTAAGCCAACGATAGAACGGTAATCGTGAAGCATTTTCAGCATCGGTAAGCATATGCAATCCCTTATCAAGATTGATTTTTCCGTCTACAATTTCATATTGCCCTGCGGGGATTACGTACGTAAGAATACCAACCGCAAACAAAACCACGAATAGTATTACAACGACTGTTATAAAACTTTTTAACCCGAATTTGACTTTAACGTCCATTTCTTTGTTGTTTGTTTCTGATTTACTCATAAATATCTCCTTTGTCATAGTCGTAAACGTCTGCGCAAGCACAAGCCCACTTTTGGTCGTAAAGATTATGTATTTCTTCTGATGCAAGCGTCCATTTAATCAAGCAACCGTCTTGTTTTTCAGGGACTATCATAAAGTAATCGTTTTTATGATAGAACTCTAAAAATCCTTTGGTTGAAAAAGTTAGAGAATAAATTGATTTGGCATCAAATTCAAAGTCTATCGTCTGTCCGTCAAGCGTTCCGGTAAAAGTAAGCCCAAGTGGCGTTAACTTTGCCACGCCGACCGATAAAACTTTTCTATTTTCGGGTGGTTTTCTTAATTTATCTAACTTGATTGTGCATAAACTTGCGTCTAGCGACATTTCAAAGTTATTGTCTTTAATTTGTTCTTTTACAACTCGTCTTTGCCACTTATACCATTGGTCGATATCTGACGGGCAAGAATTACCTTTCAAATCAACCAAGTCGTAATACTCGTTAACTTTAACGCTAAATCCACAAGTTTTGCATTTTATTGTGTCGTTATCAACGAATAAAGTGTGTTCTTGTTTGCAGTCAGGGCAGATATAAAGAATTTTATCAATCCCGTCAGTGTTCGGTTTTTTGCCGATATATTTGTTTCTAGCAACCTTGTTAAAGGCGAAGTCGTTATAACTAAATTTTTCTAAAAGTATATCGTAAATTTGTTCAGCAGTAAGATTTTCAAGCATTTCAGGGGTGAAAACCAAACTGTAATCCACGCCGATATAACCTTTTTTGCGGTCGGAAGAATATCTATTAGTCGTTAAATACGCACCTTTCGTCGTACATACTACGATATTCGCCTTGCTACTTTTGATAAACTGCGTGGTTGCAGGGTTTATCGGGTGAGTGCTACCGCTAGTTGATTGTATGCCTTCGGGGAAAAGCCCGATTGAGCCGTTGCGTTTAAGCACTTTAAGCATATTCTTTACACACAAGAAGTCGGGTTGATATAGATATTTTGATATTACGCCAAGTTTAATAAATAAACCGTAAATACCTTTTTTAAGAATGTTTTGATATCCGCATATCAAGTTGACGTCTTTTCTTTTAAACCCGTAAATCGTATAAATAAATTCTAGCCTTGACGCGTGTGTAGAAAGTAAAATTGTCGGTTGATTTTTTATTGATTTAGGGTCGTAGTCGTAACTGAATTTGACTTTATATTTTTTGTTTAGAATACCTAATCCCCAACTAAAAATAGTCATCAAGAAGGGGTTTGGCTTTTTAACGTTTCTGTTTACTAGCCTTGTTTTTAAATCTTTTTCCATCGTTGAAAGAATCCCTTTAACTTTCGTAACGAGAGTATTATATCATAAATAAAATGATTTTGCAATATTGTTCTTAAAAAAGTGGTAAATAATAGGGGATAAATAATCAAAATTCAACCTTTTTTTTAACCTAAAAGCAATATTCGTTGACTATATTCACTTATTTATGTATAATAATAAAATATTTAGTTTAAGGAATAATTATGGCAAAAAGAGATTGTTATTATCACGCGGAAAGGTTGGCGGAACTAATTAAAATAAAAACCGTTTCTTCAAGCGAACTGTACGCTGGGGAATTCGAGCGTTTTTTAGTCGTGCTTAAAGACACGTTTCCGAAAGTTTTTGAAAGGGCAACCGTTGAAAATTTCGACGGCAGTTTATTGCTTTCAATAAAAGGCAAAACGGATAAAGAGCCTATAATGTTTATGAATCATTACGACGTGGTTGAAGCGGGCGACGGTTGGAAATATCCGCCGTATTCTGCAAAAATCGTAGGCGGAAAACTTTGGGGTAGGGGAGCTATTGATACCAAAGGCGGGCTTTACTCTATGTTTGAAGCGGTTGAAGAACTTTTAGAAGACGGCTTTGAGTTTGATAGGGATATTTACCTTGAAACTTCATCAAATGAAGAAACTACTGGCGAAGGCGCAAGAAAGATAAGCAAAGCGTTAGAGAGTAGGGGATTGAAATTTCAATACGTTTTAGACGAAGGCGGTATGATTGTTGAAGAACCCCTAGCGGGCACTTACGGTGACTTTGCAATGATAGGCGTTGGCGAAAAGGCGACGGGTATGGTAAAGTTTATTGCAAAATCATCGGGCGGACACTCTTCGACCCCCGGTAAAAATTCGCCATTAGTTAGAATTGCTAAATTTATGGTTGCCGTTGAAAATAAAAGGCTTTTCAAGGTTAAACTTTCATCAACCGTATGCGAAATGTTCCGCCGTATTTCAAAGCAAATGAAGTCGGCACTAAAAATTGTGTTAAAACATCCCGTATTGTTTTCGCCCTTATTAAAGTTTGCTATGCCAAGGTCGTCAGATACGGCAGGTGCAATGCTTAAAACTACGGTTGCGTTTACTATGGCGAAAGCATCTGATGGGGACAACGTTATTCCTGATGAAGCGTATATAGTTGCAAACATAAGGTTTTCACACCACCAAGGTAGTAAAGAAAGTCTTGCTATATTAGATAAATTAGCAAAAAAATACGGCTTAATTATGGAAGTTGTTGATGGCGGTGAAACTTCGCCCGTGTGCAGTTATAAGAGTGACGAGTTCAAGATTGTTGAAAACGCCGTTAAAGAAATTTTCCCCACGGCACTCGTGTCGCCTTACGTTATGACGGGTGCAAGCGATTGTCGTTTTATGGGCAATTTAAGCGAAAACTGTTTGCGTTTTTCGCCCTTTAAGGTTACCAACGAACAACTTGCAAACATTCACGGTAAAGATGAAAACGTCGACGTAGCGTCGCTTACAAGCGCCGTAGCGTTCTATAAAAAACTAATGATGGAGGCGTAATCGTGCAACGACAAAAGAATAAAGGGCTTAGCATTAGCGTAAAATCGTTCGTTACTGCGCTAGCGGTGATTTTCGGGCTAATGGTGTTGTCTTATATATTGACTTTTATAATCCCAGGTGGCGAATACGGCACGCTAGACGATGGTAAAACTATCAATCCCGAAGTTTTCAACTCGGTTAAAGGTGGCTTGCCGTTCTGGAAATGGCTTTTATCGCCGTTTTTGGTATTATTTGCTGACGGCGGATTTACCATAATTGCAATCGTTGCATTCTTGCTCGTTATCGGTGGGGTATTCACTTGCCTTGATAGTTCGGGGCTTATGAAATATATGCTCGATAAAATCGTAAACAAGTTTGGCAAATCGCGCTATAAACTTTTAGCGGTGGTAATGTTGTTCTTTATGCTTATGGGCGCAATGGTCGGCTCGTTTGAAGAGTGCGTTCCGCTCGTTCCGATAGTAGTTGCTCTTGCGGTTAGACTTGGTTGGAATAAAATCACGGGTATTGCAGCAAGTTTGCTTGCCGTTGGTTGTGGTTTTGCGTCGGGTATATGTAATCCGTTTACTGTTGGCGTTGCACAACAACTTGCAGGTTTGCCTATGTTTTCAGGCGTGTGGTTAAGATTAGTTTCGTTTGTAGTTATTTACGGGTTATTATTTGCTTTCGTTATGCTTTATGCAAAAAAGGTTGAACGCCCGATTGAAAGTTCTAAAACCGAAGAATTTGTTTCTACCGCTCGCCAAGATAAGGCGCTTATCAGTTTCGTTGCAATCGTTGGCGTGGGGATTGCGCTCGTATTAAGTTCGGCGTTTATAACCTTTTTGCAAGATTTTAGTATGATAATCGTTGCCGTTATGTTTTTGGTGGCTGGTATCGTTTCACTTGCAGTTTACGGTATGAGTAAAGGTGAATTTTGTAAAATTTTCGGTAAAGGCGCACTCGGCATTTTACCTGCGGTTGCTATGATATTGATGGCGTCATCAATCAGATATACTCTTGACGAAGCAAAAATTTTAGACACGATTTTGCACGGTGCAATCGGCGTTGCGGATATTTTGCCAAAATGGGTAGTTATTCTCTTTATATATCTTATCGTTTTGGTAATGAATTTCTTCGTTGCGTCGGGTTCGGCAAAGGCGTTTATGCTTATTCCGATAATCGTTCCGCTTGCGCAGGTGTTTGGAATTTCAGCGCAACTGTGCGTTTTGGCGTTTGCGTTTGGCGACGGGTTTTCAAACGTGTTCTATCCCACGAACGCAGCGTTGCTTATCAGTTTAGGGCTAGTTGACGTAAGTTATACTGAATGGGTTAAATGGAGTTGGAAGTTCCAACTTGCTAATCTTTTGTTGACAAGTGGGTTGTTGTTATTAGGGCTTGCAGTTGGTTATTAATAAATTTTTGCATATCTATTGACGGCAAAAAAAATTATTGATATAATTACATTATTCAAAAAGTTGAGGTGTTTGAATGAAAACGACTAAGGACATTATTAATTTAATTAAAGAAAACGGCATCAAAATGGTTGATTTTAAGATGGTTGACATTAACGGGCAATACCGCCACGTAACCATACCTGCGGAAAATTTTTCCGAAGACACGATGAAGAGCGGTATCGGTTTTGATGCGTCTAACTACGGCTACGCTGTTGTTGAAAAGAGCGATATGGTGTTTATACCCGACCCTGATACGGCGGTTATCGACCCGTTTTGTTCAATTCCAACTCTTTCTATGAGCGGTAACGCAATGATTATTGATTATCCTAACAACCGTCCGCTACCGCAATATCCTAGAAATATCGTTCGCGCGGCAGTAGATTATATGAAAGAAACGGGCGTTGCTGACGAAATGCTTATCTTACCCGAATTTGAATTTTATCTCTTTGATAACGTTGGTTGGGAAGTTAGCGGTAAAAATATTAGCGCACAAGTAGACGCTAAACAATCTTACTGGAACAGCGCAACCGAAGGTTTAGGCGTAGTAGTTCCCAAGCAAAAGAATTATCATATAGCAAAACCGTTTGATATTTCTTACGAATGCCGTAGCGAAATGTGTACGTATATGAAAGACGCGGGTATTGAAATTAATTACCATCACCCCGAAGTTGCCGCAAGTGGTCAGTTTGAAATTGAACCGCAATTAGGCGAAATAGTGCACATGGCTGACGCTACTATGATGATTAAATATATTATCCACAACACGGCGTTAAAGTACAATAAAACTGCAACCTTTATGCCCAAGCCTATTTACGGTGAAGCAGGTAGCGGTATGCACGTTCATATGTTACTTAAAAAGGACGGCAAACCCGTCTTCTCTGACGATAACGGCTATGCGCATTTGAGCGAAACGGCACACTACTTTATGGGTGGTTTATTAAAACATATCGCATCGCTTTGTGCACTTACAAACCCAAGTACTAATTCGTTTAAGCGTTTAGTTCCCGGTTTTGAAGCGCCCGTTACGGTTGGTTATGCAACTTCTAACCGTAGTGCGGTTATAAGAATTCCCGCTTACGCAAAGAGTCCGGACAAGCGTCGTTTCGAACTTAGAAATCCCGACGCAACTTGCAACCCGTATTTCTGCTACGCAGCAATCTTGATGGCAGGGCTTGACGGTATTAAAAATAAAATAGACCCCAAGGAAAACGGTTGGGGCCCGTACGATATGAACCTTTATCATTTAAGCGATGAAGAAAAGGCAAAATTGCATCATTTGCCAACTTCTTTGGATCAAGCGCTCGACGCGTTGGAAAAAGATTACGAATATCTTACCGCAGGTGGAGTATTCCCCGAAGAATTGCTTAAAAACATTATCAAAACCAAGCGCGCGGAATGTAGTGAACTTTCAAAAATACCGCACCCCGCTGAATTTGATAAATACTATAATTTATAATAGTTTAAAACAAAAGAAAACCGCCACGCAATTTTGCGTGGCGGTTTAATATTACATTTAACTAATTATCTATACATTTTTAGTTTATCTGAAACGATTTGCACGTCAAATTGAACGTCGTCGTAAAGTTCGCCGTCAACTTCAATCGTAAAAGGTTTTTCGCATTCAATCGAAATGCTTTCGCAAGGAATTTGAGACGCTTGCTTTAAGGTTAAAACTTTACCGCTTACTAGTTTAAGTAAAGCGTTAACGATTTTAAGCCCCTTGATCTCTTTAACTGCAACGAAGTTTAATTTTTTATCGGTGGGGTCCGCGATGGGGCAGATAGGAAGACCACCGCCAAATCTACTGCCGTTTGCGATTGCCGCAATAAAGGATGAGTGGCTAACCGTTTGTCCGTTCACTTTTGCAGTAAACTTAATAAAATTAATATTAAAAAGCGTTTTAATTAAACACCAAGTATACCCAAACTTATTTTTTCTTTTAAGTTTGCTGTATGCAACTAAAACGTCAACGTCAATGCCCGCGCCGATAACGTTAATACCGCGCACGGTAGGCAGTTGCATAAAGTCGGTATATTTAGGCGTTCCGTCTATAATAAGGTCAATGGCATTAATAGGATTTTTTGGCAATCCTATTGCGCTAGCAAAGTCGTTACCCGTACCGCAAGGTATGAGCCCAAGGCTAACGTTTTCAAAATTATCGAAGCCGTTGATTACTTCGTGCAAAGTTCCGTCGCCACCCAAAACCACGATTTTTTTCGCACCGTCGTCAATTAACTGTTTGGTTAACTTGGTGGCGTGCCCTTTGTATTCGGTAGCGTGAACAAAGTATTCAATATTTCTTTCTTTAAGCCTAGTTTCAACGGCGGATAAAGCCTTTTGAACTTTTTTTCCGCGTTTACCGCCGGCTGTTTTGTTTACGATAACGTGCAAAATAGTTTCCCCAAAAATAATATATTTAAATTTTACTACAAAATCAACAAAATTTCAACTTTTTGTGATATAATAATTTTCAATATGATAAATTTTTTACCAAAAAGCATAATTGGATTAGCAAAAAAACTTCCCCGCCCGTTATACGCGGTGGGTGGCGTAGTGCGCAATTTTTTAATTGACGGCAGTATTTCGCAAGATATTGACTTGGGTGCGGCTATTTTGCCAAGCGAGTTAGCGCCTTATCTTAAAGAGTGTAATTTTGAAATTCTTGCAGAGTACAAGCGCACGGGTACTTTGGTGTTTTCCGACGGCGAACGCAAGTATGAATATACTGCGTTTAGAAAAGAAAGTTATCTTGGTGGGGAGCACGTTCCTGCGAACACGCAGTTTACCGAAAATCTTGAAGAAGATTCTTTGCGTAGGGACTTTAAGTGCAACGCCGTGTATTACGATTTGAAAAATCAAAAATACGAAGACCCGCTTGACGGAATAAACGATATAAGGAATAAAGTAATCGACACGGTTACGACGCCTTATAAAGTGTTTTCAAACGACGGGTTAAGGCTAATGCGCCTTGCTCGATTTGCAGGCGAACTTAATTTTACCCCTACTAGCGACGTGTTGAGCGCCGCTACGACGCACGCAAAGAACGTTACTGAAATTTCACCCGAGCGTATTTACGCTGAACTTATTAGGATTTTAAGTTCGGACCAAAAATATTCGTTTTCCGACCCTCGCGGGCATTACGTTGGGCTCAAAATACTCGACGCTACGCGGGTGTTGGACTATATTTTCCCTGAACTTGCGGAAGGTAGGGGAATGGCTCAGCGTGCTGACTTTCATCGTTATGACGTTTTGGAACACAGTTTAAGAACTTTGCGCCACGCAGACCCACAAATAAGGCTAGCGGCACTTTTGCACGACGTTGCAAAGCCTTTCTGCTTTAAGCGAGACGGGTATTATTATCATCATTTTGAAGAAGGCGAAGTGCTTGCTGAAAAGGTGCTTTTGCGCTTAAAGGCTGACAAGGAAACTATAAAAGAAGTTAAGTTTTTAGTACGCGAACACATGGTTGATTTAGATTGCAGTATGAAAGAAAGTAGCGTTCGCAAATTTATAGTTAAAAATCAAGAAAGGCTTGATAAACTTTTAATGGTAAAACAAGCGGATTTCCGTGCTAGTTTAGAAACGCACGACGTTGCGCCAACGCTTATTAAGTGGGGTAGAATTATCAACAAAATGAAAGAGGACGGCACGCCGTTTACGCTAAAAGAGTTGAATATTACCGCAAGCGAACTTATCGAGTTAGGTTTCCGCGATAAAGATATAGGGAAAGAACTTAAAAAGTTGTGGGACGGTGCAATTTTGCACCCCGAAACGAATGAAAAAGGCACCTTGCTTGACTTGGCGGAAAAAGACGCTAAAAAATTGAAAGATTGAAAGTGTGAAGAAGAATGAATTGACGTAAATAAAAATTTAATTTTTTAAAACTACCTGCCGTGTTAACCATTGACAGGTAGTTTTTTATGTGTTATAATACTATGTACACTAATATTATTAATATATATAAAACCAAGAAGTCAAGATTTTGGAGAGCTATAAATGGGTGTATTAAAGAGAATCGAAAGAAGGAAAAAGAGCAAGATTAAAAAAGCGCTCAAAAGTTACCGCGGAAGATTTTGGAAGAACGTTGCTATTTTTATGGCAGGCGTATTTTCTAGCGGTATTATTTTTGTAGGTATAGGCGCGCTTGTTCTAAAATTCGTCAAAATATCAAAAATCGCAGGAGACAATACGAACAAAATTGTTTCCGAACAACTTTCAGACAAGAGTATTCTTGACTTGCTCTTGGGCATAAAAGAATACACGACTGACGACTTGGTTGCAGTCAATACTCTTATTGACGCTATCCAAAACGCGGAAATTTCAGGCAAGAAACTCAGTCAATTTATCACTATCGATACTAATAAACTTGCAGGCGTAAAGATTTTGGAACTCGGTTCAAAGTTTAAGGATGCTATTACGGTTACCGCAACGCTTGAAAGCACGGTTGGTAACGAAATGCTAGATAGCGTTGGGCTCGGCAAAATTAGCGCGTTTAAGGAATTTGAACCCGTTATGAAAGAAGACGGAGAAACGCAAGCGAAAGTGTCTGACGTTGATAATACGGCGGAAGGCTTTAAGCCAAAACTTTATTACTATAAAGGCGAAGGGGACGTTTTTTTAAGAGCGTACAATAACGATAATTCGCTAGCGGAAGGCGTTACGAATGATACCGAACTTTATTATGCGGCAATAACGAAAGTTCCCGTAACGGATGCGGTAACCTTAATCGGCGATACTGTTGGGCGTATTAAGGCAAGCGATTTATTGAGTTCTCTTAACGTTAGCACGGATGGCATTATCGGTAAAATAATAGGCGATAAAACGATAACCGAACTTGGCGAAATTGATACTGATGCGCTATTGTTGAAAGACGTGTTTGCCGATACTTATCCCGAAGGTTACGTATATATTGACGAAGAAGGCACGGAAGTTACGGTAACAAAAGAAAATGCAAGCATGATTGCAGACGTGTTGATTGATACGAAAGAATGGGAAGAAAGCCAAAAAGATTTATCAGTTACCGACAAATGGAACCTTTTAACTGTGAAAGACGTTATGGGGTTAAACAGTTTTAATAACGTTAAACTTGCATCCGTTATGACAACAACTTATCCTACCGGCTATATGAAAGGCGGCGAAGAACAAACGGGCAGTCTTATAGCCGATATATTGATTGATTCAAAAACTTGGGAAGGTGAAAAAGCAAGTTGGTCAATTAATGATAAATGGGATAGTTTAACCGTAAACGATATTTCAGGTATAAATTCAAGCAACATTAAACTGAAAACTGTTTTAAGCACGACTTATCCTACGGGCTATATGAAAGACGGGGAAGAACAAACGGGCAGTCTTATAGCCGACATATTGATTGATTCAAAAACTTGGAATGAAACCGAACATCCAGATATAAATTCTAAATGGGATAGTTTAACCGTAAACGATATTTCAGGTATAAGCGCGGAAACTATTAAACTTAAAACTGTTTTAACGGAAACTTATCCTACGGATTACGTTAAAAAGGACGGAACTACTGTTTCAAGTGGCAGTATGATTGCAAACGTTTTGATAGAATCAAAAACTTTTGACTCAAGTCTTGACACTATAAATAAGAAATGGGACAGTTTGACCGTTAACGATATTTCAAGTATAGAATTTACAAACGTTAAACTTACAACTTTGGGTATTAATGGTAGCGGAAATAAGATACTTGAAACCTTGTTGAGTGACGATACCGTTACAGTTTCTAATATAGGCACAAAAATCAACGACCTTTCACTTTACGATATTTACGGAAAAGATATTTTTGTAAAATTAGAAAGTGGTGCATCCGTGCCTAGCGGTAAGCGTGGTTACAAGTTGGAAGGAAACACGTTTACTTACGTTGGAAATGGGGTTGATGCAACGCACTATTTAGATAGCGCAAATGCAGGTATTTGGTTATTGCTTTGCTATAATCCTGTTGGCGATGGAAGACCTACTGGGTACACGATTGATTCGGGCGCTAATTTCTCAAGCATGTCTAGTGGTACTACAATTTCTAATAAATTTACGAGTGCAAAAATCGGTCAACTCGTTGACGCTGGTTTGTTGGCTGAAACAACAAGTTCTAAACTCTACGATTATACTTTGGCAGGCGTAATGGGTGTTGCGGCAGGCGCTCTTGGTACGACCTAACCCTTAAAAGTAAAATCTATTAAAAAATAATTGACAAAATTTTGAATTTTTGTTATCATATCGGTAATTGCGTTTATATAAACGTAAAAATAAACCTTGCTTACCGAAAGTGGTAAGCCGAATAAGTCCAGGAGGTAAAAATTATGACGAAATACGAGATGCTTTATATCCTTGATAATGCGCTCACAGACGAAGTGAAAGACGGGATTATTAAGAAAATCGAAGATTTGGTTAGCAAAAACGGTGGTGTTATTGAAAAGACCGACCGTTGGGGCGTTAAGAAATTGCAATACCCCATCAACTACAAGTCTGAAGGTTTCTACGTTTTGATGACTTTCGAAGCAGAAAAAGCGTTTGTTGAAGAATTGAAGCGTGTTATCGGTATAACCGACGGTATCATCAGAAGATTGATTACCAAAATCTAGAGAGGAAGAAATTTATGAACAAAGTTATCTTAATCGGAAATTTAACCCGTGACCCAGAACTTACCGAAACCCCTAGTGGCGTTGCAGTATGTAGATTTGCTATTGCCGTTTCTCGTGATTATGCGAATTCTGACGGCACGCGCGAAACTGATTTTTTCAATATTACCGTTTGGCGTGGTAGAGCAGAAACTTGCGGTAAATATTTGAAAAAAGGTAACAAAGTTGCAGTTGTCGGCAGTTTACAAACCCGTTCTTATGAAGATAAAGACGGTATTAAGAGAAACGTTACCGATATCGTTGCAAACGAAGTGGAATTCCTTACCCCAAAGAATGCGCAATCTGATGATATGGATATGCCCGTTGCTTCGGTTAAGAGAGACCGTCCACAGTTGGAAGAGGTTGACGATAACCAACTTCCGTTCTAATTTGGGTGAATATACCCGATAAATTATTAAGGAGATTAAACATGGAAGAAATGACCAACGTAACCACAGCGCCTGCTACTGAAAGTGCGGCTGCGCCTAAGGAAGCGAAAAAGTTTGTTAAAAGAATTCCCCGCAAAAAAGTTTGTGCTTTCTGTCAAAATAAAGTTGATGCTATTGATTACAAGGATATCAACACTTTGAAGAAGTACATTACCGAAGGCGGTAAAATTCTTCCCCGCCGTATGACGGGCGTTTGCGCAAAACACCAAAGAGTTTTGGCTGTTGCTATTAAGCGCGCAAGATTGGTTGACTTGTTGCCTTTCAAAGGTGAATAATTCACAAAGCAAAATAAAATCCCTGCTAGTCAGGGATTTTTTGTTTTTATAGTATTGTATTCTACACAAAATAAAACGGCGGATAACCGCCGTTTTTCTTTTTGAAACATTATTAATAAGTTGCACTAGTTAGCGTGTAAACTAAAGCGCCCATATTATAAAACATTCCGTAAGTGGTAATCGGCGCTGCGTATTCAATCAAAAGCGCTTTGTTGGGGATTTCATTTACGGGGCTACTTTTTTGAATAAGCGCGTAATGTGCTAAACCCGTGTTGTAGTTCGCAGATAACTTAAAGTTTACGTTTTGCACGGGGATTGACGCGTTAACGCCGTTAATCGCAGTTGATTTTGAAGTGTCCGTACTATTCGTAAAAGTTAGCGTTTGTGGTTTTTCATAAGCGGGGGATACTACGGGGATTGATACCGTTTGTTCGGTCGTAATATTCAATGAGCGGATTGCAAAAAGTAATTGAGTGTTGTCTATCACGCACTTAAAATCATAATCAGCGTCGTTCGTTTTGGTTTGGTCGCCACTAGTAATAGTGGTGTGATATTCGTCGTTATAGTAAGTCGTTTGGTAAGAATACTCGTTTAATTCAACGTTTACTTTGTCGCTTAAAACTACTGCGGTATACTTTTGTGCACCCTTTGCATATATAGGCGCAAAAGAATGCCCCCTAATTAAAAACCAAACTTCGCTATTAGCAAAAGTATCGTAACTAACCGTGCCGTCGCCGTTTTCAACGTAACCTTCGGCAAGCGTGCCGTCAACTTTATAAGTTGCTTTTACGTTGAGTTCAGTTTTGTAGTAATAAACTTTATCAGTAATTTTCGTGCTAAATTCAGTTTCAACGCCTTCGGGTAAAGACGTTAACGAGCCGACTTTGAAAGTTGTTTTGAACGTGCCGTTATATGAATAAGCAAGTTCGTAATCGTCTAATAGCGTATCTTTTTTCAAAGAATCGTAAGAGTTTTCGTTTTTTACCGTATATTCAAGAACTTCCGTGTAATCGGTCGAAGCGTCGTTAGAACTGCCAAAAGCGTTGTTGTTAAAAACTAGCGTGTTTTGTTTATTACAACCGCTTGCCATTAACGCGATTGAAAGTGCCATCAAAAGGGCAAAAAGGCGTATTGAAAATTTTTTCATATAGGTCTCCGTCAAATATTCTTATAATATAATAACACAAATTAAAAAAAATGTAAACTTAATCAGAAAAAACTTTAAAAGATTATTAAAAGTCGCCGTATTTATGATACAATATAGGTATGTGTAAATTAATTTTAACTCATTCGTATAGCGATTTGTTTTATGCGCTAACCGAGCAACTTGAAAAACTAAATAACGTGCCCGAACAGAAAAACCTTATTTTTTGCGAAGCCAAGGTTTCGCTTATGGTTGAACGCTTTATTTGCGCGCAGTTTAAGGGTAGTTTTAATACCGACGTGTTTTCTTTCGGCAAATTTTTGCGCACTAAAAAAACTATCGATAATCTTCTTTCAAAAGAAGGCTCGGCAATGGTTATTAAGCGCATACTTTCAAGCGTTCAGTTAAAGTGCTTTAAGCAAAGCAAGCACAATCTTGCGTCAACCGTTTACGACCTTATTATACAATTAAAGAGCGCAAAAATTTCCCCTGACGACGTTTTGAGAGCGACGCAAAATACCAAGGGTACTTTAAAAAATAAACTTTTAGACCTTGCGCTTATCTACGCTCAATATGAAGAATATATAGTAAGCAACGGCTTTGAAGACCAAAGTTCAATGCTTTCTTACTTGCCCGAAGTAATATATAGTTCAAAAGAAATTGAAAACTGTAACGTATTCTTGTTTGGTTACGGTAGTTTTACCGCGCAAATGCGTGCAGGTGTGTCTGCGCTTTTAGAAAAGGCAAAATCCGTTACCGCAATTTTAGTTGAAGGACAAAACGAACGCCTTTACGTTAACGAAACGCCTAACGTTATTCGTGCTTTGTGTAAAGGGAAAGGTATAGAATTAATCGAAGAAAAACGGGCGGAAAATTTCAATCCGCACGCAAGCATTATAGCAAAAAATCTATACAGTCCACGCGTGCACGCTTTTTCTAAAAACAAGGCGGTAGCGGACGATATCTGCGTGTTAGAAGCAAAAAACCCGTATGAAGAAATTTGTCGCGTTGCGGAGGTTATAAGGCGCTCGGTAGTCGGCGGAGCGTGTCGTTATAGGGATATATCGATTGCCGTTAACGATGAAACGTATAAAGACTATATCAAATCGGTTTTTGCAATGCATAACGTACCCCTGTTTTACGACGAGAGTAAAGTGCCCGAAAACCATCCGCTAGTAAGGCTTGTAACTGATTATATTGACGTAAAACGCAAAAATTTTGAAAGGGAAACGCTATGCGCCTTTTTTAAGAATCCACTTTTAAGCGTTGATAAAGATTTTCAAGATAAATTTGAAACTTATCTAATAAAGTATAATATAAATTACGGCGCAATCAAAAAGCCGTTTACCTTTCCTTTTGACGGTGTTGAAATAGACGAACTTGAAAAATTCCGCATGCATATTGTTAGCCTTTTTGAGTCTTTTGATTTAAGGGGAATGCTTGATAAGTTGTGCGTTCGTGATAGGCTTAACGAACTTTCGCAAAATTTAAGCGTTCTTGGGCAAAAGGAAGAGAGTGCCGTTTGCGATAGAATTTACGACGCCGTTATAAATATTTTAAATCAAATGGACGTTACGTTAAAGGGCGTTCCTTTAACGCTTAGCGAATATAAAAGCATGTTTTTAAGCGGTGTTGAAGCAATGGAAATTTCAATTATACCGCAGTATAACGACGCCGTTTTCGTCGGTGCGTATAAAGAAGTTGCACTTGCCAACGCAAAAAAACTTTTCGCGATAGGCTTAACGACTGACGTGCCGACCGTGCGTGCGGACGTGGCGCTACTTTCAGATGCGGATATAAGCGCGCTTGAAGAAATACAAGTTTTAATCGAGCCGAAAATTCGCGTCGTAAACCATAGACTTCGTGAAAATCTTGCACTCGCGCTTTGCGCTTTTTCGGAAACGCTTTACTTGTCTTATCCGTCGTCTTCGACTAGTGGAAAGAAGAACGTTAAAAGCCAAGTTTTAACTGATATTTTATCAATGTTTGATTGTAAAAAATTCCCCGAATACGATGGATACGCGTCTTACGGGCAAGGGCTAAACACTTTCGCAAAGGCGTGTGGTGAATTTGCGGAAGGCAAAACGGTCAACGATATGCACTATGATTTTACGGGCGCATCTTCGTTTTATTCAGCCGTTGATAAAGAAAAACTTTATCCGATACTTGATAGGGCGAACAAAGAAGTAAAGGTTAAATTAGAATGCAAAAACCGTTCGTTAATTGACAAAGTAACTTCGCCAACCACTATTGAAGATTATTATCAATGCCCTTACCGTGCGTTTTTAGCCCACACTCTAAAAATACGAGAGCGTGACGAAGGCAAGGTTGACGGCTTATCCGTGGGGAAATTAATGCACGAAATTTTGCGTTCGTTCGTAATTAGGCTTGGTGAAATTAACGATATAACGACGCCCACCGCATTGTTTGATGAAATAAAAGACAAAGTTTTAGAAAGAAACGAATTTAAAAGGTTTTTGTACGAGCCGTCTACGATGGCGTCGGTGGATAGAGTTCTGCGTGAGTGCAAACAGTATTGCAACAAAACTTATAATTCGCTTAAAAAATCCGCGTTTACTAAAAGCGTAACTGAAGTTGCGTTTGGTGACGGGGCAACTTTCCCTGCCGTTTCTTTGCTTGGCGGAAAAGCAAAATTAAAAGGCGTGATAGACAGGGTTGACGAGAGTGATAAGTATTTTAGAGTAATTGATTACAAAACGGGCAAGGCCGACGCCAACACGAAATCGTTGTTTGCGGGCGTAAAATTGCAACTGTATTTATACGCTGTAAGCGTTCAAAAAGAGTATGAAAAAAAAGGCGGAAAAGCTCCAGTCGGGCTTTACTACTTACCTATTACCGATAAGTACGAAAAGCAAGAAGAAAAACAAACTACGCTTGCCGTGGGTAAAACGCTTGATGACGACGACGCGCTTATCGTTCAAGACGAAGAGTTTTTTGAAAACAAAAAATCGCTTACAATCCCTGCCGATATTGACGAAAAGGGGAATAAAAAGCACGTTGTTGACGGAAAAACGCTTGAAGCATACCTTGATTACGCGGTTAAGATTAGCGAAAGCGCTATAAGCAAAATGGAAGACGGGGTTATAGTGGCAAGCCCGTACGAAGGGGCGTGTGATTATTGTGAGTTTTTAGCGCTTTGCCAAAATAAAGACGCTTGTGCGCGCAAGTTAAATGCGGTTAGCGATAAAACTTTTTTAGATGCTATTGATAAGGGGAAGGGTTGATATGGCGCTTAATCAAGAACAATTAAAAGCAAAAAATCACGATTTAGGCAACATATTAGTTTCGGCGTCAGCCGGCTCTGGCAAAACGCACACTATGATTGAGCGTGTAAAAAGGTTGGTCATAGAAAAAGGCGTTAGCATCAACGAGATTTTAGCCGTAACCTTTACCGAATCGGCGGCGTCTGATATGAAACAAAAGTTAAAAAAGGCGCTTTCGGAAGTCGTTTGTAGTGAAAATTCACAAATAAGCAACGAGCAAGTAAAATGGTGCGAGTTGCAACTTGATGAAGTTGACACGGCTGATATTTCAACAATGCACTCGTTTTGCGCAAGGCTAATTAGAAGTTATTTCTTCGTGTGTTCACTTTCTCCGGATTTTAAAATTTTAGACGAGTCTGACGCAGGCGTAATTAAAAACACGGCAATAGAAAAAACGTTTAAGGATTTTTACGACCAAGGCGAAGAATGGTTTTTGACGCTGATTGATAGGCACGCGCAAGGTAGGCAAGACGCCAACTTAAAACAGTTGGTGTTAAAATCGTACGAGTTTTGTGATTCCGAAGCCAACCCGATGGCTTTGGCGGAACGCTACCGCGATATATATACGGAAGAAGGGTTTAATAAACTTCTTGACGAATACAAAGCGAAAATTGACAAAACGTTAAGAGCGTATTTAGATGAAGTAAATTTTGCGCATCAAGCGTTTTTAACGGCGGAAAAAGAAAAGGCAGCCGAGTTTGCGAAAAACCTTTCAAATTATATTGCTTTCGTTCTAAACGCTAGCGATATTTACGCTTTTAATAAACTCAAAAACTTTAAGTTAGATTTAAGGGTTGAAAGAAACTTGACCGAAACGCTTAAAGAGCAAAAAGATAAACTTGCTAGTATAAGAGACGAGTTTAAGAAGATAGTTGAAAAGGTGCTTGCCGTAATATCAGACGACAAGGGGAAAGATTTGACTAATTTTATTGCTTGCGGAAAGCACACCGAAAACTTCGTTAAAGTTTTAAGCCGTTATGCGCAAGTGTATTCGCAAATTAAACGCGAAGAAAATGCGCTTGATTTTAACGACTTAGAACACTATGCCCTTGAAATTTTGTCTAACGACGAGATTAACGAAGAAATAAGTGGCAAGTACAAGTATCTTTTTATTGACGAATATCAAGATACTAACGGCGTGCAAGAAGAAATACTTACTCGCCTTTCGCGTGACGATTTGTTTATGGTTGGCGATGCAAAGCAAAGTATTTACGGGTTTCGCGGTTGCCGTTCAAAGTTCTTTTCGGAAAAGTTTAAGAAGATGAGTGATGACGGCAAGGCTTTGGTTAGATTAAATGAAAATTATCGCTCGGCTGATAACGTTATAAAATTTATAAACGCCGTGTTCAATTTTTGCATGACCGACGCCGTTTACGGCGAAGAGTATAAAACTAATTCGCAGTTGGTTGGTGGTGGAATTTATCCCGAAAACTTTGTCGGTAGGGCGCAACTGCACTTACTAGTTAAGGAAAGTAGTGGCGATAAGAAAGTTGAAGAGCCTAGAATTTACGATTTGTTAAACCACGAAATTCAGAGCGCAAAAAGCGAAGGGATGAGAGCGTCAAGTCTAGTTGCAAAACTTATTTTTGACGAGCGTAAAAAAACGATTTACGACGTAAAAGAAAAGGTTGAGCGCTTTACCGAATATAAAGATATTGCAGTTTTAACGAGAAATAAAAACGGACAATACGTTACCGACCTTGTTAAGGGACTACGTATGCGTGGGATTCCCGTTACTGCAGACGTAAGCGAAAACGTTTGCGATTATCCTGAAATTCAAGTAATGATAAACGCGTTAAAACTAGTCGACTGTTTTATGCAAGACTTACCGCTTGCATCCACGCTTAAAAGTCCGCTAGGCGGGTTTACCGATGAAGATTTGTTTGAAATTGCACGCTATTTTAAGGATAATTCAGGTAAGCACGGCGGATTTTACGACGCTTACTCGTTTTATCTATCTAAAGGGGATAGCGCGCTGTGCGAGCGCTTAAAAGAGTTTAACGATTATTTTACTAAAATAAGGCTTGTAAGTGATTTTATAGGTGCGCACGGCGTTATAAACAAACTAGTTGCGGATAAAAATTACACGGCGTTTCTTTACGCGGAAAAGGACGGCGTTGATAAAGTTGATAGGCTAAATAGATTCGTTCAAGCGTCAATCGCAAACGGCAAAACCCTTACCGTAAAAGAGTTTTTAGCCCGTGTAAATAACTGCCCCGAAGCGTTTGACATATCTCCGTTTGCAAGCGAAAATAACGTTAAGGTAATGACCATTCACTCGTCAAAAGGGTTGGAATTCCCCGTAGTTATCACTTGTGGATTAGAGCGTGATTTTAATGATGAAGACGATTACGCCGAAGTTATTAAAGATAGGGATTACGGTTTTGCGTTTAAGTATTACGACGATAAAGAAAGGACAAAAAAAGAAACGATATTGAGAAATACTATTCGTGAAAATTTGAACGTTCAGCGCATACAAGAAGAAATGCGACTTTTTTACGTTGCGTTAACTAGGGCTACGTATTCGTTGCACTTAATATTTTCTGCAAAAGAAGATAAGCGTGAACAAGTGTTTAAGAAAGCAAACCGATTCGTAGATTTTATTCCTAGTTTTATTCCTTTAACCGAGCACACCTATCAAGAAATTGACGAGCAAGTGCGTGAAATTAATCCGAGAAAGGTTATAATCGGCAAGCCGGACGAGCAGATGGTTAATGAAATTAAGGCTAAAATAGAATACGTTTATCCGTTTAGTGAAGACGTTAATTTGCCGTTAAAAAGTAGCGTAACCGAATTAGCCACCCTAGACGATACCGCCGTATATACGCACGTTTTGTTTGACGAGCAATCGCCCGACAAGGAAAAGGGAACGATAGCACATAAACTTTTAGAGCACTTTGATTTCGACGCGAATTTAAGCGTTTACGAGCAAGCCGACTTGCTTGTTGAAAGGGGCGTGCTAAAGCGCGAAGAACTTTTAGGGCTTAATTTAGATAGGATAAACGTGGCGCTAATTAGCGGTGCTTTTGATGAAATAAAAGGCAAAAAACTTTACCGTGAACAACCGTTTTTGTTTAGCGTTAGTGCGAACAAGGTGTTTAAGGTTGAAAGTCAAACGCCCGTAGTCGTACAAGGCGTTATCGACTTGCTAGTCGTGGGGGAAACCTCTGCCAAAATTATAGACTACAAGTATTCTTCGCTAGATGCAAAAAGTCTAAAAGAAAAATACTCAAAGCAACTAAATTTATATGCTCAAGCGGTTGAAGGGGTGCTTAACAAGCGTGTTGACGGTAAAGTTTTAGTAAATATTTTTACAGGCGAAACGGTTATCGTTGATTAAAATAGTGCATTCAATCGCTTAATAAAAAACAAAATAATACATAATTCGGCAAAAGATTACTAAATTTTTAGTATAAAAAAGGTTATTATGCATAAGGGGTGCGTATGATTGATTTTATATTTAACGCTTTTGCCGATTTTTATTATGCGGTGGGAGCAGACGGAGTTTTTAAGTTTTGTTTAAAGCTATTATTTGTGGCTTTTGCAGTATGGCTTTCGCTATCAATTTTCGTTAAAAGTTTTTCTATAAAGAAAAGACTGACTTTTTGCATTTTTGCGTTAGGCGATTGCGTTTCGTTGCTTGGCACAGACCTTGCAAACAATCAGGTCTTATGGCGTAGCGTTGCGCTATTAGGGGTTGGAACGATGCTTTCGGCAATAATTTTTAGCGTGCGCGTTAAACAAAGCACGGTAAAAGAAAAAAAGGCGCTAGTTAAGTTTATAGACGGGTGTATAAACAAACAAAAAGAAAATAAAACACTAGAAGAAACCGTTGACGAGCATTGTGTAAATACCCCCTTAAAACTACACGCTATCCCTACTAATAACGTTTTTGACGACGAGATAGAACAAGATTATAATCGTGGCGATTTGATTTTTACACCACGCGCGAATAATAGTGAAAATTTAAGGAAAAGTAACGTGAATGAAGTGGATTTTTCACACGTAAAAAGCGTTATGGAAAGGCTTTCTACCGTACCGCTTTTGCCGAGCGACAAAAAGCAAATAACCGACCTAGAAAAGGTTGTGCATACGGCGGAAACTACGGGTGTTGACGGCGCGCTAAAAAGTAAAATAAACGATGGATTATCTGCGTTACTTAAAATTATGGCGAAATACGGCGTTTAAGTAAGTAAATTTTCCAAAAAATACAAACCGCTTTGCCAGCGGTTTTTTTGTTTTATAATTGACAAAACTATACTTGTCGTATATAATGTATGTTGTAAGCTTGTGTAAAGTTTTTGGAGAATAGCGGATGAAAAAGAAATTTATTAAATTAATAAGCGTTTTTTTGGCGTTGACTTTGACGTTTACGAGCATGATTTGTTTAACTTCTTGCTCTTTGTTTAAAAAGGAGTTTACGGTAACCTTTACTGCAGGGATAAAAGAAGGCGAAGCGTACCTTGCGGATGGATACGATTCGTCGTATTTAGTTCAAACTGTAAAAGATGCGTCCGAATTAAAAGCGCCGAAGTTCGTTTGTGTGGGGGCATACCACGACGGTTGGGACAAGGTTTTAGATGATATAAAATCAGATGCAACGGTTAAGGCAATTTGGATAGAAAGTCAGTCTAGGGTAGTTTTCAACCCCAACGCAAGCGATTACGTTGAAAAATGTTCGGTAGAAGGTTGCACCGATTGTAAAGAAGAAATTATCGTTGGCGACGTTTCGGAAATTAAGTTGCCTAAACACTGGACTAGGGTTGGTTATACGCTTGACCCGACTTGGGGTGGATATAATTCTGAAACGCTTAACATTCCCGAAGATAAAAATCAACCTATAATTATCAACGCAGTATGGATTCCTAATAAATACGTCGTTTCATTCGTAGATTCAGACGGAACGACTAGTTTGTGCCAAGATATGACCGTTGAATACGGTAATCCTATTGAAAGTTTGCCTACGCCAACTAAAAACGACCTTAGGTTTGCAGGGTGGAAGAAAAAAGATACTGACACAGCCGTTTACGTTGGTATGGTATATAAATATTTAAATGGCGTAACTTTACAAGCAAACTGGCTTGAACAAGGGGAATACGGCATAGAGTATAGAGACGTTGAAACGTGTGATAATATCGTTAAATTTAAAGAATTGACCACTAATACTTACTTGAATAAGCCTACGAAAACGGGATACGAGTTCGTTGGTTGGACGGGCGACAATGTTGAAAAAGACGAACAAGGATATTATATCCCGGCAGGCACTCATTGTGATATAGTTTTAACCGCTCAATGGCAAGCCAAAACGTTTAACGTAACGATTGACGTTTTAGGTGGAACGGCAGGTTTTACGCAAAAGCAAATCACTTACGGGCAAAAAATAGGTGAACTACCTACCGTTACGAAAGACGGCTACAAGTTTGAACGTTGGCAACTTTCAAATGGAACGCACATTGACGAGAATTTCGTTTGGAATATTGACGACACTTCGGTGTGTATCGTTGCAAAATATTTGCGTTACTATAGCATAAAACTTTACCTTACCTATCAACTATACGAAGGTACGAAATATCAAACGGCAGTCAAATCTAACCCGATTGACGAAAATGAACTTATTAAAAACGGATTAGTAAAGAGCCAAACTGAAGAAGGCGTTTACTACGTGGAAAACGTTGTTGAAGGAACGTTGCTCACTTCAAAAGTGTTGTTTGGTTATAGCCCGCTTGATACTTCTGAATATTACGCGTCGAAATGGAAATATAAAAAGCCAAGCACTGGTAAATCAAAAAAGATTAACGTGATGCCAGAAGTAACTATCGTTAGTAGAGATACTTTCGAAGGTTCGTTAGATAGTGGCGTTATTGAACTCTTTGCAGGCGTTGGCGCTTACTGGACGCCCGGTTACGTATAAGATTATAAAAATCAACAATAACAAAAATAAAGAAAAAGTGTCTGTGATTATCGCAGGCACTTTAACTTTTATGCGCCTTTTTGCGTAAAATAAATAGGGGGTGCATAATGAATAAAAACGTTTCATTGAATATCCCTTATCCCACGCTAGACGGGGTGAGGGCTGATAAACGAACGGTTGCCTTGGTTAGGCGGGCATACGTTGGAAGACACGGCGAGTTAAAAGCGGTGTTGCAGTACTTTTATCACTATTTATATTTTAATAAACTTGGGTGCGTGGAAGTTGCGAAAATAATTTTAGGCATAGCGCAATGCGAAATGCGCCATTTGGAAATTTTAGGGCAACTGTTAACCGCGCTTGGCGACGACCCTGTTTTTTCGCCCGTAAGCCCGTGGGGGACTACTTGTGATTTTGTGTCGGGGATATCGTATAGTAAAACCGCACAAAAAATGATAATGGACGATATTTCGTCTGAAATGGCCAGCGTGTGCGAGTACGAAAGTATTATAGAGCGGATTAAAGACGAGCGCGTTCAAGCGGTGCTTAAAAGGATAACGCTTGACGAGCAACTACATATTAAAGTGCTTAAGGACGCATTATCAGACTATAAAATTTCATAAGGCGTTATTTTTAGGCTCAAAGTTAAATCTTTGCGCCTATTTTTTTATAAAATAGTGAATTTTTTTGGTTTTTTATTGCTTTTCCGCCCTATTTAATATATAATAAATAAGTAAGTTATAAGAATACGAAAACCCAACGGCAACGCAAGGGGAGGTATAAGATGATTTTTAGAAAAAAGAAAAATAGCGGTTCAGAAGTAGGCAAAATCGTTATCAACGATTCTAGTTTTCAACCCGAAGGTTACAATAAACTTAAAGATAATATTTTGTTTATGAATGCGGATAACACAAAGAAAGTTATTCAAGTTGAATCTTCCGTTAAAAGCGAAGGCAAAACCACGGTAATTTGTAACCTTGGCGTAAGTTTAGGGCTTACCGATAAAAAAGTTGTAATCGTTGACCTTGATTTTTATCGCCCCAAAGTTCACCGCGTATTTGAAATTGAAAAAGAAGTTGGTATTGCAGAGTATATTCTCGGCAATGCGTCGTTAAAGGATATTATCAAACCGTCAGGTAGGGTAAATGTTGATATTATTACCCGTGGTGCGGAAGTGCAAAACTCAGCGTTGGTTTTCGTTTCTGATAAGTTCAAGAATATGATTAACGAGTTGCGCGAAATTTACGATTACGTTTTGCTTGACTGCGCACCCGTTCTTCAAGTGTCTGATTACATTCACTTATCAACCCTTTCAGACGGCGTAATTTTCCTTGTTTCACACGCAAGCACGACTCGTGCACAAGTTAAAGAAGCGGTTGAAGAATTGAAAAAGAACGGCGCTAAAATTTTGGGCACGGTCTTCACGATGTACGATAAAAAGAAAGATAAAAGTTATAGTGGGGACAAGTCTTACTACGGAAGTTATTATTGATTAGAGTAGTGTTTTTATGATTGATATTCACTCGCACGCTCTACCTTGTATTGATGATGGAAGCGCAAGTTTCGAGCAGTCGCTCGATATGATTAACGGCGCGCGCTTGCAAGGCGTAACCGATATGGTTTTAACACCGCATTTAGACAAGCGTTACAATTTATCCGTCAATCAAATAAAAACGGTTTTCGAGCAGTTTGTAAATGATAATAGAATTGTGGAAACAGGCGTCAATTTATACCTTGGGCAAGAGATTTACGTTGGCAGAAGTTTTAATAAGGTGTTATCCGACGGCGAGTTTTTAACTATGAACGGCACTAACCTTGTGCTTTTAGAGTTTGATTATACTGACGAGTTCGATATTGCGGAAACGGTATATCAACTTAAAAGAAAGGGCTTTCGTTCGATAATTGCGCATTTTGAAAGGTATTCTTATGCGGATATTTCACTAGCCAAAGAAGTCAAAAATCTTGGTGGGCTTATCCAAGTAAACTCGGATTCGTGCATTAACGGGCTTGGCGTGTTTGGTGTAAAAAAGGTAAAGGACTTGTTTAACGAGCGTTTAGTTGATTTCGTTGGGAGCGACGTGCATAGTTTTCGACCAAGCAAGTTGAAAAAAGCAAAAGAAATCGTTGAAAAAAAATACGGCAAGGTTACAAGTCAAGCCGTTTTTGATAATAACGCGTTAGAAATTATAAAAGGTTAGACTTTTCGTCTGACCTTTTGGTGTAAATAGTATGGAAAAGAGAATTATTGCTATCGGCGGTGGTGAAATTAGAAACAAAACCACCCTTAAAATTGATGAATACTGTGCAAATCTTGCAAAAGCGCACGCTGGCGATAAGCGTGCAAACGCTCTTTTTATAGGTACGGCATCGCACGATAGTATGCCGTATTTTAACAGTTTTAGAAAAACTTACACTTCGGTTTTTGATATTAAAGCGGAAGTTGCGCTTATGGTTTACGGCGAAATGTCGCTTGAAAAAATTGCCGATAAAATCAATGCGGCGGATTGCATTTATATCGGCGGTGGCGACACCGTGTATATGCTTGACCGTTGGAAAGAGTTTGGCGTTGAAAAACTTATTATCGACGCTTACGAGCAAGGCAAAATTATTTGCGGACTTTCGGCGGGTGCTATTTGTTGGTTTACCGATATGTATACCGATTATGAAATTATGCGTGGGCAGAGTGCGGATTACACCTTAAAAAAGGGGCTTGGGATTCTTGACGGCGCTATGTGTCCGCATTTTAACGAGCGTGAAAATGATTTTACCGAAGCGCTTGAAAAGGGCGTTATAAACGGCGCGTATTGCGTGGATAACGACTGTGCTATCGAGTTTATTAACGGCAAGTTTAGTAAAGTTATTTCGGCAGGCGGTAAGGCGTACTATATGAGTAATGAAAACGGCAATATAGTAAAACGGGAACTTTTATGATTAACAAAAATTACGATAGAGAATTGCAAAAAATCATAGACGATTGCGCTCGTAAAAACGAAAAGCCTAAACTTTTAATGCACGCTTGTTGTGCACCGTGCTCAACGGCTTGCATAGAAAGAGTAAAAGATTTTTTTGAGTTAACGGCTTACTTTTATAATCCTAATATGGATAGCGAACAAGAGTATAATACCCGTCTAGCGGAGCAAGAACGGCTTTGTGATGCGTGGGGAATAAAACTTATAAAAGAAAGTTATCTCTCTAATGAGTTTTACAGCGCGGTATCGGGGCTTGAAGACCAACCGGAAGGCGGTGCAAGGTGCGCAAAGTGTTTTAGATTAAGGTTAGAAACAACGGCAAAAAAGGCAAAACAACTTGGGTTTGATTACTTTACCACCACGCTGACCGTAAGCCCGTTAAAGAACGCAAACTTGCTTAATTCAATCGGGCAAGCAGTTGAAAAAGAAGTGGGCGTAAAGTTTTTACCGTCTGATTTCAAAAAGCAAAACGGTTATAAACGCTCGGTTGATATTTCAAAAGAATTGTCGCTTTATCGCCAAAATTATTGCGGTTGTATTTACTCAAAAAATGAAAAATAAAGGTAAAAAATATGCTTAAACATACTATGAGCGCCTTGAAAAAAATAGGCGACGATATAAAGAAAATAAAAAATATTACTAATTACGTTTTGATTTCAGTAAATTTTGCGTTTTTAATTTATTTATTTGTAACTAATTTGGATAACAAGGTTAAAATTATTATAAACACAATTTTGCTTGTGCTTACCATTTTTACTTTAATAATTATGATATTGTATAATAAGAAATTTTTAACCAAAGAAGAAAGAAAAGCGCATAAAGCAAAGCTTTATAAAATAAAGCACGCGATAACCATTAGCAAAATTCTAACGAAAGCGTATTCACTTGGTATCGTGTTATATGGAATGTACTTTGCGACCGCCGAAATATCGCCGTTTTCGATAATAATGACTACGTTAATGTTGCTGTTGTGGATTGTAAGCGTTGCCTTTGAATTGTTCGTGTTGTTCTTTGATAAAGAAATGGCGCTGTTTATGAACAGTTTGCAAAAAGATTTTGCTTGGGCAATCAATACTAAAAAGTTTGCTGAAAAAACTGTAAACCAAGTTAAAGAAAAGGTTAGTGGCGTAAAAAACAGCGTAGTAGGTTTTTTCAAAAAGGAAAAAAAGGCAGAAGAGCTAGAAGAAAAAGCACCGTAAGGGCGTTTCTCATAGGGATTTTTTTATCCATAACAAAAGTATAGCACACTATACTTCACGAAATGTGAAATGTAGTGTGCTTTTCATATCCACGAAAGAATTAAACAATTAAGTTAAATTTTTAGCCTTGTGGCTAAAAGTTATATGCAAAACAAGTTGTGCGTGATATTTTGACTTGCAGTCAAAGTTGTATTAAATAAATCCTTAACTTGCCGAAAGGCAAATAAAACTACCGTAGGCAATATCACTCGTTGTTAGAGGAATATAACAAATCCGTAAGGATTTATTTAGTTGTCGCAATTCCCTACGGGAAGAGCGACTAAGGTGCTTTTTTGTTTGAAAGGACCAGCGTGCGATAAAACGGCGTTTGCGTAAAATTATTTTGCATAGCGCGCTATAAAACGTTTTCCCAAGAGAGAGCGAAAGTTTTAGGAATTTGCTCTGAAAGTTCTTTTAGTACTTCAATTTTAGAAATTGCGTCGCTCCACTCTTTATCACGCACTAGCGTTACGGCTTCGGCTACCCACAAATCAATTTCTTTAATTTCGTTGTGTGGAATAAAAGCGTGCAAAAATCTTTTTTTGTTTAGCCAGTTATCTTGTACGGCGTAAACGTCTTCTTGGGTGGCAACTTCGTCGTCAACCTTTTGATAAAGAACTTCTAGCACGCAAGAAAATTCGGAAAATTGCCTTTTTACAAAGTTGCTTTCATAAATTGCACCTGCGAAAAATATAATAGACACAACAATCATTGAAATAATAGTTTTTACCATTTTACACCTTCTTTAAGCGGATAATTTAGTATGCGGTATTTTTGCTTTTTAGTTTTCAGATAAGCCCTGCCGTTACCGTCAACGGTTAAAATTTCCGTGTTTTCTAATTTTGCGCCGTTGTTATTTAAGAATTCTTTAACCGAATTTTGTTGGTCGTGCATAAGGTTAAGATTTTTAAGGTTTATCTTGCCTTCGCTTACCAAAAGCAAGGGGACTGACGGGCTAGTGTCGTTTTTTTCGTCGTTTTCTAGCGGTGAAAGTTTGCCGTTAGATTCAAAGATTGCGTAAGATAGGTCGTCTAACGAAAAATACCCCAAAGCGCGCATTGATTCGATAAGGTCGTCCACGCCAAGGTTGTTGCGTTTTAATTCTTTCAAATCAACGCCGTCAGCGTTTATAACAAGGCTAGGCTTACCGGAAATAACTCTCTTAAAAAAGTTGCCCGTCTGCTCTAAAAGTGATAAAAGTTGGTGCAATAAAAACAAGGCGAAAATTGCCGAAATTCCGTAAATAAGCGGTATAGAAACGTCGGTCATAGGAATGCAAGCAAGGTCGGCAATAATAAGCGTTACTATAAATTCAAACGGTTGCATTTCGCCTATTTGGCGTTTGCCCATAAGGCGCATAATTACGACTAAAGTAATAAAAACGATAAACGTTCTGATGAATGTTACTAACATAGAAATATTATCAGTTAAAATAAAAAAAATATGCTTGACAAACTTATTTCGTAATGTTATCATAAACGCATAGAGTAGCAAAGATGCGTGAAGTGTTGCAAAATGGGATGTCGTTTGCAAACGAAAGGGTAACCCTGCGGTATCTTTGCGCGTCCGCTATTATAATACGCGTTCGTCGCGAATATTTTATCGGTCTCTCTAAATTTTTTTGGGAGATTTTTTTTATGCAAAAAGTTAAAGGTGAAAAGCAAGAGCAATTTACCGAAAACACGAAAGAAGAAAAATTTAAAAAGGCATTATTGTCGGAAGTGCTCGTGGGTGCAAGCAAAACCCAAAGAATAGCCTACGTTGCTATTGTGACTGCGCTTTGCGTTGTTTGCAATATGTTTTTTGAGATCAAGTTTGCCGACACGCAGTTCTCGCTTACAATTTGCTTTTCGGCGCTAACGGGGTTGATTATCGGTCCGCTATACGGGTTTGTTGCTTGTTTTTTGGGGGACTTGGTTGGGTTTTTATATAACTCTGGTGGGTTTATGTATATGCCTTGGATAGGGCTTGCAATGGGGATGACTGCACTAATTTCAGGGCTAGTGATGAACCTAATTGACTTTAAGTTTAAGCATGCCGTTTACGTTAAACTTGCCTTGGTTTGCGTATTGACCTTTTTGGTTTGCACGGTAGGTATTAACACAACGGCGTTTTGGCTACTTTACAACAACAAAGAAGTTCCGTTTACGGCGTATCTTTTTACTCGTTTATTCGTGGAAGGGCAAATTTATAACAGTTTGTTTAATTACGCATTGATGGTTATCGCGTATCCAACTTTTATGAGTTTAAAAAAACATTTAAGATAATAGGGGAATAATTTTATGTGGAATGGAAAAAAGAAAGCGGTTACTTTTAGTCTTGACGACGGGGTGACGCAAGATATAAGGGCGATTGAAATTCTTAATAAGTACGGACTTAAAGCGACCTTTAACCTTAACTCTGAATTACTTGGGCAAGAAGGGGCTTTAACTATTTGCGAGAAGAAAGTTCCACACAATAAAGTTTCACCTGAACAAGTTAAAAGTATTTACGCAGGGCACGAAGTTGCCGTGCATACGCTTACTCACCCTAGATTAATAACGCTAGACGAGCAAGAGATTATCCGCCAAGTTGAAAAGGATAGGGAAAATCTTTCTAAACTTTGTGGTTATGAAGTTATCGGAATGGCTTACCCGTGTGGTGGCGTTAATAATGATGAGCGTGTTGCAAAAATTATAAAGGAAAAAACGGGCGTCAAGTTTTCAAGAACCATTACTGCTAATTATCAGTTTGATAAGCAAAGTTATTTATATAGGTTTAACCCTACCGTACATTTTATTGATGAAAGCATTGAATTTGTGATTGATAGGTTTTTAGAAGACAAGTCGGAAGAAAACCAACTTTTCTATATTTGGGGGCACGCATACGAAATGGATAGCGACCTTTTCAGTTGGGAACGCTTTGAAGAAATTTGCAAAAAACTTTCAAATAAAGAAGATATTTTCTACGGCACGAATAGGCAAGTTTTGTTAGGTGAATAATAAAAAAGGCTTTTTAGAAAACCAAAAACGGATAAGGCACGCATTTTTGCTTTTGCAATGGCGTGCTATTTTTTTGCTCTTTTTTACTTTTAAAGAAAATTTTAAACTTTTTTATATATAATAAGCGTATATCGATAAATAGGGGGGTGGAAATGAAAAAAATATGCCCGTTAAAGCAATCTTATAAGAAACCAAACCGAATTAAAACCGAAAGCAATCGAGTGGGGAATATCAAAAAAATAATTATAGGTTTACTTATAGCCGTGCAACTAGCGCTAATAATTTATTTGCATTTAAGTTTTATAGTTGCGTCAAGGTGGCTTTTTTTAATAAACCTTTTTTCAAGCGTAATAACTAGCGTATACGTTTTATCGACTAATAAAAACAGTTTAACCAAAGCCGTTTGGATAGTATTTTTGCTAGTATGTTTTCCGTTTAGCAGTTTAATTTACTGGTTAACTGACGAGCGCCATTTTTTTCTTAAATTAAAGAGCAAATACAAGGCGGTTTTTAGCGATGCGGAGCAGTTTACTAATAAAAAAGCGTTTGTACCACCCAAAAACAAAATCGTTAAAAACGACTGTGCATATTTTGAAAGCGTTGGAAAGTTTGCTCTTTATAACGATACGAATTTAGATTATTTCTCTACGGGCGAAAGATTTTTTGACGACGTGTTAAGTCAAATAGAAAGTTCAAAAGAATTCGTGTTTTTAGAGTTTTTTATCGTGCAAGACGGTATTTTGTTCGACCGCTTTTATAATCTACTTTGTAAAAAGGTTAAAGACGGCTTAGAAGTTAGATTGATTTATGATGATTTAGGGTGTAAAGGTGCGCTATCCGTGCGCGCAATCAAAAAACTCAAAAAAGCAGGAATAAAGATTGCCCCGTTTAATAGATTTTTGCCCTTCGTTTTGGCAAGAATGAATTACCGCGACCATAGAAAAATCGTCGTTGTGGACGGGGTTAAGGGTTATACGGGCGGATGCAATCTTGCCGATGAATACGCTAACTTAAAACGAATGAACGGTTACTGGAAAGACGTTGGCGTTAAGATTTCCGGAAGTGCCGTAGATAGTTTAACACTTTTCTTTTTAAGACAATGGGAGTTCGTTACGGGCATTCGTGAAGACTATTCAATCTTTTTAAATAAGTATGAAAAAGTTAGTAGCAAAAGCGTCGTCGTGCCGTATGTAGACGGTTTTGACTACGAGCACGCAGTCGGGCGTGGGGCGTATGAAAATATAATTTCCAGCGCAAGCGAGTTCGTGTATATAATGACGCCGTATTTCGTTATTGACGACGGGTTCAGTAATTTGCTTACAAATAAGGCGCTTTCGGGGGTAGACGTAAGAATAATTTTGCCCGAAATTCCCGATAAAACTTTCGTGTACTCGGTAACTAGAAATAACGCCGAAAAACTGTTGGATTACGGCGTTAAAGTTTATACTATGAACCGTTCATTCGTGCACGCAAAAGTCGTTATGAGTGAGCATAGCGTTGCGCTAGGCTCGGTTAACGTTGATTTAAGAAGTTTTTATCAGCAGTTTGAATGCGGTGTTTATACAAACGATAAAAAGTTTCTATTTGCGGTTAAAAAAGACTTTGAAGAAAGTTTTAGTAACGGCACTAAAATCACGGCGGAGTCAAGGCGCAGAAATAGTCTTTTAAGTAGAGTAAAGGCAGGGTTTATGCAATTATTTGCGCCGTTTATGTAGCATATTGTTTAGTAGAAGTTGCATTTTAAGTTCGTGGGCGTACGCCTACGGACTTTTTCTTTACGAAAATTTTGCTTTTTATAAAGTCTATAGAAACAAGGTTAAAACCTAAAAACAAAAGTGCGTGGAAAACGACCATTAAAAACGAGCAAACGAATAATGTTAAAACGCCACCTAAACATGGTAAAAGCAACTTTTCAAGCATAAACCCGAACAAAATGGTTGGCAGGCAAAATCCAACCGCACAAAGAGTAAATTTGATATAAGAAGGTTTTAATTTGCAACTTTTATTAATCAAAATTAGGTTGAGCACGGTTGTTAATCCGTGCAAAAACAAAAGTCCGAAGAACAGCGCGTATATGCCCATAAACTTTGGCAAAACCCAAACGCAAGCAAGTAATAACAGTCCGCTTATTATGCAATAAAGCAAGGTTTTATGTTCAAACCCCATAGAGTTGAGAATACTAGTAGTTATGCCTGAAAGTCCCATAAACAACATTAAAAAGGCGCTAACGGTCAAAAACTCACCGCAAGTGTGTCCACCAAAAACCATAATTCCTATTTCAACCCCACAAACGGTAAAAACGGGCACGAATATGCTCGTTAAAAATATGGTAAATTTAAGCGCTTTTTCGATATCTTGTTTTAGATAGGCGTGGTTTTTCTTGTAAAAATTTTCAGAAATTTCGGGCACTAACACCAAAGTGAACGCGCTAATTAGCGAAGTGGGTGTGAATAAAAGTGGCAAGGCTTGCCCTAATGCAGAGCCGAACGCGCTCATTGCTTGGGCGTTGGTGTAGCCTGCGGAAATTAATCTTATCGGCAACACTATTGATACTAACGAATTTGAAAAAGAGTTTGCCGTGCGCATAGCGGTAATGGGCATAGCGGACGATAAAAGGGGTTTTAGTTGCCCTTTTGGATTGACTATTTTGTTTTTTCTTAAAAAGAAGACTATTATCGCTAACGAAAAAGAAAAGGCGTAAGAAACCAAAACGGCAATTCCTGCGGAAAAAGTGCCACTCATAACGTTGGTTGAAAAACTTATAAGCGCAATTCCAACGACTATCATGCAAAGTTCTTCAAGAAGTTCAATTATGCTATACGGTAAAAAGTCTTTGTTGCCCCAAAACACACCGCGAAAAACGGCGTAAACCGAAGTGAAAATCAAAGCGGGTAAAATTGCGTAAAAAACTTTTTCGGCACGGCTATCCGAAAAAATAAAACTTAACTTACTCTTAAAAATAAAAAATATTGCACAGATAAAAGTCGCTAAAAATAGCGTAAACAAAACGCCTGCGGAAATAACTTTTTGCGCACTTTTTTGTTGGTTTTCAGCACGGTATTTTGTCATCAAGCGTGAAACCGTGATAGGCGTACCCGAGCAACACAGCGTCAAAAGCAAAGCAAAAACTGAAAGCGCAACTTGATAAACGCCTATTCCTTCAGCGCCGATTGTTCTAGACAAAAAAATTCTATATAAAAAACCTAAAAACTTTTCGCAAGTAGAAAAAACCGTAACTATTGCAACCGTCTTAAAAAAACTTTTCAAAACTAATCTCCGAATAAAAAGTAACCTAAAGTATTCTATTCGTAAACGGCGCTAAATATTATTGTATTGTTATGGAAAAGTTTTTTTATAGAGTGCAGGCGGGGGAAAGCGTTTTATCGCTAGCACAAAAATTCAATCTTTCGGCAAATAGAATAATTGCCGATAACAACCTTAAAAAAGAAATTTCTCAAGGTGATTTGTTGTTAATTTGTAAAAACCTAAACGGCGCGTATAAAATTAAACCATTTGAAACGGCTGAAAGCCTTGCGCAAAAAGCGGGCGTTTCACCACAAAAAATACTGTCAAAAAACGGTGTTGATTACTTATTTTACGGTCTTATGGTCGTTCTAGAAGAATAACGGCGCGCTTTTTCTAGTTAAAAAATTATATATTTTATATATTGTTAAAAAAAGTTTACAAAAAAAGTTGACAGGATTGCGGTATATATGTATAATTGTATACAAGCATACAAACTGATAATAAACAGGAGGAAAAACAATGCTATATAAATCAGAAAAAACGAACTTATTAGAACAAGAAACTTATAAATTCTCGTTACAAGATATTGCTGAACCCAACTTGTTTAGAGATTTTTATCCGTATGAAGAAGTGCCGAAGGTAGTATTTAACCACCGTAGAGTGCCTATGGACATGCCTGAAAACATTTGGATTACCGATACTTCGATGCGTGACGGGCAACAATCGGTTGAACCTTACACGGTTGAGCAAATCGTTCACTTGTATAAATTGATGAGTAAACTTGGCGGGCCAAACGGTATTATTCGTCAAACCGAATTCTTTATTTATTCTAAAAAAGACCGTGAAGCGCTTGACAAGTGCCGTGAGTTAGGGTTAAAATTCCCCGAAATTACTTCGTGGATTAGAGCGACTAAAGAAGACTTTAAACTCGTTAAAGAAATGGGCATTAAAGAAACGGGTATCTTGGTAAGTTGTTCGGACTATCACATTTTCAAAAAACTCAAAATGACTAGAAAGCAAGCGCTTGAACATTATTTGTCAATCGTAAAATCGGCTTTCGACGAAGGTATTATTCCGCGTTGCCATTTTGAAGATATTACTAGGGCAGACTTCTACGGGTTCGTAGTTCCGTTCATTAACGAATTGCACGAACTTTCATTAGAATACGATATGCCCGTTAAAATTCGTGCGTGCGATACTTTAGGTTACGGTATTCCGTTCTCTGAAGCAGCGCTTCCTAGAAGCGTTCCGGGAATTATTTACGGTATTAAAAAATATTCTTCAATTCCAAGTGAACAAATCGAATGGCACGGACATAACGACTTCTATAAGGCAGTTTCAAACGCAAGTTGTGCATGGCTTTACGGCGCAAGTGCGGTAAACTGTTCACTTTTAGGTATCGGCGAAAGAACGGGTAATATTCCGCTTGAAGCAATGGTTATGGAATATGCGTCGCTTCGCGGTTCGTTTGACGGTATGGACCCGACCGTTATTACTGAAATTAAAGATTATTTCAGGAAAGAAATGGGTTACGTTATTCCCCCACAAACTCCCTTCGTTGGCGATAACTTTAACCAAACTAGAGCAGGTATTCACGCTGACGGCTTGCTTAAGGACGAAGAAATTTACAATATTTTCAATACTGATAAAATTCTTAACCGCCCCGCAACCGTTACCATTTCAAAGACTTCTGGTCTTGCAGGTATTGCTTACTGGATTAACTCTCACTATAAATTGAACGGCACGGCTAAAGAAGTTAATAAACAAAGCGACCTTGTTCGTAAAATTAAAGAATGGGTTGACGCTGAATACGAAAACGAAAGACAAACTCCTATTTGTACGCACGAAATCGTTTCGTTGGTAGAAAAATATTCTGACCTTAAGGAGTGTTAAAATGACGGAAATTAAATTTACTTCTCGTGCAGACGCGGTGTTTTTCAAGTTGGAAAACGATATTTTAACCGGCGTTTACAAAAGGGGTGAAATTATAACCGAAATCGAATTATCAACCGCACTTAACGTGTCAAGAACTCCGGTTAGGGAAGCGCTTAGAAGATTAGAGCAAGAAAACTTGATTAAAGAAACTTCTAGGGGGCATAAGGTTATAGGTATTTCTAAAGAAGATATTATGGATATTTACGATATCCGAATTAAAATCGAACCTATATCTGCAAGACTTTGTGCGGAAAATATCTCTGACGACGCTATTGAGCAACTGCGCGATGCGGTTGACTTGCACGAGTTTTATTCAAAAAAGCACGACGACGATAAGGTTAAGGCTGCTGATTCAAGATTTCACGAGTTTATTTATAAAAACACGGGTAGCGCCGTTTACGAAGATATACTTTTAAGTCTTCATAGAAAGGTGCAACTTTCAAGGAAAAATTCGCTTGCGGACAGCGAAAGGGCGGATAAGGCGCTTAAAGAACATAGAGAAATTTTTAACGCTATTCTTGCCCGCGACGGTGCGCTTGCCGAAAAACTTATGTTGGAACACGTTAAAAACGCAAAAGAAAATATTACGAGGTTAAGTTAAAATGGGTCTTACTATTGCGCAAAAAATTATTAAAGAACACTTGGTTTCAGGTGAAATGATTGCCGGCAAAGAAATTGCCGTAAAAATTGACCAAACTCTTACGCAAGACGCTACCGGTACTATGGCGTATCTTGAATTTGAAACTATGGGGCTTGAACGCGTTAAAACCGAACGCTCGGTTGCGTACATTGACCACAACACGCTTCAATGTGGTTTTGAAAATGCAGACGACCATATTTATATTCAATCGGTTGCTAAAAAACACGGAATTTACTTTTCGCGCCCCGGTAACGGAATTTGCCACCAAGTTCATCTTGAACGCTTTGGTAAACCTGGCAAAACGCTTATCGGTTCGGATAGCCATACCCCTACGGGCGGCGGTATAGGTATGCTTGCGTTCGGCGCGGGCGGACTTGACGTTGCAGTTGCAATGGGCGGTGGTGCATATCACATTACCATGCCGAAAATGGTTAAAGTTAACCTAACTGGCAAACTCAATCCTTTCGTAACCGCAAAGGACGTAAGTTTAGAAATTTTAAGAATTTTATCAGTTAAAGGCGGTGTTGGTAATATTATCGAATGGGGTGGCGAAGGTGTTAAAACGCTTTCAGTTCCCGAAAGAGCAACCATCACTAACATGGGCACAGAACTCGGCGCAACCACTTCGATTTTCCCGTCAGACGAAATAACGCTTGAATTTTTGACGGCGCAAGGTAGAGCCGAAGATTATATTCCGTTAGAATCTGATAAGGACGCAGTTTACGATAGAATTATAGATATCAATTTGAGTGAATTAGAACCGCTTATTGCATGTCCGCACAGTCCTGACAACGTGGTAAAAGTTTCTTCACTCAAAGGCACGAAGGTTAACCAAGTTTGCATAGGCTCTTGCACAAACTCATCACTTCAAGATTTGATGAAAGTTGCAGCGTTACTTAAAGGTAAAAAGATTACCGAAAGCGTAAGTTTATCAGTTTCGCCCGGCTCAAAGCAAGTTTTATCTATGCTTTCAGCGTCGGGTGCACTCAACGATATTATCGCATCGGGCGCAAGAATTTTAGAATGCGCGTGCGGTCCTTGTATCGGTATGGGTTTTTCACCAAACTCGGCTGGCGTAAGTTTAAGAACGTTTAACCGCAACTTCTTAGGTAGAAGTGGAACTAAAGACGCAGGCGTATATTTAGTTTCGCCCGAAACTGCGGTAGCGGCTGCTTTGACGGGTGAAATAACCGACCCAAGATTGCTTGGCGATATGCCCGAAATTGAAAAAGTTGATAAATTCTTTATTGACGATAGCGCAGTAGTTGCGCCCGCTGATGAAGAAACGGCGAAGGATTTACAAGTCGTTCGTGGCCCGAATATTAAACCTTTCCCCAAAACTTATCCGCTTGAAAATCAAATTGAAGTTACCGTTGGCTTAAAGGTTGGCGACAATATTACGACCGACCACATTATGCCCGCAGGTGCAAAAATTCTTCCTTACCGTTCAAACATACCATTCCTTTCTAAATTCTGTTTCTCGGTAGTTGACGAAGGTTATTGTGAAAGGGCGTTAAGCCTAAAAACAAGCGTTATCGTTGGTGGTGATAACTACGGTCAAGGTTCTTCTCGTGAACACGCCGCACTCGTTCCATTGTATTTGGGCGTAAAGGCAGTTATCGTTAAGAGTTTTGCGCGTATCCACGTTGCAAACCTTATCAACGCAGGTATCGTTCCGTTAATTTTTGCTAACGTAAACGATTACGACGATATTGAACAAGGCGATAAGTTGGTTTTATCAGACGTGTTTAACGGTATGGATAAAGGCGCAATCGTTCTTAAAAATCTTACCAAGAACAAAGAATATATGCTTGACGCTAAATTTACCGAACGCCAAAAAGATATACTTAAAGCAGGTGGTTTGCTTGCTTACACTAAGGCTAATTAATAG
>JAZRNE010000038.1:0-18939 GCA_045648045.1 Christensenellaceae bacterium
ACCACCGAGCCGACATGTCTGACCCCCGGCGTTAAGACTTATACCTGTATCGCAGACGAATGTACACATTCTTATACCGAGGAGATCCCCGCAACAGGTCACGATTGGGGCGAGTGGACTCCCAATGAAAACGATGCAACAAAGGAAATTCGTATTTGTAAAAACGATCCCACTCACACCGAAGAGCGTCTTGCTCACGAGCATGAGTGGAGTGAATGGAAAAACGATGAGGTTTCCGAAAAGCACTCCCGTACATGCGGAGCTGAAAATTGCCCCACGATAATCATACCCCCACCACTTATTCAACTCGTCGTCCAAATAAAGTCGTTGGTAATCTTTTGCGTCGGACGGCAATATTTCCGAAACGGTCAAACGCTCGGTTTGAATATTTACGGGCGGAACGATGCTATCAAATAGCGTATGCACGAGCATAAAGTTCTTTTCTTTTACTTCTATAGGCTGATATTGCAACTTTGAAATGCGCAAGCCTTCGTCCCCGCAGTCTTCTTCACGATTGATAAGTTTGATTTTATCACCCGCAAAAGCGCGTGCAAACTCTTGTGCCATAGTCGGGTATACGCCTTCGTAACTTTTGAGCGCCTTTTCAATATGAACGATTAATACGCCGTTAACCACTTCGCCAAGCGAAAAAGCAACCACCTTTCCGTCAATTTCAATCAGTCCGCCAACTTGTTGCAAATCAAACATACTTTCAACAAGGTCAAAAACCTTGCGCTGTTCAATTTCTTCAGTCCACGCCATAAATTCGTTCTTGCTAGAGAACTCGTTTAGAAAAGTTTGAATTCTAGGAAAATCTTGCTTTTCAATGACCTTAAATTTATAATCGGGGTAAAGCCTTTTGAATTTGTTTACGTGGTTTCTTTGCCCGCTAAATTTTTTACCCGAATAAGTTTTGAATTTTTCGGCGTCGTAAATATAATCGCTCCAGTTTCTATCGTTGCTGATACTTACTGCGCTATAACGGTTAGATAATTTTGCAACGGTAAAGTTATCTAAGCAACAAAACTTTAGGGGGATATTTTTGTGTTTTGCATACTCTTCGATTTGAACTAACGCCCCGTTAACGTCCGCACCGATAGGGTAATAAAAGGCGTTTGCGTATTCGGGCGTAGTTTCTTTCATGATAATCGTATCGTTAAAAATAGCGTATTCTATAACGAAGTCGTCACGCCACATATACTTTATCCCCAAAGAAATATCACAAAAAGATATTTCAGCCTTTGGTAAAAAGTCTTTTAATATTTCAACATTTTTTCCTAATTTTCTAAATTCTAACATATAAGTGTTTGTATATTGTTAACTTAAGTAAAACTCTATAAATAGTTTTTTAAAAATTAACACAAAAGGGCGAAAAATTCGCCCTTTCTTATTTGTATGTGTTGTTTTGAATTTATGCTTCAGGGTTTTTTGCAGCAGCCCCTTCTGAAACAACTGCTTTAAGCCCTGCAAGAAGACCTGAAATATTTTGGATTTCACTAGGTACAACAATTTTAGTTGCTTGACCGTCAGCCAAATCTTTAACCGCCTTATAACCTTCAAGCGTAAGGTATTCAGCACTAGGATGAGCATCATTAATCATTTGGATAGCCTTTGCTCTACCTTCAGCCTTTAAGATTTCTGCTTGGCGTTCACCTTCTGCCTCCAAGATGGTTGCACGACGTTTACGTTCAGCAATCATTTGTTTATGCATTGCTTCTTGAATGTCGATCGGCGTGTCGATATCTTGAACTTCTACACGCATAATCTTAAGCCCCCAAGCGTCTGCCGCTTCGTCAAGGGTATAACAAAGTTTTTTGTTGATATATTCTCTTGAAGTAAGAGCACCGTCAAGTTCGAGTTCACCGATAATATTACGGAGTGTGGTTACGGTAAGTTGACCAACAGCACCTAACGGGTCTCTTGCGCCGTATACGAAATTCTTGGGGTCGGTTACTTGAAGGAAAACAACCGCATTAACTTCTACAACGGCGTTATCTTTTGTAATAACTGCTTGTGGGGGTACGTCAATATAAGTTTCCTTTAGGTCGATAATACCATTGTTCAAGTGAAGGTCGTGTGTAACCCACATATCAATACGACCGATTTTATTCTTTACAACAGGAATATTTTCTGCTTGTTTGGTGTCATAAACGATTTCGGGTGCTTTTACACTGGTAACGGGTAAAACACGTCTATCAATAATAGGAATAATGAAGTGAATACCTCTACCCAAAACTCTATGGAATTTACCAAGACGTTCGATTACGATTGCCGTTGATTGACGAACAAGTGTGAACGAAACGACGATAAGCATAACAATTAATGATATTGCAACAACTGCTCCGATTATTATAAATAACATAATTATTTACCTTCCTTTTCGCCTTTAACGGGTGATTTTTTTCTGCTAAATGCCTTTTTCATTTTCTTGAAAACACCTACTTTTTCCTTTTTAATGCGAATAGGTTCACTTGGTTCAACTGCCTTTTTGTATGCAGCCGCTTTAAGTGCCGCTTCAATAGCAGCCAAGTTTGCCTTTTCTGCTCTAAGTGATGCTTCGTCAGCAGCAGCTCTTGATGCTTCAACCTTTGCCTCGAATGCAACAGCTTCTGCTTTAACAGCGGCTTCTTTTGCTTCAAGTCTTGAACGTTCTTCGATTACTGCAGCTTCCGTTGCTTCAGCCTTTAATTGCGCAATGCTTGCTTCTTCTCTCTTAACAGCAGCATCTTGAAGAGTTTCCATTACGAACGATTCATAAGAATATTTTGAAAGCGCTTCTTTCGCAGCAGCATTTTTTGCAGCTTCATACGCAGCTTCTTTTGCAGCAAGAGCAGTTGCCACCGCTTGTTTAGCAGCTTTTACTAATTCTGCTTCTTTTTGCGTTGCAAGTTTAGCAGCTTCTTTTGCAAGTTGCGCTTCTTTCGCAGCCTTTTTAGCAGCTCTTTCTTTCTTTGTTAACTTTGCGTCTTTTGCAGCTTCCTTGGCAGCTTTCTTTTCTGCACGCAAAGTTTTTTTATTTGCTTTCTTTTCTGCGCGAGTCGCTTTTTTGTCTTCTTTACTATTTACACGCATATCTTTCTTTTTATCACGTTTAGCTTTCTTAGCGTCCTTCTTAGCCAATTTTGTAGCCATTTTAGCATCAGCTTTTGCTTGTTTTGCAGCCTTTTTAGCATCTTTCTTTGCTTGCTTAGCAGCTTGTTTAGCATTCTTCTTTTCTAATTTAACTGCTTTCTTGGCGTCTTTCTTTGCTTGCTTAGCAGCTTGTTTAGCATTCTTCTTTTCTAATTTAACTGCTTTCTTGGCGTCTTTCTTTGCTTGTTTAGCATTCTTCTTTTCTAATTTAACTGCTTTCTTAGCGTCTTTCTTTGCTTGTTTAGCAGCTTGTTTAGCATTCTTCTTTTCTAATTTAACTGCTTTCTTAGCGTCTTTCTTTGCTTTCTTTACAGCATACTTTTCGTTACGCTTAGCAAGCTTAATTGCGTTCTTTTCATCGCGCTTGGCAATCTTAATTGCTCTCTTTGCATCGCGCTTAGCCTTTCTAGCGTTACGTTTTGCCAAACGTTTTTCTTTACGAGCCTTTCTCTTTTCGGCCTTTAACGCAGCACGTTTTTCTCTTTGAGTAAGTTTCTTTCTTGCTTCAACAACTATGTATTTTGAGCCTTTAATACCTTTAATAATAACCTTTTTGCCCGCAGCGATTTTTTCTTCTGGGTTAGCGGTGATTACTGACCAAGTTGAACCGTTGATACGAATAGTACCGGGTTGGTCAATGCTTATATCTGTCAAAAGCAAGTGTTCACTACCAACGCCTGACTCCGCATTAGTGCGTGCGCGTTTTTTACGCAAATACTTAACAATCATCCTATTAAAGATGAACAATAATATTACTGCAAGAATAACGAAAACGGCAACTTGAACATACCAATCTAATGCCATAATACCTACTTCGTTCAATACCGCAAGTAATAATGCAACGAGCCCGCTACCCACGAACCAAATTGCAACCATGTCGCTTGTGCAAAGTTCAATAATCAGCGAAAGTACCGTTATTGCAAACCATACATAAATCCAAACCATACACATTCTCCTTTTTTGTTTTATACATTATATATTATTTATTAATTTGGTTATTTTTAAGATACTCTAACAACTCACTTAATCTATCCAAGTCATCTCGAGTATAGTAGTCGATATAAATTCTACCCTTTTTGTCGTTCCCGATAGCGTTGACGCGCGTACCGAAAACTCTTTGCATATCAACGATTAATTCTTTGAGTTCTGCTGAAAGCTCTACTTTTACTTTCTTCTTTGCTTTTTCTTCGGGCGGATTAAAATAATCTCTTACTCGCTTTTCAATCTCACGAACCGAAACGCCATCCTTAATCGCCTGTTCTGCAATTTTTACTTGGTCGTATTGCGGAACTGCTACGAGCGTTCTTGCATGCCCTGCCGAAAGATTGCCGTTGGCAACCATTTTTATAACTTCTTGTGAAAGGTTTAATAGCCTTAACGTATTTGCGATTGCCGGTCTAGACTTGCCTATTCTATCCGCAAGTTCTTCTTGCGTCATACCGTAATCTTCCATAAGCGAACGCATTGCCGTTGCCGCTTCAATAGGGTTAAGGTCTTCCCTTTGCAAGTTTTCGATAAGCGAAATTTCTTTAATTTGCCTTTCGTTATAAGTCTTTACGATTACAGGGACTTTGCTGAGCCCGGCAATCTTACTTGCACGGAAACGACGCTCACCCGCAATAATCATATATCTATCGCCACTTTTGTTGACGATAATCGGCATAATCACGCCGTGTTTTGAAATCGACGCTGCAAGTTCGTTTAATGCGTCTTCATCAAAAACCTTTCTTGGCTGATTTGGGTTTGCAAATATCAACGAAACGTCTATTTCCGTAACCCCTTCGCCTTTTGCAACGGGTTCTTCATCAAAAAGCAAGCTCTTTCCGTAATCTTCTTCCGTTTCGGAAAACAGCGCCGACAACCCCTTGCCTAATCCTCTGTTTGGTTTCATCTTAAATTTCTCCGTTTTTCATCTAATTCTTTTTAGCGGGTTGTCTTGCCAAAAACTCATCGGTAAGCGACGCGTACGCCTTTGCGCCCGAGCACTTTGTATCGTGCAACATTATAGGCACTCCGTGGCTAGGAGCTTCCGCTAGGCGGATGTTCCTTGGAATTGCCGTTTCAAAAACTCTCTTTCCAAAAAACTTTTTTATTTCCGCAGAAATCTGACGGGAAATAATCGCTCTATTATCACTCATTGTCAAAACAACGCCTTCTATCTTAAGCGAAGGATTAAGATGTTTTACCACCAACTTAATTGTATTCATTAGTTGGCTTAATCCTTCAAGTGCGTAGTATTCACTTTGTATAGGAATAATTACCGTGTCTGCACTTGCAAGCGCGTTAATCGTTAAAAGCCCAAGCGACGGGGGACAGTCTATCGTAATGAAATCGTAACTCTTGCGTGCCTTTTCTAAAACCTTTGCTAAAACGTGCTCTCTATCTTTTATGTAAACTAATTCAACTTCGGCACCCGCCAAATCTATATTTGACGGCAAAATGTCTAACCCTTCAACGCAAGTTTTAACGACAGCGTCTTCAACGGGCATTTCATCAACCATTACGTTGTAAACCGAACTTTTTATTTCACTTTTAACGAAGCCCAAACCGCTGGTTGCGTTACCTTGTGGGTCCAAGTCAACAACTAAAACTTTGTATCCTTTAGTCGCTAAATACGCCGATAAATTAACACAAGTCGTCGTTTTACCAACGCCACCTTTTTGGTTTGAAAAAGCAATGATTTTTCCCATAGTATTCTCCTATCACTAGTTGCTCTTGCTTTATATGGTAAATTTAGTCTTTTTTATCTTCATTTTCAGCAGTCGAATCTTGTTCAGAAATTGTTTCTTCAATTTGTTCTTCCGCTTTTTCTTCCGTTTGCGCTTCTACTTTCTCTTGCGACTTTTCGGGAACGATTATGCTTTCAGCACCCCTTCTATTAAAGGGATTTTCGGCAAGCGTGCGTTCGTTATCATCCATAAACTGCATAATTTCTTCAACGCTTTTGCCTTCCATAAGCATATCGACTTCTTCGGTGAAAATAGTTTCCCTTTCGACCAAAAGCCTTGCCATATTATCAAGCAAATGCTTGTTTTCCGAAAGAAGTTTTCTTGCCCTAATTAATCCGCCTTCAACAATCTCTTTGATTTCTTGGTCAATCGTCGCTGCGGTTTGTTCACTATAAGAAACGTGCGACGCCATATCTCTACCGATAAACACTTCTTTATCCGAGCCGTACGATATAGGTCCAACCTTTTCGCTCATACCCCATTCGGTTACCATAAGCCTTGCGCGCTTGGTTACCATTTGAATATCGCCCGACGCACCTGCGGAAATATCTTTAATGATAAGTTCTTCCGCAACCCTACCGCCAAGCGTCATAACGATATCGTCAAGCAATTTTGCTTTGGTTAAGTGGTTGTCGTCGTTATCGGGGCGAGTCATAGTATAACCTGCCGCCTGACCACGGGGAATAATTGAAACTTCGTGCACGGGGTCGCAGTTAGGCAACAATCTTGCAAGTATCGCGTGCCCCGCTTCGTGGTAAGCGGTAATTCTCTTATCCGTTTCGGTAACGAGCCTGCTCTTTTTCTGCGGGCCCATAAGCACTTTATTAATACCTTCGTAAAGGTCTTTATTGTTAATGTATTTTCTATCCGCTCTTGCTGCGAGTATAGCCGCTTCGTTCAAAAGGTTTTCAAGGTCCGCACCCGAAAAACCACTCGTCATTCTAGCAACCGTCTTAAAATTAACGTCAGACGAAAACGTTTTATTTCTTGCGTGAACTTTCAAAATGGCTTCTCTACCACGAACGTCAGGTGCGTTAACGTAAATTTGCCTATCAAATCTACCCGGACGCAAAAGCGCGGGGTCGAGAATATCCGCACGGTTGGTTGCTGCCATAACGATAATTCCGTCGTTACTTTCAAAACCGTCCATTTGAACCAAAAGTTGGTTGAGCGTTTGTTCTCTTTCGTCGTGTCCGCCACCCATACCCGTTCCGCGTTGACGACCTACCGCGTCAATTTCATCAATGAACACGATACACGGCATACTCTTTTTTGCAACGTCAAACAAATCTCTTACCCTTGACGCACCTACGCCGACGAACATTTCAACGAAGTCAGAACCGCTGATTGAGAAGAACGGCACGCCTGCTTCACCGGCAACTGCCTTTGCAAAAAGCGTTTTACCCGTTCCGGGAGGCCCTACTAAAAGCACGCCCTTGGGAATCCTTGCACCAACTTCCGAAAACTTTTTGGGGCTTTTCAAGAAATCCACCACTTCCGCAAGCTCGGCTTTTTCTTCTTCCGCACCAGCAACGTCGGTAAATCTAACTTTAAGGTCCTTGTTAACGCGCGCGTTGGTTTTTGCAAAATTCATTGCGCTCTTCGTTCCGCCTTGCGTTTGCATCATTATGATAAAGAATACAACTGCGATAACTACGCAACCTGCAAGCGGTAAAAGCGACGACCAAATAGAACCCGCGTTCGGGTCGGTATAGGTGTACGAAATACTTGCATCTTGCAAAAGCACTTCTATTTCTTCTGCGTTTTGCCTTGAATAATTAGTCGTATAACCGATAGTTGCAAGACTTGTTTCGCCATTTTTTAACACTAGGTCAAAAGTTACAACGTAGCCGTCAAACAAAACGTTTTCAACGCTCACTTTCGTATAACTCGTGTTTCTCTTTAAGTCGTCAGCAATGCCTTTTGCAGAACTACCTTCGATTTGCGCTTTGTCAAGTTCAGCATTACTTGCCGTCGTTATAATCGTTCTAAAATCCGAATAATCAACTTCAGTTCTCGCGTTCAAACAGTTCGCAAACGAAAGCGCACCGATAAGCAACACGATTACTCCGAGTACTATCCAAATTAAACTTGGTTTTTTTGTCTTCAATGCCTATTTCTCCTTTTTTACTCTTGAGTCTCTACAATAATTATACGCAATAAAAATTAAAAAAAACTTGAACTTTAGGCGCTTTTTTAGTAGTAAACCTCGTAAATTAGGCTATGCTCCGATTATTAGCCATTTCATTATACATTATAAATAGAAAAAAGGCAACAATTTGTGCAAGATTTTTATGTTTTTTCAATATTTTTTTATTGATTTTGGCAATTCTTTCCAGATTTTTTGCGCCACCTTTGTTTTTATGCGTTATTAAGTATTTTTATTCAATTTCAAACAAAAACTAATGCGTTTTCACAAAGCAAAAAGTTTATTTTTACTGTAAATTTTTTTCATTGCATGGACGCCTATACTAATTTTAACCTAACGCTTAAAAATCGCGAATTTTTACGTATGTCTTAAAACTCTTAAACAAAAACACAACACCGAACCGTGAGCAACGAACTACTAACGATAAACATAATATTTTGCCAAGAAAAGTATAAGAAAAGCAAGCAATGGCTTTCATCACCATATTTACATATCCAAAATAGATTGTAAATTCTTATTAAAAACTTTTGTAATTTTTCTATCCCCTTTGCCACATACAAAAAGCAAGCAAGACGCACACTTGAGCGCATCAACCAAAGCTTGGCGCAAAACACTCGCGACTATATAGCGCAAAAAATATATTGATAACAAATTTAAAATTTTATTTTGGCACCATTCTCTTTTTAAACGCAAAAAAACACTTAAATGAGCGCTTTTTACGCAACAAACAAAGCTACGATGCGCAAAAAAACACATATTTAAGACGCACATCGTACACATCCAAAAACTCACAACGAACGCGCATTTTACAAAAAAATTAGTTAAAACACGCCAGTTCAACACTATAAAAAATCAAGGCAACACCTATCGCAATATAAATCTACCAAAACACACACGTACAAAAACAATCAAAGCAACGTCAACTTCGCCCTTTTTAACTGATAAAAAATTGTCATTTTAACGGGCTGAGACGGAATGGCGAAAAAATTTTCCAGAAAATTATAAAGGTCATTCCGAGAGAAACGAACGTCAATTTACCAAAAAAATAACAAATAGCCTTTTCAAAAAAGACACCGAACTTTAACAGCAACCACGAACAAATGATAATAATTGCAAATTTTTACACTTGCATAGCTTTTTGCAAATTTCACAAAGCAAATTGCACACATAGCACCACAAAAAGCTCACCGCAAATTAACAAGAGAACGATTGCATTGTTAATAACTAGCAAGTTATTAACAATTATTTCAAAAATATTTTGGCGCCACATCGTTTTTTGTCAGAAAACGGCTGTTTTGCAGAGTTATCAACATTTTGAACCAACCCTTATTGTTTCACGTGAAACTTCGACCATTAACACGCTTTCCAATATTGTTCCACGTGAAACAATTATTTTTATTGCGAGGCTCATGTTTCACGTGAAACAACAAGAAATCAACAAAAAGCAACTATTTGCTAAACAATTTAGCCGTTTTGGTGTGTTTTTTTGCGTATTTTATTGTTTTTCGATTTTTTTGATGCGTTTTTCCTGATTTTTGTCGGTTTTTTCGTGCTTTTCTGTATTAACGTTGCAATATGTTTTTGCAATCCAAAAAGCGCGTTCGGCGAGAGAATATTGCTAAAAACATTTGATTCCCGCAGCTGAAATAGTTAAAATATAAAAAAATTTGTTCTCGGCAAGCTTTTAGGCGTTTTAATTGTGTTTAAAATTGCACTTTGCGCAACATCAGCCTTGTTTAGAATTGCGTTAAAACACAACGCAGGTGATTTTTTGTGCAAAATTTTTCTTGCTTAATTTTAAGAATTATTGTTTTAATATTGGCGCCTCTTGATAATGTTTGGCGCTTGACTTCTCTGCTGCATTATTATAGCGCATGGGCAACTGTTAGTTTTAAGCTTGCTAATTTCTTGATATTACCTGCGCCTTTTGCATTTGTTAATAAAGATTTTTTACAAAACGTACGGCATTGTCAGAACATGCTTGTTGCTGCCGCCCAAAACAACCATCCATACACCATAACTACAAACACACACACAAGAAATTTCTTTATTGCTTAAATTTGTTCGTCTTATACTTCTATGCCACCATGAACATGTCAATGTAAAAAAGCGACAAGGAAAGCCGAGTCCCTACAAGGGATTCGGCAACTAAATAAATCCGCAAGCGGATTTGTGATATTTGTCTAACGACAGGTTATATTGCTACGCAGTTATATTTGCCTTACGGCAAGTTAAGAATTTATTTAATATAACTTTGGCACAGCCAAAATATCACGCCAACGGCATATCACTTTTAGCCACAAGGCTAATAATATAACTAATAATATTTAATTTTGTGGATAAGAAAAGCACACTACGTTTCACTTTTAGTGAAGTATAGTGTGCTATACTTTTATTTTGGATAAAAATTCCCTAATAGGAACTCCATAAACCTTGTCGCTTTTAATTTTATTTATTTTCTTTTTGTTTTGATATGACTACTCTTCAATTATTGAATACGCCATATTGTTCTTACTTTTTGGTAACTTATGTAATGTGTTCACAGAACTTTATTTCTTTACACAATGTTAACCCGCGATTCCTTTCAAGAATTCGCCTATCGCACCTGAAGATAACGCCCCTAAGATGCTTTGAACAACCCCGTGAATTTTACCGATTACACTCGTTTCCGCAATAGCGTTGCAAACGTTTTGAACTGCTTCAAGCGGAATAACGTTCATAAGCATAATAATAAGTTCAAGATAAATAATGCCACCGATTAAGCCGAGCACAAACCCTAAAAACTCATCCAACGCTGCAACCGCAACTACCGAGCGCAATCTTTCCGCGCCAGCGCTAAGCAGTTTAATTATGATTTTTAAGATGATGAACAATAATATTGCACTGCAAATCATCACTGCATAAAACGCAAGAGTTGGAAATATAACGTCAGCCAACGTTGTTTCTGGGGGAAGCGTAGAGCTTTCCGCCACGCTTAAAATAATTTTTTGTAAAAAAACGTTAACGTTTAATTCTTTTAACATTTCCGCACTCACGCCTTCTAGTGTTGCAGACAAAACTTCTTCGCCAAACACGCCGGACAGCGAGCCTTGAAGTTTTTCAGAAACCATTGTAGCTAGCCCAAACTGCGCTTGTAAGAAATTCGCAACCGATGAACACAGCAAAACTGATAAAACTAAGCAAATAATCGTGCCGAACGTTGCGAAAAATATTTGTCCAAAACCTTCGCGCATACCTTTGATGGCAAAGATTAAAATGAAAACAATTCCCACTACGTCAACAATGAGCGGCATACTTGCCGCAAGCAAATTGCCCATATATTCTTCTCCTTTGCAAGTATTTATAATTTTTATTCACTATCATATAGTATTTATTAAATTATGACCAAGAATCTAGAAAAAATAAGTGCAACCATTCAAAACACAGATTGCAACAAACCTTCAAATAAAATTTTAGTTGTAAATATATAATAACATACTTTTGCACAAAATGCAAGAAATACGCTTAATTAGTTTAATTTTTAGTTTATTTTTGCAAAAAATGGGCATACTACAAAAAAACTCAGGAGTGACAAATGACTAACAATAATTTTTCTTTTTCCACCTTCAACAAACACGCATCCGACGGGATTTCGCAAGCACTTAAAGAACTAAATCAAAACACGAAACGCCCTATTTTTATTTGCATAGGTAGCGACCTTGTTCTCGGCGACAGTTTAGGTCCGCTCGTTGGCACAATGCTGAAATCACGCGGAGCAAAATCTTTCGTTTACGGCACTCTTAACTTTCCTATTACCGCAAAAGAAGTTGAATACGCCGGCACTCACTTAAAACAAATGCACCCCAACACGATTACGATTGCAATTGACGCCGCCGTTGGCAATGCGGACGATATAGGATTGATTAAAGTTTGCAACAAAGGCCTAAAACCCGGTCTTGGCGTAAATAAAAATCTTGGCGTGGTGGGGGATTTAAGCATAATCGCAGTTGTTGCGGCAAAATCTTTGCAAAACACGCACCTTTTCAATCTTACTAGGTTAAACCTTGTTTATAAAATGGCGGAAACAATTTCAAAAGGTATTGAAAAATATATCAGTTCTTTTGGCAAGTCGCTAGCCACTTTACAACAAGATGCACCGCAAAGCCAAACGAATATATCGCCTGCTGTTTAGTTGTTAAAATATTATATTGTAAAATTTATTTTTTTATAACAAACCCCGCCCAAAATTTTGGCGGGGTTTTATTTTGCTATAACGATTTGCTTTATATAACGTTTGGTTTGTTCTAATCTTGTTATATTGCTAATTCGTTTGCTTTTATTACTTTATTTTAACAAATTCATAGAAAAATCAATTCTTTCAAGCGTTTTTTCTTTGCCTAGAATATCTGCCACTTCGGTTGCGCCACCGGCGGTTGATTCTTTACCGGTGATTGCAATTCTCATAATCCAAAGAAGTGCTTGCTTTTTAATTTCTAAACTTTGCGCAAGTTCAACTAGGGTTGCAAACAACGCCGAATTGTTCCATTCTGAAACGTTTGACAAAACTTCTTTTATCTTTGGCAATATTTCTTTTGCAAGGTCTTTGCTTGATTTTTGCTTTTGATTTTCAAAAAGAGCAAGGTCGTATTCGGCAAATTCTTCCAAGAAGTCAACCTTTTCAGCAATTTCAGAGAAGATTTGAACTCTACCTTTAGACAACGCCAAAAGTTTATCTTCATCGTACTTGCCGTACGCTTTGCTGTCCTTTAAGAATTCGTATGCGCGCGCCTTAAATTCTTCGTAAGACATTTCTTTAATATATTCGCCTGACAACCACTTCATTTTGGTTTCGTCAAAGATAGCGGGGGATTTGCCGATACCTTCAAGCGAAAAGTTTTCAATCAATTCTTGTAAACTCATCTTTTCAGTATTGCCTTTTGGACTCCAACCGAGAAGAGCAATGTAGTTTACGATAGATTCTTTAACGTACCCTTTCTTAACGAAGTCTTCGTAACTTGCGTCGCCGTTACGCTTTGAAAGTTTACGTTGAGCGTCTTTCATGATAGGGGGTAAGTGAATGTAAACAGGTCTTTCCCAACCGTATGCGTCGTACATAAGATTATATTTGGGGGTAGAAGACAAGTATTCAATACCACGGATAACGTGCGTAATACCCATCAAATGGTCGTCGATAACGTTTGCAAAATTGTAAGTGGGCATACCGTCGCTTTTAATCAAAATACCGTCTTCAATATCCTTGTAATCTACGCTAATTTCCCCGTAAACAAGGTCTTGATAAGTCCCCGTACCTTCCGCTGGGACGTTTTGACGAATAACGTAAGGCTCGCCTGCGTCGATTTTCGCTTGGATTTCTTCTTTAGAAAGATTTAAGCAATGCTTGTCATAACGCATATTGCCAACGTCGTCTTTAAGCGTTTCAATTCTTTCGGGCGTGCAGAAACAATAATACGCACCACCGAGTTCTACTAACTTTTTAGCGTACTCAGTGTAAATAGACTTTCTTTCACTTTGAACGTACGGTCCAAAATCACCGCCCACGTCAGGGCCTTCGTCGTACATAATGCCCGAATCACGCATCGTGTCGTAAATAATTTGAACGCTCCCGTCAACGTATCTTGCCGTGTCGGTGTCTTCAATTCTTAAAATAAAGTCGCCACCTTTCATTTTTGAATAAAGAAAGCCGTAGAGAGCCGTTCTTAATCCGCCTATGTGTAAATAGCCCGTGGGGCTAGGTGCGAAACGTGTTCTAACTTTTGCCATATTAACTCCTTCGATTGCCGAAAACGGCGTTTAATCTTGAATCTTGTTTAATTTTATCTAACTTACCGTCGCTATGGTGATAACTAAAAACGTTTTTGCCCGCAACGATAACGTGGTCTAAAAGCGTTACCCCGTGCATTTCACAAAGCACGTTGATTTTCTTGGTGGTAACATCGTCGTCAAAACTTGGGAAAGCGTGTCCGCTTGGGTGGTTGTGTGCGATAATCAAGAACTTGGGCTTGTTTAAGGCAATCAACTCTGCAATTTCAGACATATCCGCACTCACTTTTGCGACGTTACTATCCGAAAAACAAATTTCGTTGATAACCTTATACTTTTTATCGAGCAGGGTTACGATAAAGGTTTCAAGTTTCATACCGTTGAATTTATCAATAAACATTTTCTTAACCTGTTCAAGGGTATTGCATTCGCAAGTGTCTTCTTTGGTTAAATCAATTCGCCGTAAAATTTGCCCGAACAATATTATTTGCGACGCAGTTCTTTTACCCACCCCGTCAACCGCAATTAACTGTTCAGCAGTCGCGTTAAAAATGTTTTTTAGCGAACCGAACGCGCGGAATAATTTGTGCGCAACGTCGTTAGTATTCTTCCTTGGGATAACCGAATAAAGCAAAACTTCAATCAACTCGTAATCAGAAAAAACTTCTGGACTCGTTAAAAGTTTTTCAACCATTCTTTCTCGGTGCCCTGCGTGTAAGTTTTCTTCACTTTTCATATAGAATATTTTAACATAAATCCTAAAAAAATCAAACAAAAAAAATTAATTTTATTTATTTTGATGCAATATATTGCAGTATGTAGTATAATATAATAGATAATCGTTAATATTTGGGGTATATAATGAAAGATTTTGACTTGTTTTATGCAGACCTTGAAAAATTAATTTCAATCGACACTACTTTTGCACCGCCCGAAAACGGGTTTCCTTTCGGCGAAAAAAACGCAAAGGCTTTGCATTTTTTTCTTGACCGTGCAAAAGAAATGGGCTTTACGACAATCAATTACGATAATTACGCCGGCGAAATCGTTTTTGGCGAAGGCGAAGAGATAGGCATTATCGGTCACCTTGACGTTGTGCCCGCAGGCGAAGGTTGGTTAACCGACCCGTTTACTTTAACTAACAAGAACGGCGTTTTATACGGCAGGGGGGTTTTAGACGATAAACTGCCCACCTTATTAACTCTTTACGCTCTTAAAGAATTAAAAGATTCAGGCGTTAAAGTTAACAAGCGTTTCCGCTTTTTCGCAGGCTGTAACGAAGAATCGGGGTGGAAAGACCTTGACTACTTAAAAAGCAAAACCACTATGCCCGAATACGGTTTTTCGCCTGACGGCAACTTCCCCGTTTGCTATGCGGAAAAGGGAATTTACGTAATTACCGTTAAAATCCCAAAACTCAAAAACTTTTCATCTCTAAATGGCGGAACGGTTATTAACGCCGTTTGCGCGCACGCTAGCGCGGTATGCGACCAAAACGCTATTGATAAAAACCGCTTAAGCGAACTTTCTCTTACCGTTGAAAACGGCAACAAAATACACTCTTACGGCGTGTCTGCGCACGGCTCGCACCCCGAGCGTGGCAAAAACGCAATCAAACCGCTTTTTGAATACTTTTTAAGTAAAGGTGAAAAAGTTCAAGATATTCTTGACTGTCTGTTTTACGATTTGGGCGGTATCGGTAATTTGGCTAGCGAACAAGGTCCGACCACCATTTCGCCCGACCTTTTGAGCGAAGATGAAAACGGCGTTTATATCGCTTGCGATTGCCGTTTGCCCGCACCCTTAAAGTTTGAAAGCGTTAAAAAAATTCTCGATAAATATAACCTAAACTACACGGTTACCGAAAGACACGCACCTATGCTAGTTGATAAAGACGGTTGGTTCGTAAAGGCGTTGACTTCGGCATACAGCGCAGTAACGGGGGATAACTCACCGCCGTTAAGCATGGGCGGTTGCTCTTTTGCAAGGGCGTTTAAGTACGGCTGTGCGTTTGGTCCGGATTTTTTAGTTAACGATTCGCACATACACGACGCCAACGAACAAGTTGCCGTTGAAGAAGTGTTAAAGGCGTACGAAGTTTACAAAACCACTCTAATTAATCTTTCTAAATAAAAGTTTTAAATTTTGATTATTTATTTCAAGTTTATTTTAAAGTAATAACATTACACTTGTAGTAAAAGGAAAACAGTATACTGTTTGGGCGTTTACGCCCAAAAAAATCATTATGGAAAAGAAAAAAAAGACACAAGCAAAAAAATGGGTGCTTTTACGGCACGAAATTATCGTTCGACTTGCAAAACTAGTTTTAGCACCTTATATTAAAGCAAAGTACAACGTAAAAATCGAAAAGTTTAAAGAGCAAGGCAACCGCAAATATTTAATCTTATTCAATCACCAAACGGCTTTCGACCAGTTTTTGGTTGCTCTTGCGATTAAAGGACACGCTTACTTTATCGCTAGCGAAGATTTGTTTTCAAACGGATTTATCTCTAAACTTCTTCGTTTTGCAGTTGCACCTATTCCTATCAAAAAGCAAACTTCAGACTCGCGTGCGGTAATGGATTGCGCAAGGGTTGCCCGTCAAGGTGGCACTATTGCACTTGCACCCGAAGGCAACCGCACTTTCAGCGGAAAAACCGAATATATCAACCCTGCAATTAGCAAAATGGCAAAGTTGATAAAGTTGCCTATCGCATTCTTTAAAATCGAAGGTGGTTACGGCGTTCACCCTAGGTGGAGCGATTGCGTTAGAAAGGGGAATATGCGCGCGTACGTTTCTAAAGTCGTTGAACCCGAAGACTTCTTAAAAATGAGCGACGACGAATTGTACGAACTTATTAAAAAAGAACTTTACGTCAACGAAGCTTGCGATAGCGGACAGTTTTACGCCGAAAACTCGGCTGAATATTTGGAAAGGCTTTTATACGTTTGCCCGACTTGCGGACTAACTAAGTTTACCACTAAAGGCGATACGATTTCTTGCTCTAAATGCTCTAAAACGGCACGCTACCTGCCCGATAAAACGTTGCAAGGCGATTTTTCGTTTAAATATATAAACGACTGGTATGAACATCAAGAAAACTTCGTCAATTCGATTTGTTTAAGCGATTATTCGTTGACGAGCGCATTTACGGACAAGGCTACCGTTAGCGAAGTTATTTTGTATAAGCGCAAACGCAAACTGTTTGAAAACGCCACCGTAAAACTTTACGGCGATAAAATTACGCTGTTTACGAATTCGGCGTGTTGCTCTTTCTCGTTTGATAAAATTTCAGGCATAAGCGTTTTGGGGCGCAACAAACTCAATATTTACGTCGACGATAAAGTATATCAATTTAAGGGCGATAAAAGTTTTAACGCAGTAAAATTCGTTAACTTTTACCATAGATATAAGAATTTACAAGGGGGCAAACCTTATGGAAAATTTTTGGGACTCTAGCGTTTGGGGTAGCATAAATCTTTTTGCCGTGCTACTTCTCAGTCTTTTGGTCGCGTATATGATTAAAAAATCTATACCGTTCCTTAAAAACGCACTTTTGCCGACTTCCGTGTTCGGCGGAATTATTTTGTTGATAATATCCGCGGTGTATACGGGCGTTACCGGCAATCTTTTCTTCGATTTAGACTTTTTCGGCGGTAACGGCGTTAATGCTCTTGAAATTATTACCTACCACGCTTTGGCACTCGGCTTTATTGCACAATCGCTTAAAACCACCGACAAAAAAATGAACAAAAAACGCGCGACTGAAATTTTTAACACGGGCGTTACCACCGTTTCGACCTATTTGTTGCAAGGCGTGTTCGGGCTAGCAATCACGATTTTTATTGCGGCGGTTATTCTTCCCGAATTTTTCCCCGCGGCGGGCGTGCTTTTACCGTTTGGTTACGGTCAAGGTTCAGGTCAAGCGCTTAACTACGGCAACATTTACCAAAAAGATTACGGCTTTGTTGGTGGCAGAAGTTTCGGGCTTTCGGTTGCGGCTCTCGGATTTTTAAGTGCAAGTATCGGCGGTGTTATTTACCTTAATATATTGAAGAAAAAAGGTAAATTCAAAAGGGGTGCGCTCACTAACGAAGCGCTTACTCTCGACCAAATTCAAGATAAAGATGAAGTTCCTTTCACCGGCAGTATTGATAAACTTACCACTCAAATCGCTTTGGTTGCGGTGGCATACGGCTTTACCTACGGCGCAATGATGCTTTTAGGTAAACTTTTACCGAATATGCGCTCGGTTATCTTTGGTTTCAACTTCTTGTTCGGCGTGTTGTTCGCAACTTTGCTTAAAGTCATTCTTAACGGACTTAAGAATAAGAAAATGGTTAACCGCCGTTACACGAACAACTTTCTTTTAACGAGAATTAGCAACACCTTTTTTGATATTATGATTGTTGCAGGCATTGCCGCTATCAGAATTGATATCATTAAACAATACTGGGCTATCTTGTTGATTTTAGGGCTTGTTGGCTTAATCATAACTTATATTTACAACATTTTCGTTGCAAAAGTGCTATTTAAGGATTATCAAGAAGAACAATTCCTTGCAATGTACGGCATGCTTACGGGTACGGCTAGCACGGGTATTATGCTTCTTCGCGAAAAAGACCCTGACTTTAAAACGCCCGTTGCCGATAACTTAGTTTACCAAAACTTCCCCGCAATCGTGTTCGGTTTCCCGATGATGATTTTGGCAACGCTTGCACCCAAAGAACCCGTCTTAACGCTTATTATACTCGCGGCGTTCTTTATAGTAATGAATATAATTCTTTTCCGCTCGTTTATCTTTAAGAAACTTAAACACAAAACGGATAAAGAAAGTGCAGAAAAAATCGAATAACTTAAAATAAGAAAATTTCACAAAAAAGGGCAAAATTTTGTTTTTTGCCTTTTTTTTATTGTGTATTTGCTTTTTTTGTTATATAATCAATTTATAAACTTTTTTAGGGGCAATCAAATGAGTTTTGATATCGAATTAGTTGGTAAAATCGGCTCGATGGCGCTTATTCATAAAGAAAGCAATATGCTTGACTATACGCTTATCGCACGCCTTTCAAGCGAGTTAAAGCCGGGGTATATTTGGGTTACCAGCGGTGCTGCCGAAACGGGTAGGCTTGATTATATTAAAAGAAACGGCAAAGAACTTAAAGGTT
>JAZRNE010000039.1:0-23002 GCA_045648045.1 Christensenellaceae bacterium
ACATTGCAGTCGTTGGTGCAACCGGCATGGTTGGCAGAAAATTTTTGGAAGTTTTGTCTGAAAGAAATTTACCCGTTGAAAATTATTTCCTTTTTGCCTCAGCAAAATCAGCAGGAAAAACTATTGATTTTATGGGTAAACCTCACACCGTTATTGAACTTAACGAACAAAATGTTTTAGATAGAAAAATTGATATTGCACTTTTCTCTGCCGGCGGGGACGTTAGCAAGGAATTTGCGCCAATATTTGCTAAACACGGAATTTTGGTTATCGACAACTCTAGCGCTTGGAGAAGAGACCCTGAAGTTCCGCTAGTAGTTCCCGAATGTAACGCAAACGATATTCTTTGGCATAAAAATATTATTGCAAACCCCAACTGCTCTACTATTCAAGCAATGGTTGCATTAAAGCCCTTGCATCAAGCGTTTAAAATTAAACGCGTAATTTATTCAACTTATCAAGCAGTTTCCGGCGCTGGCGTTAAAGGTTTTAACGACCTTAAAGGCGGAATTTGCGGTGAAGCACCACAAAAATTCCCCTATCCTATCTTTGGCAACTGCATTCCGCACATTGACGTGTTCTTGGATAACGGCTACACCAAAGAAGAAGATAAAATGATTTTTGAAACCAAAAAGATTTTGGGCGACCAAAACATTAAGGTTACCGCTACTTGCGTGCGCGTTCCCGTTTACTACGGTCACAGCGAATCTATTAACCTTGAATTTGAAAAGCCCTGTACGGTTGAACAAGTTAAAGAAGTTCTTTCTAAAGCAGAAGGCGTTGTATTACAAGACGACGGCGCTAACCTTTCGTACCCTATGCCCTTGACCGCTGAAAATAAAGACGAAGTATTTATCGGCAGAATTAGAAAGGACGACACTGTTGAAAACGGTATTAACCTTTGGTGCGTTGCCGATAACATTAGAAAAGGCGCTGCAACCAACGCAGTTCAAATTGCACAAAAAGTTATCGAACTCAATGCATTAAAAGGCAAAATTCAATAATTAAAGGACGGTTGTTTTTTAACCCTTGGTAAAATTATGAATAAAACTATTTTTAAAGGCACTTGTACCGCCGCAATTACACCTTTTACTAACGACGGAATTGATTACAAAGCGCTTGAAAAACAAATTGAATACCAAATTAGCAACGGTATCGACGCTATTTGTATTTTAGGAACTACTGGCGAAGCGCCCACCATTACGGACGCCGAATACGATTCTATTGCTAAATTTTCTTACGATAAGATTGCAGGCAGAGTTAAATTTATTTTAGGCTCTGGCTCAAACTGCACTAAAAAGGCCATTGAAAAAAGCCAACTCGCCCAAGAAATCGGCGCTGACGGCTTACTCGTTGTAACGCCTTATTACAATAAGTGTACTCAAAAAGGGTTGGTTAAATATTATAACGACGTTTGCAATAACGTTGATATTCCCGTTTTGTGCTATAACGTTCCTGCTCGTACGGGCGTTAACATTCTCCCCCAAACTATGGCGGAAATTGCTGAACACAAAAATATCGGCGGTGTTAAAGAAGCGTGCGGTAACATGGAACAAATTTGTGAAACTGCCCGCCTAATCCGTGGTAAAACCGCCCTTTATTCAGGGGACGATAATCTTAACCTTGCAATGATGAGTATCGGTTCTATGGGCTTAATTTCAGTTGCGTCAAACATTGCTCCAAGAGAAATAGGCGACGTTGCCCGTTTATATTTTACGGGTAGAAACAAAGAAGCGTACGAATTGCAAGAACGCCTTCTCCCCTTAATCGACGCAATGTTCACCGAAGTTAACCCTATCCCCGTTAAAAAGGCTTCTGAACTTATCGGACTCGGCAGCGGCATCGTTCGTGCTCCGCTTACCGAATTAGAACCCGAACACACAGCCGAAATGATTAAAATCTTAAAAGATTTCGGTTTTTCATTAAAGGTATAATTTATGATTAAAGTTTTAATTAGCGGTGCGCTCGGCAGAATGGGCAAAAAGTTATACGACGCTTTCGCTTTATCCGATAAGGCTACTGCGGTTTGTGGCGTTGACCTTAAAGAAGACTTCTCTTGCGCTGACTACCCCGTTTACGCAAGTTTTTCAGACGTAAAGACTGACGTTGACGTCGTGGTGGACTTTTCTTCGCCGTTGAACTTAAACAACGTGTTGGATTTTTGCGTTAAAAACAAAATCCCCGCAGTTCTTTGCGCAACCGGTTGCACGGCTGAACAAATTGAAAAAATTAAAGATACTAGCAGTAAAATTGCTATTTTCCGTTCGGGAAATATGTCGCTCGGCGTAAACGTTTTGGTTGACCTTGTTAAAAAGGCTGCCGCTATGCTCGGCGATTTTGACGTTGAAATTATTGAAAAACACCACAACCAAAAGGTTGACGCGCCAAGCGGAACGGCAATTATGCTTGCTGACGGCGTTAAGCAAGTTCAACCCGAAAAGTATTACACTTACGGCAGAGAAGGTATTTGTGGCAAGCGTGATAAAAACGAAATCGGTATTCACGCAGTTCGCGGTGGCGGTATCGTTGGCGAACACGAAGTTGTTTTTGCTAGCGGATTTGAAACGGTAACGCTAACCCACCTTGCAACCGATAGAAGCGTTTTTGCCGACGGCGCTGTTAAAGCCGCAATTTATCTTGCAGGGAAAACGAGTGGACTTTACGATATGACCGACGTTTTGAATATTAAATAAAATGCTTAAAGAAAATCTTGAAAAAGTTTTTGAAAAAATTAAAAACGGGAATAATTTAGGCGAAGAAATTTTGCTCGTTGGCGCAACGAAAACTATGCCCGTATCGGTTATTAACGACGCTATCGACTTGGGGCTAACCGCCGTTGCGGAAAACCGCGTGCAAGAATTTAACGAAAAACACGATTTGATTAATAAGCGCGCAGAGCAACACTTTATAGGGCATTTACAAACTAACAAAGTTAAGTATTTGGTAGGTAAAGTTGCTTTAATTCATTCGGTTGACAGTATTCGCCTAGCGCAAGAAATCGACAGGGTTGCAAAAGCCCGTAGCGTTACGCAAAACGTGTTAATTGAAGTTAACGTTGGCGGTGAACTTTCCAAAAGCGGATTTAACTTTAACGAATGCATTGACGCCGTTAAAACGATAAGCGAAACGTTGAGTAGCGTGCGCGTAAAGGGGCTTATGGCAATGCTTCCTCCGTCTGACGATAAACGATTATTAAAAGAACTTTGCTTAAAAATGCGCTTTGCGTATGACGAATTAAAAAATAACGGTTTCGATATGCAATACCTTTCGATGGGTATGTCAAACGATTACGAACTAGCCATAAATAACGGTAGCAACCTTATTAGGCTTGGCCGCACGATTTTCGGACAAAGAAACTAGGGAGAAAACTATGGGATTATTTGATTTATTCGGTAAAGAATCAAGAACTAGAACTGAACGCGTTGAACGCACGGAATTTGATGAAAGAATGCCTTATCAAAAAACGGCTAATTCACCCGTGTCGGTGTTTAGCCCAACTTGTTATCAAGACGTTGAAGTTATTATCGACGCAATCAAGGCCGGCAAAAACACTATCGTTCATTTAACAGAACTCAAGACGGAAACGGCTGTTAGAGTGCTTGATATGTTATCGGGCGCAATTTACGCGCTTGGCGGTGGCGTTTACGAAATGGGTAAAAATATCTTTATGTTTTCCCCCGCAGGCGTTGAACTTAACGGTTAAGTCAACCTTAAAATTATTATTCATAACAAATAGGCGCAGGCAAATTTGCCTGCGCCTTTATTCTTTGCAAACTGACGACTATAATTTGCAAAAAATTAACTAAATCATTTTTTTAGGATTAAGAATTTCATTTAACTCGCTTTCACTAATAATCTTTTCTTCAACCAAAATCGAACGCACGGTCTTCTTTTCTTTAAGTGCTTTTTTTGCTAGCGACGCCGCCTTCGTGTAGCCGATAAACGGACAAAGCGCGGTTACTATGCCGATACTTCTTTCAACTTCGTCTTCGCACACGTCGGTGTTTACGGTAAGCCCTTCTATACAGTCGGAAGTGAACACTTTAACGCCGTTTGTAAGCATTTCAAGCGACTCAAACAAGCAATGAAATATAATCGGTTCAAACGCGTTAAGTTCTAATTGCCCCGCTTCAACAGCCATCGTAATAGTAGTGTCGTTACCGATTACGTTAAAGGCAATTTGATTGATAACTTCGGGGATAACGGGGTTGATTTTGCCGGGCATTATCGACGAGCCGTTTTGTTTTGCAGGTAGGTTTATTTCAGCAAAGCCCGTTCTCGGACCTGACGACATAAGCCTTAAATCGTTTGACATTTTTGAAATAGTTGCGGCACACGCTTTTACTATACCCGAAACGTAAACGAACCCGTCAAGGTTTTGAGTTGCGTCAACAAGGTCTTCGGCTTGCACGAGTTTTAAGCCCGTAACGGTTGAAAGATTAGGCACTATGTTGTCAATATACTCGTCGCACGCAGTAATCCCCGTACCGATAGCCGTTCCGCCCATATTCAAGGTTGAAAGTTCCTTAATCGCCTTCTTAAAACGCACGGTATCGCGTTTTACGGCGTTAGCGTAAGCGTTGAAACTTTGACCGAAACTAATAGGCACGGCGTCTTGCATTTCCGTTCTGCCCATCTTGATAACGTGCTCAAATTCTTTTGCTTTTTTATTGAGCGCAATGCGCAAAGTTTCCAACGCAAATATTGCCTTTTCAAGAAGTCTTATCGTGGCAATTTTGCCCGCACTTGGAAACACGTCGTTAGTGGACTGACCACAGTTGGCGTGGTCGTTAGGGTGAACGATTGAATAATCGCCTTTATTACCGCCTAAAATTTCAATCGCACGGTTAGAAACAACTTCGTTAGCGTTCATATTAAGCGAAGTGCCCGCACCACCTTGAACGGCGTCAACGATAAAATCATCCATAAACTTGCCGTCCAAAATTTCATCACACGCTTGAACCATAGCGTCTGCAATCTTATCATCAATCGCCTTTGCTTGTTTGTTTGTAATAGCAGCCGCCTTTTTAATTTCAACGATTGCTTTTATAAATTCAGTATGCGTTTTTATACCGCTAATCTTAAAATTTTCATGTGCGCGTAATGATTGTACGCCGTAATACGCGTCAATCGGCACTTCCCTTTGCCCTATTGAATCACTCTCAAGCCTAAAATTAACCATAATCTTCTCCAAAACTAATAAATTTTTGTTTACTGCTTGATTATACTACAAATGTGTGATATAATCAAATACATATTAAAACATAATACTTATCACTTTTAAGTTATAGGAGCGCTTGTATGTTTAGAAACAAAGAATATATTTTAACTATTTATAAAGAAGGCGGTTTTACGAAAGCGGCGGAAAAACTTTTCGTTTCTCAACCGTCGTTATCAGCGTCGGTTAAGCGCATTGAAGAAAAGATAGGCGCGCCTATTTTCGACCGTTCAACAAACCCTATTTCGCTTACCGAAGTGGGCGAAGAATACGTTAAGTACGCGCTCAACATTGAAGAAAAAGAACGTAATTTTGCCACTTATATGTCTGACCACACCAACCTTTTAACGGGTAAATTACGCATAGGCGGAAGTAGTTTCTTTTCTTCTTTCGTGTTGCCGGCATTGATTTCCGAATTTAATAAAAAACACCCGAAAATCAACTTTGAAATACACGAAGACAGTAGTAAAAACCTTATGAATAAATTGTCAACGGGCTATCTTGATTTAGTTATTGACAACAAAGAAAACGTTGACGAAAACATTACGAGTGAAGTTTACACTTCCGAACTTTTACTTCTTGCCGTGCCCGAGCATTTTAAGATAAACGAAAAACTTAAAGATTTCAGAATGACCGCAAAAGACGTTCAACAAGGCTTGCACCTTGACAAACCAGACGTTTCTTTGACCGAGTTTAGAGATGAAAAATTTATTCTTCTTAATCCTGAAAACGATACGGGTAAACGTGCGGAAAAATTATTTAAAAAATACAACGTTTCCCCCAACGTAATTTTCTACCTTGACCAACAAGTTACGGCGTATAACGTTTCAATTTCCGGCATGGGGATTTCTTTCGTTAGCGACACTTTGGTTAAAAATATGGGCTCAAAATCTAACATTTATTACTACAAACTAACCGACAGAAGCGCCCAAAGAACGGTTTATTTTTACGTTAAGAAAAACCATTATTTAAGTATTGCGTGCCGCAAATTTATCGAATACAATACCACTAATAAATAACCTTTAAAAAAGCAAAAGGCAGGATGCAAGTCCTGCCTTTTTTTATCATGTTTTTATATTCCGAATACAAGCCAAATGAATGCGTAGCCACCGAGAACTGCTACCATAGTGAACGGAATACCTATCTTAAAGAAGTCTGAAGATTTAACTTTATAACCTTCTTTGTTAAGCATACCGATTGCAACCACGTTTGCAGATGCACCAACGGGCGTAATGTTTCCGCCGAGCGTTGCACCGCAAAGAAGACCGAAACACAAAAGCGTTTGCACGTCGCCAGAAATACCGCTGAGCCCCATAATAACGGGCAACATCGTTGCAACGTACGGTATATTGTCAATAAACGCTGAAATCAACACCGAGCCAAACACGATAAGCGTATAAAGTAAGAATATGTTTTTGCTACCGATTTTACCAAAGAATGCGCTTATATCGGCGATTATACCTACTCTATCTACCGCACGAATTATTATAAACAAGAATATTAAGAACAACACGGTGGGATAGTCAATGGTAGACGACACGGTTTTTAACGCATCTTTTTTACCACTAAATTTACTTATATTTTCTTGACCTATTTCAGCGCTAGATTTTGCCGTAAACACGTGATATAGCGCGCAAACTAGCCCGAAGAACAAGCACACCAACCCGTTAATATGTTCCGCTACGAAACCTTGGGGAATATTAACGAATGAGCATATTACCAAGCAAGCAATATTAAGTAAGAGCATTACGGTTGGAAAAATCGTCGTTACTCGTATGTTTTCAGACTCAAACTCAAATCTCTTGTTGTTCTTTCTAAAAATAAAGATAAGAACGGGAATGGTTAAAAGCATACCGAGTTCTACTGCCCAGAACATTGACGGCTTGCCGTTCATAAAGAAGAAGTCCATAAAACTCATTCCAAGTTCGCCTGCAAGCATAACCGAAGTAGTATCACCTACGAGCGTTGCCGCACCTTGCAAGTTTGATGAAACTGCAATACTTATTAATACGGGAATAGGCGATACGCCCGTTTTTTTAGCAACCGCAAGCCCTATCGGCGCAAGCATTAAAACGGTTGCAACGTTATCTACGAATGCTGATATAACACCGCTCAATATTGACAAGAACACCAAAATCCACAACGCATTCGGGATTTTTGAAATCATTTTATCGGCAAGTTTATTCGGCATGCCCGATTCTGAAAACAAGCCGACGGTAATCATAATGCCAACTAGCATCATCACTACGTTATAATTTATTGCGCCAGTAAACGCTTCGTGCCAAAGCATGTCCCCTGAAATAGCACAGGCAATAGCGCACACCGCCGCGGTAAAACCCGTTGCATGCGGTTTATACTTGGGAACTGCAATAATTGCAACGTAAGTTAAAACAAACATTATTAAAATAAAAATCTTCATAAGTTCACCTATAAAAAAACAAGACTTCTACCGTTATTATGTACGATAAAAGTCTTGTTAAACTACTTTAAGTAATTTTGCAAAGCCGAGCGAAACGCTGTATTGACGACTTTGCAAACGCTTTTTGTAAAGCGCCAACTACTCCCTTTTAATCTTTGCGATTAATTTATCTTACGTTCAACGCTTCAAACGTTTTGTCGAGCGAAGCGAGTTTTTCAGAGAAGAGTTTCATTTCATCTTCGGGTAGCGGAACTTCAACGATTTGCTTTAAGCCACAGCCACCAACTTTACAAAGAACGCCCGTGCAAAGATTTTTTGCACCGTATTCGCCGTCAAGATAAGTTGCAACTGATAAAATGGTTTCGGTATCAGATACTAACGCTTTTACGAGTTGAACGGTTGACGCTGCGATTGCATAGAAGGTTGCGCCTTTAGCCTTGATAACTTTTGAACCTGCTGCAACCATACCCGTGTAAATGTTGTTAAGTTCGGTTTCCAAATCGTCTTTATTAACGCCCATAATCTTGGTGCAGTAATCTCTAATATTCATACCGCAAACGGTGCAAAGACTCCAAGGTGACATACAAGCATCGCCGTGTTCGCCGAAAACGTAAGCGTTTACGTTAGAAGCGTCTACGTTACAGTATGCTGCAACTGCTTGGATAAGACGGTTAGAGTCAAGAAGCGTACCCGTACCGATAACTTGTTCTTTCTTTAAGCCTGCGTCTTTCATCAAAACGTAAGTCATAACGTCAACGGGGTTAGATACTACAACGTATAAAGCGTCGGGTGCGATTTGTTTGAAATCGTTTGCCTTAATAACGCTCTTTAAGATACCTACGTTAACTGCAGCAAGGTCAAGTCTAGTTTGACCGGGCTTTCTACCTACGCCGAAAGTCAAAATAACGATATCTGAACCAGCAACGTCAGCATAATCGCCACACCAAATTTTGCAAGAAGGAACGCACGCTGCGCATTGAGTAATGTCTAACGCTTCGCCTTCTGCCTTTTCTTTGTTAATATCTACGAGTACAATTTCTGAGCAAACACCTTGTAAGGTTAATGCGTATGCGATTGTTGCGCCTACGTTACCAGCGCCCAAGATTGAAATTTTTCTCTTTTTCTGAATCATTGCCAAATTTCTCCTATTATAAAATAATGTACTTATATGATACACCAAAAGAAATTTTTTATCAATCGTTTTCGCTGATTTTTTTGATTTTTTTTATTTTAGACTAAAAATCCTTAAACTTCGTTTTATCCCAACTTTTTTACTAGAGATTTTGCTATGCGATAAATATCCCCCGCGCCCAAGATTATTACCGTTTTGTATCGGTTAGTTAAATCGGCAATCTTTTTTTCTAGTTCTTTAACGCTAGTGCAAACGCTTGCGTTAATCGACGAGTTTTCACTAACCGCTTTATACAACGCTTGCTCGCTTCCGTTTCTATCAAACTTTTCCCTTGCCGAATAAGTTTTATAAATCACCAACTCTTTTGCCAAATTAAAAGCCGAAGAAAATTCTTTGATTAGGTTTTTCGTGCGAGAATAAGTGTGCGGTTGAAAAACTACGGCGTATTCACCAAAATTTTCATTATAGGCGTTAAGCGTAGCAATAATTTCTTTTGGGTGGTGTGCGTAATCGGCAAAAAACTTCGCGCCGTTACTCTCGCCGATAAACTCGTTTCTTCTACTAACCCCCTTAAATTCTTCTAAAGCCGACTTAACCGTCTTGAAAGGAATTTTCAAAACTTCCGCCACCGATATGGTTGCAAGCGCGTTATAAACGTTGTGTTTACCAAAGACGCTCAAATTCACCTTACCTACGGCACGCCCGTAAATATATGCGGTAAAAGCATAACCCAACTTGCCCTTTTTGATATTTTTCGCGGTGATAACGGCGTTATTTTCCACCCCGAAAGTTATTGCCGACGCCGTTTGTAAACGCCTAACTTGTTGGTCGTCAACGTTAAGAGCGCAAATACTTCCCTTTATAAACTGATTAAAGGCGTCGACTTGGTCGTTTATATCCTTGAAAGAATCTTGATGGTCGTTGTCAATATTAAGCACGACGGACACGTTAGACTTAATATCCAGAAAGTTTTTTTGAAATTCGCACGCTTCGGCAACGGCAACTTCCCCCTTTCCTTGCCGATAGTTACCAAAGGCTAGCGTTTCCCCACCAACGAAAACGGTTGGGTCTTTACGTGCACGTATCAACATATCTGCAATCATTGAAGTGGCGGTGGTTTTTCCGTGGCTACCACTAACCGCAACCGTAGTTTTGTAATCGGATAAAATTTCACCAAGCAACTCACTACGCTTGACAACGGGAATTTTTTTGCGGAGCGCGTATTTTATTTCAGGATTTTTATCGTTGACTGCGGACGAGTAAACTAATAGGTTTGCCCCCTTAACCTTGCTTGCTGAATGCTTAAAACTAACGTTTGCGCCCAAATCTAACAAAGGCGTAAAATCACCGTTTTTATCGCTATCCGTGCCACTAATTACGTATTTTTGCGTCACAAGGTGCTTTGCCAAGGCGGACGTGGACACGCCGAGCACCCCCGTAAAATGAACTTTTTCCACGCCGTTAAGTAAAATTTTTTCTCTCATACCATAATTTATGCTAAAAATGCAAAAAAAAGCCTGTTTTTTTAAAGTTTTTAGCCACTTTTTTTAAAAAAAGTATTGAAATTGCCCTAAAAGTATGTTAAAATGTTTGTAATATATTTTAAGGATGGTAGTTTTATGAAAATCACAGACGTAAGAGTTCGCATTGTCAAAAAAGACGACAGCAAACTTAAAGCAGTGGCATCAGTAACTTTAGACGATTGTTTCGTTGTTCACGACATTAAAGTTATTGAAGGCAATGAAGGTTACTTTATTGCTATGCCTAGCAGAAAAACCGGTGACGGCGAATATAAAGATATCGCTCACCCTATTAAAACCGAAACTAGAGAAGAACTTATTAAAGTTATTCTTGCCGCATTTGAAGAAGAAAAAGCAAAGCCCGTTGAATAATTTCGGTTATTTTTCAATTTAACGGCTGTTCCTTTTACCGAAAGAACTTCTTACGGTCAGTTTTTTTGCGCTCTTTTTGTAAACGCTTTATACGATATTTTGAAAAATTTTGCGCCCGTTTTTCGGGCGCTTTTGTTTTTTTGCTTGTTTCTATTCTTTTTATGTGCTATAATTTTGTTATTGTATTTTAGGAGTTTGTTTTATGCTTGAATTAAACGATAAAGTTTTAGACTATCTTAAAAATTCGGAAAAAGAAAATTTTGCTCTTTTAGAAGAATTATGCCAAATCCCCGCACCGAGCGGTCAAGAAGATTTAAGAGTTGAATTCGTTAAAACCTGGTTTTTGAAAAACGGTGCGAAAGAAGTTATCGTTGACGACGCTAAAAACGTTATCGTGCCTATAAACTGCGACGGCAAAGACGATATCGTTATTTTTATGGCGCATACCGACCTTGTTTTCCCCGACCTTACGCCACTACCCTTTTCAAAGGACGACGAATATATGTACGCCCCTGGTATAGGCGACGATACCGCTTGCCTAACCACTATGATGATTACGGCAAAATACGTGCTTAAAAACGACTTAAAACCTAACTGTGGCGTTTTGTTCGTTGCAAACAGTTGCGAAGAAGGTTTGGGCAACCTTAAAGGCATACGCCAACTTATGAAAGATTACGCTGGTAGAGTTAAAGAAGTTTATACCTTTGACGGCAGTTATAACGAAGTAGTTAACCGTTGCGTTGGCTCACATAGATACGAAATCACTTTCTCTACCGAAGGCGGACACTCTTTCAGCCACTTCGGAAATAGAAACGCTATTTACGCTATGAGCGACCTTATTTGCAATTTATATACTTGCAAAGTGCCTGAAAAAGAAAATTGCAAAACTACTTATAACGTTGGGATTGTTGAAGGCGGAACTTCGGTTAACACCATTGCCCAAAGTGCAAAAATGCTCTTTGAATACCGCTCTGACGATAGAGAATGTTTAGAATATATGCAAAACTTCTTTAACGAGCAAATTGAAAAGGCTAAAAAGGACGGCGAAGCGGAAATTGAAGTTAAACTTATAGGCGACCGCCCGTGCGACGGCAATATTGATAAAGAATATCACGAAAAAATGACTAAAAAGGTAATTGCAATTTGTGAAAAGTATTCGGGAATTGATTGCCACCGTGATTCAGGCTCAACCGACGCAAACATTCCTATGTCACTCGGCGTACCCGCACTTTGCGTGGGCACTCACCTTGCAAAAGGCGCACACACCCGTGGCGAAAAAGTACTTACTTCAAGTATTCCCGTTGGTATGAAAATTTCCGCACACATTATTTTAGAATATTTTGAAAATTAAATTTAAAAAAGAAAAAGGCTCGTTGTAAAACGAGTCTTTTTTTTACGCAATTTTGCGTTTTGTTTAATTATAAGCAACGAATTAGAAGCAAGTTGCAGTAGGCTCGACAAGCCTTTATAAACGATTAGAAACAAGTTAGGCGAGGCTCGCTTTTTTAAGAAACGAATTAGAAGCAAGTTGCAGTAGGCTCGACTGCGCAAAAAGATGAGATAGAACGTCCGTTCATCGAAGTTTTTTGCGCAAGGCAGTAAACGACCTGCAACGACGCTTATAATTTGTTTCTTTGGATTTTGCCACTTACAGTCTTTGGCAACTCATCCCTAAACACAACTATTCTTGGATATTTGTAGGGAGCGGTTTTTGCTTTAACGTAGGCTTGAATATCTTTCTTTAATTGTTCGGTGGGTTCTGTTCCCTTAACCAAAACGATACTTGCTTTTACTACTTGACCACGAACTTCATCGGGTTCAGCGGATACACCGCATTCTAAAACGTAAGGAAGTTCCATAATAACGCTTTCAATTTCAAACGGCCCGATACGGTAACCAGAAGATTTAATAACGTCGTCAACACGGCCAACGTACCAGAAAAACCCGTCTTCATCACGCCAAGCGGTATCGCCAGTGTGATAGAAACCGTCGTGCCAAACTTCGTCCGTTTTTTCTTTATTACGATAGTATTCGGTAAACAAGCCACAAGGCGCACCGTTTTTAACGTTAACTACTATTTCACCAACTTCGCCGTCGGGAACTGAATTACCGTTTTCATCAACGATATCAATATCGTAAATAGGTGCGGGTTTGCCCATTGAACCAACCTTATGCGGTTTGCCAACAAGGTTACCAACGAGCATGGTAGTTTCAGATTGACCAAAGCCTTCTTTGATTTGAAGCCCAGTAAGTTTTTCAAACTGATTGTAAACTTCGGGATTAAGCGCTTCGCCCGCAGTTGACATGTGGCGAACCGACGAGAAATCATACTTGCTTAAGTCTTGTTTAATAAGCATACGGAGCATGGTGGGCGGTGCGCAGAAAGTAGTAATATGATATTTAGCAAACATAGGCAAAATATCAGACGCGTCAAAGCGGTCGAAATCATAAACGAACGTTGCCGCTTCGCAAAGCCATTGTCCGTAAAGTTTACCCCACATTGACTTTGCCCAACCCGTATCGGAAATGGTAAAGTGCAAACCGTCGGGGTCAACGTTATGCCAGTATTTTGCGGTGTGGAAATGCCCAAGCGCATACTTGTGATTATGTAGCGCCATTTTGGGATAGCCTGACGTTCCCGAAGTAAAGAATAAAAGTAACGGGTCGTCGCCACAAGCAGTATCTTCAGCACGCTTAAATCTAGTGCTGAAAAGCGCGCATTCTTCATCAAAATTGCGCCAACCTTCACGAGTGCCGTTAACCATAATCTTGTGTTCTAATTCAGGGCAGTTTTGAGCGGCAATATCCGCTTGATGAGCAGTATCCCCGTCGGCAGTGCAAATTATCGCCTTAACGCTTGCCGCCTTAAATCTATACTCAAAATCGTGTTCTTGAAGTTGGTTGGTTGCCAAAATTGCAACTGCACCGAGTTTATTAAGCCCTATCATAGCGTACCAGAATTGATAGTGACGCTTTAATACGAGCATAACTTTATCGCCTTTCTTGATGCCCAAAGACTTAAAGTAGTTTGCACAACGCGCAGATTCTTTCTTAATATCGGTAAAGGTAATTCTTCTTTCGGTCTTGTCCTTTGAAATATGAAGCATTGCAAGTTTATCGGGCTCGCGCTCTGCAAGTGCGTCAACAAGGTCAAAACCAAAGTTGAATTTTTCAGTATTCTTAAACTTAATCGAAGTGGGCGTGCCGTCTTCATCTTCAACCACGTCGATATACTTTTTATAGATGCGGTCTTTATCGTCCTTAACGGGCGCTTTGATAACCTTTTTATCAACCGACTTGCTTTGTTGCTCAAATTCGGGAATAGGCTCACCCGTGGGGTTGAGAACGATTGCATAGAAAGTACAGTCCCTACCGTTAGTTGCAATCATACCGTGTGGCTTATCACTATCGTAATAAATGCTATCGCCCGGCCCTAAAACTTCTTTATGGTCGCCAACTTGAACTAAAAGATAACCTTCTACAACGATATCGCACTCTTGCCCTGCGTGGGTGGTGAGTTCGATATCTTTGCCTTGCGCTTCTTCACGGTAAACGCTACGAACATAAAGGGGTTCGGCAATACGGTTTTGGAAAGCATAGGCAAGGTTATAATATGTCATACCGTGTGCGTCTGCTATCTTTTGCCCTGCACCGTTTCTAGTAACGGTATAGCCTTTAAGTTTAGGGCTATAACCTTCGATAATATCTGTAACGTTAACAGATAGTGCAAGCGCGCAACGATAAATGAACGCAAAGTTAAGGTCTTTATTACCTTTTTCACATTCAAGATATTCTTCAACCGAAACGCCGGTTTTTTCCGCCATTTGCTCTACTGAAACGTTTTCAATATCGCGCAATTCACGGATACGGCTAGCCATCTCTTTAATCTTAAAATCAAGTTCTAAATTGTTTTGCATAAGCATTTCTCCTATAAGGCACAAAAAAACTCGCCCCAAAGTTTTGCTTTGAGACGAGTATATCTACCCGCGGTACCACTCAAATTGCGGAAAATTCCGCCACTCTTGGAATCCAACAATTCCTATGACATTAACGCAGCAATCACGGAGAAGTTCTACTTACCCGATATTTTTTAGGGCTTTCTTCCTCTCGGCTCAAAAGTTACAACGCAAAAAATCCCACTACGGCTTGCACCACCCGCCGCATCTCTACGCTTCGACTATAATGCGCACTCTTCTTCAACGCCTTTATAACACCGATATTTTAACACAAGAGTAATCTTTTGTCAACGATTTTTAAGCAATGTTTTTTCTAATCTTAAACCAACGATTACTCAAAAAAATCTCTACCCACAAGTTCGTCTAAACTTATCCCGTAAAAATCAGCAAGTTTAATGCAGTCGTCTATACTCGGCGAATGCATACCCGATTCGTAATAACTGATGCATTGTTGCTTTATTCCCGTTTCTCTAGCCAAATCGCTTTGACTTAACTTTCTCATTAGTCTATGTTGTTTTAACTCGTGTTTATAATCCATACACCACCTACCTGCAAATAGTTTACAAAATAATTTGTAAATAGACTTGACCTACAAATAAGTTTGTGATAAAATTTTCTTAATTACAAATATGTTTGTTGTATTTTGTAAAAAAGGTAAAATATGGATGATTTTTCGTACATTTTTGATAAAAACGAGAATTGTTATTCGGTCAATAGGACGCAAATTTACAAGGAAGAAATTTTAATCCCGACGACCTATAACGAATTACCCGTTAAAAATATTTTAAGCCGTGCGTTTTTTTGCGAGAAAATTACTAAAGCAAGTATTCCTGATAGCGTTAAAAATATCGGCGATTACGCCTTTTGCGGATGCACTTCGTTAACAAGCGTTAGCGTGGGAAAAGAAGTTTATAATTTAGGCAACTTTGCGTTTGCTATATGCGAATCACTAAAAGAGTTTACTATACCCGTCGGCGTAAAAAGTATAGGTATGCGCGCCTTTTCAAGTTGTACTTCTTTAAGCAAAATAGATATACCAAACCAAGTTGAAACCGTAGGCAAATTTGCCTTTTCGCGTTGTACGGCGTTAACGAATTTAAGTATCGGTAAAAAGGTTCAACTAATTGACGAAGGTGCTTTTAGTAATTGCCATTCGTTAAAAAGCGTAGTTATCCCAAAAAGCGTGGTTACGCTCGGTCCTTTGGTTTTTCGCGGTTGCAAGTCGTTAGAAAAAATCTACTGCGAATTAGACGCACCGCCGTCTAGTTGGAATAAAAAGTGGAATAGTGGAAATTCCGCTAAAATCGTCTGGGGGTATAAAGAATAATTTTTAAGAAAGCAATTTGCAATACCAAACAAAAAAATCGTGGCACGGTTGGATAACTGTGCCACTTATTTTATTCTAAACCCCTAGCCTTTCTTTTTAATCTCATTTCGGTATTCAAAGTTTTCTTTCTAATACGAACGTTTTTAGGCGTAACTTCAAGCATTTCGTCGTCGTTGATAAATTCCATTGCTTCTTCTAAACTCATAATCTTGGGCGTTTCTAAACGGAGAGCGTCGTCACTACCCGAAGCACGAGTATTCGTAAGGTGTTTTTTCTTACAAACGTTTACGCTAATATCTTCGTTTTTAGGCGACACACCGACTACCATACCTTCGTAAACGGGCGTGCCTGCACCGATAAAGAGTTGCCCCCTGCCTTGCGCGTTGAATAGCCCGTAAGTAACCGCTTCGCCCGTTTCAAACGCCACTAGCGAGCCGGTAGCCCTTCTTTCTATATCACCCTTAAATTCTTCGTAACCGTAAAAAATGGTATTGAAAACGCCTTCGCCACGAGTTTCAGTCAAGAATTGACTCTTATACCCGAACAAGCCCCTAGCGGGAACTTTGAACTCTAAACGAATACGGCTACCGATATTTTCCATTTCTAAAAGTTCGCCCTTTCTAACGCCCATGCTTGAGAAAACGCTACCCGTTTTATCTTCGGGAACGTCCACCACTAGCCTTTCCATAGGTTCTAAAATGGTTTCGCCTTCAGTTTTATACATAACTTTGGGTGCGCCTACTTGGAATTCGTATCCTGCACGGCGCATAGTTTCAATTAATATTGAAAGATGCATTTCCCCCCTACCACAAACCCTGTACGAGTCTGCCGAATCAGTTTCTTCAACACGGAGAGAAACGTCCTTTAACATTTCCTTAAACAACCTATCGCGCAAATGGCGAGTGGTTACGAACTTACCTTCTTTACCCGCAAACGGACTGTCGTTAACCGAGAACAACATTTCCACCGTCGGCTCTGAAATCTTGACGAACGGCACGGGTTCAACGAGTTGCGGAGAGCAAATCGTATCGCCGATAGAAATGTTTTCTAAACCGCTTACGCAAACTATGTCTCCCGCTTTAGCGTCTTCTACCGCCACTCTATTTAAGCCTTCAATTTGATATATGCTTACTAATTTACCTTTAACTTCTTTGCCCGTTATGTTGTAGTTGCAAGTTTGAACTTCTTGGTTAACCGCAACGCTACCGCGCTCTATTCTACCGATACCGATTCTACCAACGTATTCGTTGTAGTCGATTGACGAAACGAGCATTTGAAAAGGTGCGTCCATATCAACTTCTTGCGGTTCAAAATGGTTTACAATCATATCAAAAAGCGGTGTCAAATCTTTGCCAGGAACTTTATAATCCAAAGTTGCCGTGCCCGCCCTACCCGAACAAAATACAATCGGGCTGTCGATTTGGTCGTCGCTAGCATTAAGGTCGAACAAAAGTTCTAAAATCTCGTCTTGAACTTCTGAAAGCCTTGCGTCAGGTCTATCAATCTTGTTTACAACTATGATTAATTTATGGTTAAGTTCTAGCGCCTTTTGCATAACGAAACGAGTTTGGGGCATAGGTCCTTCACAAGCGTCAACAAGCACTAATACGCCGTTTACCATTTTCAAAACACGCTCTACTTCCCCACCGAAGTCTGCGTGCCCGGGCGTATCAACCACGTTGATTTTAACCCCGTTATAAAATGCAGAAGTGTTTTTTGCAAGTATGGTTATCCCCCTTTCACGCTCTAAATCGCCCGAGTCCATAACCCTATCCATAACTTCTTGATTATCACGGAAAATTCCGCCTTGTTTTAACATTTCGTTAACCAAAGTGGTTTTACCGTGGTCTACGTGCGCGATAATTGCAACGTTTCTTACGTCAGTTCTTTTCAAATTTTTGTCCGTCCTTCTAAATGTTTTTCGTATTAGTCTTTATATTTCTCGTATTACAACACGGCAAGCAATGCAATTAAAGTTTTTGCATCTTTTATTTCGCCACGCTCTATCATCTTTTTAAGTTCGTTTTTTTCCACCCAAACGCTAGTCAAAAACTCGTCTTCATCAAGTTTAATTTGACTTTCGCTCAAGCCTTCTGCGCGGTAAATTCTTATAATTTCATTTGTGTACGCGGGGGTTGGATAAACGTCAAACATTTTTACGACTCGCTCGGCTTTTATTCCGCCTTCTTCTTCAAGTTCGCGAAGTGCCGTTTGCGCAGGGTCTTCACCTGCGTTTAGTTTACCCGCTGGGATTTCGTAAATAACTTCTTTATACGGATAACGGAATTGCTTTACTAAAAGAATTTTGCCGTCCTTTTCGCAAAGAATTGCACTTCCACCGCTGTGCTCGACCATTTCCCTAACCGCAAGATTGCCGTCGGGCAGTTCAACTTCGTCTTTCTTTAAGTTCAAAATTTTTCCGTTATATAGGCAAGTTTCTTTTACCGTCTTTTCAGTTAAGTCCATTTAAAACGTCCTTGATATATTGTGATATTTTTTTGTTTCTTCCTATAAACGTGCAAGGTCTACTCTTTGCTAAATATTTATAAGCAACGAACGCATACTCGATTGCGTCTTTATCTTCGCACTCAATAACGTTTGCAAGCATATCGATAATAAGCGTCATTTCGGTTTTTTCTTTTTCAGGAATCTTTTTTTCTTTTATCTTTTGTTTATCTTTTAGAAGCAACTGTTTAATTGCTTGAATGCTAGTTCCGTACGCCTTTTTAAGCAATTCGTTTTGTTTTTTCGCGTTAAGTTCTTGTGCTTTTTTTTCTTTTGCACGGCGAGCTTCTTCTTCCATAAACGCTTCGATCGGGTCTTGCAAATTGCCTTCGATAACCCTTTCCACAAGCATTTTTACGATATTCTTAAACGGTTTTATCATTGAAGTGACGAAAGAATCATACGCGGACGCATAACTGCCGTCAATATAAAAATACTTATTCAAGAACGCTGTAAAATCAATGCGTTCAGCATCAATATCTACCAACACGGTGAACACAAACGCTAACAAATCCTTTGAATTCGGTGGCAAGATAAACTCACCTTTATCAGACGATAAATGTTGGCTTTTTACTAGATATTTTTTATTTGCCAAAGCATAATCGAAATCCGATAAGCAATTCTTAAAAAGCGCAAGCAAAGTTTCCGAATTTGCAATCGACTTTAATAGGTTGGTCAATTTAACCCCAGCAACTATGTACTGACATTTTATCAATTCTTCCGCGCGCTCTAAAAAAACTTCTAATTCTTCTTTTTTCGTCAAGGTTTCGTCCCCCTTATTTTTTGCGTCACAATCAATATGATAATAAGTATAAACGCAAGCGTCAACAACTCTTAACTATATTCAATGCACGCACACCATTCTAACATAAATTATAACACATATAAATGCGAATATAAACTTTTTTTCTTATATTTTTCCAAATTTTTCGGTAAAGTTCTTTACAAATCTCTATTTTATGTTATAATATGTTAACAGTAAAGTGGAGTTTTTTGGTTTATGCAGGTCAAAGGTGATTCATCATTAAATAAGTTAATATTATTATTCGTCTTTGACAAGATGGAAGTGCCGTTATCTGAAAACACAGTTTTAGATATGTGCTGTTCTTCTAACAACTGGCTTGCCTATATGGATTGCCAGCCTATTTTGAACCAACTTTTGGACTGCGGGTGGATTTACAATATTTGCAACACCGGCGAACCGCTATACACCATTACCCCTGACGGGCGTATATGCCTTGCTAACTTTTTTATCAATATACCGGCGTCTACCCGTGAAGAAATTTCACTTTTTATTAAAAACAACCGCGCCAAGTATCGTAGAAAACAAGAATGCGTTGCCGATTACTTTATGAATAAGGACGGCACTTACACCGCCTACCTTAAAATTATAGAACCGGCTCAACCCGTTCTTGAATTAAAACTTGTCGTACCAAACAGACAAGTTGCCAAAGATATTTATAAAAAATGGGGCGAAAAAGCGGCTGACGTTTATAGAAATATTTACGAAAATTTGGTTGATTAATAATTTTTTGCACGGCTAAAAATATTATTGCTAACGCAAACTACACGGTGCTACCCTTTCTTACAGCACGATTTTAACTAACTTATTAAGGAGAACGATAGTATGCAGACTTATATGACTAAAGGAACGTGTTCAAGACAAATTTTATTCGACGTTACCGAAGACTTAAAACTCAAAAACGTAAAGTTTATAGGCGGTTGTAGCGGTAACTTGCAAGCCATTGCTAAACTAGTTGACGATAAACCTATCGACGAAGTTATTGCAACGCTTAAAGGTATCAAATGCAGAAGTAATACTTCTTGCGGTGACCAACTTGCCCGCGCACTCATTGAGTATAAAGAAAAATTAGCAAACCCTGAAATTGTAAAAAAATAAAAAATTAAAGTTTAACGGCAAACCGTGTGTTTTGCCGTTTTTTGTTTCAATTTTTTACTAATTTTATATGCAAAACTTGAATAAAATTTTAAAATAGGTATTGATTTTTGATACCTTTTATAGTATAATGAATAAAAAGTATTTTTGTTTTACTTATCTTAAGGGGGCAGATTATGAATATTATTACGATTAGCCGTGAATTTGGTAGCGGTGGCAGAGAATTAGGCAAAAAAATTGCAGAAAGGTTGGGTTACGATTACTACGATAGGCAAATTATTACGACTATCGCCGAAAGGCACGGTTTAGACGAAAATTACGTTGAATTTGCACTCAACAACAATATTTGGCAAAGCATTCCGCTAACTTTTAGCCACTCTTTCGTTTCGGCAGTTGCACTCAATTCGCCACAAACTAGTTTACTAGTTGAACAAAGAAAAATTATTGAAGAAATTGCAAAGGCTGATAGAAATTGCGTTATTGTTGGAAGAAACGCCGATGAAATTCTTTTTAAATACAATCCGTTCAATATTTTCGTTTGCGCGGATATGGACGCAAAAATCGAGCGTTGTAAAAAGCGTGCTGACCAAAACGAACAATTAACCGATAGACAAATCAAACGCAAAATCAAACGCATTGAAAAAAATCGTGAACGCACCCGTTACCTTATTTCCGATAAGGCTTGGGGGCATAGAAAAAGTTATCACCTTATCGTTAACACAACCGATTTAGATTTAGATAAACTTGCCGATTCAATAGTTTATGCGGTTAAACAATTTAGACCAGAATAAGACTTAAGCCCGAAAATTTTTCGGGCTTATTTTATTTTGCTTGTTTTTTTATTTTTCATATAATATAATTTAGTTATGGAAAATTTTACTATTAAACCTATCGGTTACGTTCAAACTGATTTTGATGAAAAATTCGGCATCCCCCGCCAAAGCGGTCGCGCCCCGTCGCTAACCGCACGGGTTATCTTTTACCCCGAATACCGCCACGAAGACGCCTTGCGTGGCATAGAAGGCTTTTCACACTTGTGGCTGTTGTTTGACTTTTCTTTGGCGCATAAAGACGGCTTTACCCCGTTAGTTCGTCCGCCACGCCTTGGTGGAAATAAAAAAGTTGGGGTTTTTGCTAGTCGCAGTCCGTTTAGACCAAACAATATAGGTTTATCTTCAGTTAAATTAATCAAAGTTGAAAAAACCGAAGAATTTGGGCACACGCTTTTGGTATCCGGGGCTGATTTATTGAACGGCACGCCTATTTACGACGTAAAACCCTATCTTCCCTTTACCGATTGTCATACCGACGCTTACGGCGGTTATGCCGACGAGCAAAAGGATTATAAACTAACGGTTGAACTTTGCCCCGAAGTTTATAATTTGTTGCCTAGCGATAAGGTTATTGCACTTAAAGAGTGCCTTGAAGACGACCCACGCCCGTCTTACCAAGAAGACGGCAAAGAATACGGCGTAACTTTTGCAGGCATAAATTTGCGCTTTACCGTAAATGACGGCACGCTAACCGTACTTTCCGCCCAAAAGAACTAACTTCTACCCCAACACTAATTATTCAATACAATTATCACATAAAAACAAAAAAGAGCCGAAAGGCTCTTTTCTCTTAGGGATTTAATTTAATCAAATTTTAAAAAACTCGACTTGTGAAAGTCGAGTTTTTTAATTATTCCCCAAAATATAATTTGCATCTAAATCAAGTTCTTTACAAATTTTTGCAAAAGTATCTAATTTAGGTAATTTTTTTGTTGTAGAATATTGAGTAATCATTTCAGGGGAAACACCTATACGTTTTGCAATTTCGATAGTTGTTAATCCACTATTTCTTAGTTCTTCACTCAATCTCTTCTTTATAATTGATTTTTCCATAATATTATTATATAACTATTGGTTATAAATTACTTGACAACTAACCGTAAGTTAGTTATAATGTTTGTATTAAATTACTTTTGGAGGAAATTAGAAATGAAACAATACAAAATCTTATCTCAAAAAGACAAATGGTTTTCAGGCAAATTTGACCCACAAAGATTAGAGGAGGCAATCAATTCGTATGCGCAACAAGGCTGGGTTGTAAAGGCTGCTTTTACAGCAGAAATACCAGGAATTATGAGTCACTCTAGAGAAGAAGCTATTATTATTTTAGAGAGGGACTGTTAATGGCATACACATCTATTTATAAAGGTGTAATTTTTATAGAAGGTGCAGAACAAACAGCAGAAATACTTGGACAAGTTGAATACAAAAAACTTTTTTCATTTAACTCACAAATACAAACGCTAGATTGCGTAAAAGACCAATTGATAGAGCAAACATTAGCATTAGGTGGAAATGCTATTATTAACTTCAAATACGGGCAAAAATCTTATGGCTGGTTTAAATCTTCATTGTTTGGTTTAGATGATAATATCAAATGGTATGGCAATGGCTTAGCTGCCATTTTGCCAAAAGAAACAAGAAAAAAAATTTTTGAAAAATTAAATAAAGTATAGCCCACTATACTTTGCAAGTAGAGCAGTGTGTTTTAGCATAGCAAAAATAAAGACTAACGAAAATTTTTCGTTAGTCTTTTTTACTCTTTTATATCATTTTATTCTTTAATTTCATCAAAACAAGCGTATTTTTTTACAAAATATTCA
>JAZRNE010000040.1:0-17843 GCA_045648045.1 Christensenellaceae bacterium
AGGTAACTACACGATGCAGTTCAGCCACTACGCTGAAGTTCCCAAGTCCGTTGCTGAAAAGATAATGGGCAAAAAAGCGTAATTAACTGTTGACAATTAAGAAAATTTATTGTAAAATAAGATTATGTTTTATAAAAAACAAATAAAAAATAAAAAAAATTAAAAAATATTATCAATTTTTGAAAATTTGGAGGAAACAATTATGGCAAAGGCTAAATTTGACAGAAGCAAACCGCATATTAACATCGGTACTATCGGTCACGTTGACCACGGTAAGACCACTCTTACTGCTGCTATCACTATGACGATGGCTGCTAAAGGTCAAGCACAAAAAATGAAATACGACGAAATCGACAAGGCTCCTGAAGAAAGAGCACGTGGTATTACAATTAATACTTCACACGTTGAATATCAAACTGATGCACGTCACTACGCACACGTTGACTGCCCCGGACACGCTGACTACGTTAAGAACATGATTACCGGTGCTGCTCAAATGGACGGCGCAATCCTCGTAGTTGCTGCTACTGACGGTCCCATGCCCCAAACTAGAGAACACATCCTTCTTGCTCGTCAAGTAGGCGTTCCTTACATCATCGTATTCATGAACAAATGTGACCAACTCGATGACCCTGAACTTTTGGAACTCGTTGAAATGGAAATCCGTGAACTTCTTTCTGAATATGGTTTCCCTGGCGACGATACTCCTATCATTAAGGGTTCTGCTCTTAAGGCTCTCGAAGTTGCTCAAGCAAACGAAGGTGATGCTGTTACCAACGCTCCCGAAACTGCTTGTATCAGAGAACTTATGGATGCTGTTGACTCTTACATTCCTAACCCCGAACGTGACGAAGCTAAACCCTTCCTTCTCCCTGTAGAAGACGTATTCACCATTTCTGGTCGTGGTACCGTTGCTACCGGCCGTGTAGAACGTGGTGTTGCTCACGTTAACGACCCTGCTGAAATCGTAGGTCTTTCTGAAGAAAGCAGAAACACCGTTATTACTGGTCTTGAAATGTTCCGTAAACTTCTTGACGAAGCACAAGCTGGTGACAACGTTGGTGCGCTTCTCCGTGGTATCGATAAGAAAGATATCGAACGTGGACAAGTTATTGCTAAACCCGGTTCAGTAAAACCCCACACCGCTTTCAAAGGACAAGTTTACGTTCTTTCTAAAGAAGAAGGTGGCCGTCATACTCCGTTCTTCAACAACTATCGTCCTCAATTCTACTTCAGAACTACCGACGTTACCGGTTCAATCAAATTACCTGAAGGCGTAGAAATGGTTATGCCTGGTGATAACATTGAAATGGAAGTTGAACTTATCACTCCTATCGCTATGGAAGAAGGTCTCCGTTTCGCTATCCGTGAAGGCGGCAGAACTGTAGGTTCAGGCGTTGTTGCATCTATCATTAAGTAATTTTTGATAAAAGGCAATCAATATTAAATATCAAAGGCGCAGAGTTATCTGCGCCTTTTTTACATGCGTTGTAGGAAAAAGAATGCTATAATTAACTTATAATTTTAAGGGGAAAGGTTTATGAAAAGAAAACTTTTTGCTATTTTAACTTTATGTATTGTGGCGTGCTTGTGCTTAACGGGCTTAACCGCTTGCGATTTATTGCCCAGCCTACAACATGAACACAATTTTAACGGTAGAAGATTAAGCGAAGAATATCTTGCAACTCCTGCAACTTGCACGCAAAAAGGAAAATATTATTATTCTTGCGATTGCGGCGAGAAGGACGTTGAAACCTTTGAGCATGGTGAGCCTTTGGGGCATAACTATGGTGATTTTATTAGTAATAATGATGGAACGCATACTAAAGTTTGCGCTAACGACGGCACTCATATAGTAACAGAAAATTGTAGCGGTGGCACGGCAACTTGTACTGAACAAGCAACTTGTAATGGCTGTGGTGAAAAGCATGGCGAATTAGTACTAAAACACAATGTTTTAGGCGAGAATGATTATTGTGACGTTTGTGGAAAAGTTTGTGATATTTCGTTGACTTTAAAATTATCCTATAAACTATACGAAGGGACTAGATATGAAACTATTGTTCAATCTAAATTAATAAACGAAGAAGAAGTGCTGGATTTAGGTTTTGTAAAGATAGATGCGGAAACGTATGTGTTAAGGAATATTGCAGAAGGGGATATTTTATCAAAAGTATTAGCCTTTAAGCCAATAGACACTTCTGAATATTATTCGTCGTCATGGAAGTATTATAATGGCGCAAAAAAGGCAAACGTGTATTACGGTTGCGAAATTAATGCTGAAAATATTATCACTCTTAATGAAAGTAAAGAAATAGTTTTGTATGCTGGGGTTGGTTGCTATTGGACGCCTGGTTATGTTTAAGAACACGACAAAAGGAACTTGAAGTTACAAGTTCCTTTTGACTTTTAATGATAAAGATACAAGTATAAAAAGTTTGTACTGTGCGGGTGTGGATTAGATAAATTATTGCATTTGACCAAGTTTGTTGCACCTATCTAAAAGATACTTTGAAATTTCTTCCTTTGTTTTGTATTCCGCCTTTAATTTGCTAAATAAAATTGGTTGGTCGAATATGTATTTATTTTCTTTCTTTTTGTAGTAAGATACGTAAATAGGCACGTCAACACCTTCTTTTTCGCACTTGTTAGCAAGAAGAACGAAGCCTGCAAAAAACTCTTTTAATTGTGGCAAATATCCGTCTTCTGAATTTTCGGGGAAGATAACTATATTGTCACCTTCTTTAATGGCGGATATGCTTTTTGAAATCGTGCTTTTTAGCCTTGCATCTTTGTAAGTCGGAATCAATTTAAGCCCTTTATAAAACATGTTCGTTAAAGGGCTTGCCAACAAGCAAAAAACTCTTGCTAAAAACAAGTTCCAGTGTTTCTTTTCGTGGTAATACACTTTCGTTTGATACTTGTAAAGACTAATTAATCCTTCGTTCATCTCGTGTGCGCCCCAAAACCGCACGGGGAAGTTCGCGTAGATTTCAAGGCTCATAGGCGCATGAGTTCCTTCGTGGTTTGAAAGAATAATTGCGCCGTTCGTTGGTTTTTCACCTAGATAAACGAAAAGCGGTCGTTTATAGCTTACCTTCATAATAGTCTTGATAACGCTAAACCACTTTTTCCTATTTTGTTTAAATTTTTTTTGTTTCTTTTTCATAACCTAATTATACAACTTAATCATTTTTTATCAAAGAGAAGCTTAAACCATACTTCTATCAAAGCAAGAAAAACTAAAATTAACTCTCTCTTTAGTAGAATCGTGTTTCTTGTTGACATTTTAGTGCCGTTGTTATACAATAAATATATGAAAAGTGTTTGTGAAGTAGTCGTTGAAAATTTAGTAAAACTAAGAAAAAAACACGGGCTAACCCAAGTTGAACTTTCCCAAAAAATTAATTATTCGGACAAAGCAATTTCACGTTGGGAAAAGGGCGAAGTAATACCGAGCATTGACGTTCTTGAAAAGTTGGCTGCCGTTTACGAAGTTGACGTTGCTTATTTTTTGAGCGAGCATTTAGATAAGGACGAATTGAAAATTGAAGAAAAAAAGTTCAATTTAAGGCTGTGCATAATGTTCTCGTTGATATTAATCGTATGGACGGTTAGTGCGTTAACGTTTATAATGGTGGAAAGTTTTTTAGGAAAATATTATTACCAAGTGTTAATATGGGCGATGCCTTTAACAATGTACGTCGTAAGGTGGTGCTGTAAAAATTATTTTGGAAATAAGTTTTACCTTTTGGTGGCGTCGTTCAACTGTTGGCTAACGATAATTGCTATATATTTGCAGTTTTTGCACTTAAATTTATGGCCGATATTCATTTTCGGCGTACCCGTGCAGTTAACGCTTATACTTATTAACTTCTTTAACAAGGTAAATAAGCCCAAACAAAAACGCAACGTTGCCGCTGAAACGATTGAAAAACTTTTCACCAAAAAAGAAAGTTAAAGAATTAAGAAAAAAGAATTAGTAAGAATACAACAAAAAAGGAACTTGAATTATGGAGTTCCTATTAGGGAATTTTTATCCAAAATAAAAGTATAGCACACTATACTTCACTAAAAGTGAAACGTAGTGTGCTTTTCTTATCCACAAAAAATTAAATATTATTAGTTATATTTTTAGCCTTGTGGCTAAAAGTTATATTGCTTATTTTATAAGCAGTTATATTTTGGCTGTGCCAAAGTGATATTAATAAATCCTTAACTTGCCGTAAGGCAAATATCACTGCCGTAGGCAATATCACTTGCGTTAGCAAATCTAACAAATCCGTTCACGGATTTATTTAGTTGCCGAATCCCTTATAGGGACTCGGCTTTTCAAGTTCTTTTTTGATTTTATTGAGTAAATTTGGGCGAGTTTTATGCCTATTCGGTATTTTAACCGCCTTTTTTGAGCGTGGTGGCGGAAACGGTTGCAACAAACTTTCTTGAGAATAGTCTTGGAAGAAACGCCGTGATTTTATTCTTAAATCCGGGTATTGCAACGCGTTTGCCCTTGATAGAGTTTTTATATGCAAACTGCGCAATCTTTTCCGCCGAAACGGGTTTAATCTTCTTAAAAGTCCAGTCGTTGCCCGCCTTGCCAACAAAGCCCGAAAGGAACGGTCCGGGGCATACGGTTAAGAGTTTTACTTTGGTTTTGCGAATTTCGTGACAGATAGATTCGCCAAAATTAAGAACGTAAGCTTTGCTTGCGTGGTAAGTGCACATATAAGGACCGGGCACGAAAGATGCCAAAGAGCCAACGTTGATAATATGCCCTTCGTTATTTTCAAGCATATCGGTTATAAAAACTCTCGTAAAATACGTAAGCGCTGAACAGTTAACGGCAATGAGTTTCATTTGCAAGTCAACGTCCATATCCTTAAAGTCGGTTCTATCGCCAAAGCCTGCACCGTTAACAAGGTTGTTGATAAAATAACCTTTTTCTTTAACTACGGTATAAACTTTTTCGCATTGATTTTGAATAGACAAGTTTGCCGTAAGATAATCTACCGTAATTCCGTAGCGCGATTCTAAATTTAGTTTCATATCGGCAAGCCTTTCTTCCGAAGTTGAAACTAAAAACAAATTGTTGTTAGCCTTTGCGTAAATTTCGGCAAACGCCTTGCCAAGTCCGCCCGTTGCACCTGTAATAAGAGTAAATTTCATAAAACACCTAACCCGTAATATTAAAGTTACAGCCTGTCCAAAAAAGACAGGCTGCCGTTAATTGCATATTAGTTGAAAGAATCCTTGTATGCTTTACCGAACTTAAAGGTCGGAATTTTTGTAGCGGCGATTCTAATTTGTTCGCCCGTTTTGGGATTGAAACCATCTCTTTCAGGTTTTTCTTTAATTTCAAAAGTACCGAAACCAGAAATTTGAACTTTGTCACCATCTTTAAGACCAGCGGTTATTGCGTCGATAACTGCGTCGAGTGCTACTGATGCGTCTTTCAAAGTGATACCTGCGTTATTTGCTATTGCCCTTACCAATTCATTTTTATTCATAACTTAAACCTCCATAGTTATATATAGATTATACCACGAAAAAAATTTTTTTCAAGGCTTTTTAAAAAATTTTTGTATTATTTGGCAATATTTTAGCCTTTTTTTTGGTATTTGACCATTTTTAGCCTTTTCGCTTGACATTTACTAGCCGTTTTACTAAAATTAACGCAAAAAAAGGTGAAATACCGTGAGTGAATTTTATCAAACGGATTTTTACTTAATAGATGAAAAGCGCCTATTTGACGCTTTAATTAGTGCAACGAAAGAAAAAGTGCCTTACGGGAAAGTTTTGTTGTTAGCAACTGAATCCGATTTTTTCTCGCGCGGGGTTGCGCTTTATGACGCGCTGTTGCATGCAGGGCATAGGGTAATTAATTTTGTGTGCGACAACGATTTTTCGTTTAGTGTGGGCAATATTTGCAAGTTGTTTTGTGCGCCCGAAGACGTGCGCGCGGTTATTTCGATTAGCGACTCGCTTGATAAAACGGCAAGATATTTTGCGCATACTAACCAAATTCTGCATTTTTCAATCGTCAATAATTTCAATTATTCTTTATTATCGGACGCTCTTTATTTAGATAACGACGGCAAGACGGAAACGATGTTTTGCCCGTGCGAAAGGACTGTGTTTGTCGATAGCGATATTCCTGAATGCGACGTTTTTGCTTTTATCGAACTAAAACGCGCCGAACTATTAGATTATTATTTGACCGCAGTTTATATAAACGACGACCTTGATAGAAAAAGTTTATTTAAGGCGAAAGGGCTTATCGACCTTGCGGAAAGTGCGTTAGACTACGGCACGGTTAAGGGCAAAAACGACGCGTTAAACTTCGTAGCGTGCGCTATTTCGGGCTATCCCGATTTTTTTAAGCACAGTTTCGTAAGCGCATTTAACGCCTTGTGGCGGTGCGGTATTCCTACCCAAAAGGTGTTTGCTAGTATAGATTTTTTTGTTTCTATTTGTCAAAACGCTCTTCTTGGGCGCGAAGCGCAAAAGCCCGATTACGCAAAGATTACGCAAAAAGTTTCTAGCGCGCTAGGTGACTTAGAGATTAGTGTTTTGAAAAACCTATACAGTCAAAACGAAAAACTTATTAAAGGTCGATATAATCAATCAATTTTAGATTGCGTTACCTTTGCAAAAACACATTTCGATAAAGCGACGGCAAGTTACGTAAAGCGTGGCGGAAAAATAAAACAATTAACCGCAAAAGAAAAAGCATTCTTAAAACTTTCGGGCGATACGCCGTTTGGCATAAACGCAATGAGTGTAAGAAGGGAACTAAATTTTTGCGCTAATTAACCGCTCTCGTCAATGCGAACAATATTAAAGGTATAAAATATAAAAATAAGGCAATACTCTCTGCATTAGCGGAGAGTATTTATGATTAAAAGAATTTTTGTTTTTTTAATGGCGTGCATTTGTTTGTTAACGACGTTTTTTGTTAATAAAACGCCTATTTTTAGCGCATACAGCGATAATTTCGAAGTCTATTTATATAGTTCTTCTTCTACGGCGCAAATATTAAACGTAAGCAAAAGCGAATTTTATTTACTTTCTAACGTGAAAGGGCAAGCATTTAACGCTAAAAAAGAAGATTTTGACGTTGCCGAGTTTTTGATGGATTTTGACGCAAATACCGTTTTAGTTGAAGAAATTAGCGAAGGCAAGATTTATTACGCTTATTCACCAAAGATTAAATACAAAAAAGAGTTGGCTGATAAAGCGGTGAACTTGCAAATTTTCGTAGGGGATACAGTTAAGGTCGGTTCGCCCGCTATTTTTGGAAGTTTTTGAGTTGAAAAATAAAAAGTTTGATAAAAAACGAAATTCGTGTATTAAAAAATTTTTTTAGGTAATAATCAAGGCAAATCGTTTAAGGAGATGTTTTTATGAAAAAAGAAAGTAACAAAGTATTAAAATTTGCAAGAAAGAACGCTATTTATTTAGTGTTAGCGTTTTGTATTCTTGCAGTAGGGTTTGCGGTTACGTTTATGGTAATCCGCCAAACAAAGCGCGTTAACAACGAGTTGGAAAATCCACCGTCAATAGACACGCCCGCCGATAATATTACGGACGGTAATGACGACGTTGGCACGAACCTTCCCGAACCCGATATTGAACAACCCGTGCAAAAGCCGATAACCTTTATTATGCCCGTATCAGCGCCAACTTCAATCGCTCAATACAGCGACACGCTAGTTTGGTGTAGCACGCTCGGCAGGTTTCAATCGCATAAGGCAGTAGATTTCTACGCACAAGAAGGTACGGACGTTTTGTGTGCTTACGACGGCGTTATAGAAAGCGTTGAAAGTTCATTGCTTAGTGGCGTTAGCGTTACGGTAGACCACGGCAACGGGCTAAAAACGGTGTATAATTCACTTGCCGACGGCGACTACGTTTTTGAAGGAAAAACGGTTAAAACGGGGGACGTTATAGGTCAAGTTTCAACCACCAACCGTCAAGAATATAAAGACGGTGCGCATTTGCACTTTGAAGTTATTGAAAGCGGTCAGACAATCGACCCCGTTAAATATCTAGCGATTGAAGAAAAATAATATATTTTCCGTCATTAAAACGAAAAATTCCGAATAAGATATAAAAAAAGTATCTTGTTCGGAGTTTTTTTATGAGAAAAGTAACGGTAATGCTGGCGCTAATATTTATCGTTAGCGCATGCGCTTTTAGCGGATGTTCAAATTCGAAAAAAAAGGCTACGCGCTACGATATAGAAGTTGCGCTAACCGATAATTTTTTGAGCGGAAAGGAAACTATAACCTATTATAACGACACGGAAACGGCACTTAGCGAGTTGAAATTTAATCTGTTTGCCAACGCGTTTAGAAAAGACGCTGAGTTTAGCCCCGTGGGGGCGCAACACACGGCGCAAAGTTATTATAACGGTTTGAGTTACGGCGATATTACAATCAACGCCGTAAAATGTGGCGATGAAGACGCCGAGTTTACTGTCGGCGGTCAAGATATGAATATTTTGACGGTAAAACTCGATAAGGAAATTTACCCTGAAGAAAGCGTTCAAGTATACATTGATTTTACGGTAAAACTTGCAAACGTGGTTTCAAGAACGGGGATTAATCAAAGCACGGTTAACCTTGCAAATTTTTATCCTATTCTTTGCGCAAGGGACGACAACGGGTTTTACGAATGCGTGTATTATTCGACGGGCGACCCCTTTTATAGCGACTGTGCCGACTATAAGGTAACTTTAACGGTTGATGAAAGTTACGTGGTTGCGTCAAGTGGAAAAACCACTTTGGTGGAAGATAAGGGCGGTAGAAAGGCGCATACCTTTGAAATCGAAAGCGCGCGTTCATTTGCGTTAGTTTTATCAAAAAATTTTCAAACAATCAATTACGATTGCGACGGGATTGAAATAATTTACTATTATTACGACGACCAAACCCCGCGAAACTCAATGGAATACGCAAAAAAAAGTTTAATTTATTTTGAAAATACTTTTGGCGAATATCCGTATCAAACGTATTCGGTGGTACAAACCGAGTTCGTGCAAGGCGGTATGGAATTTCCCGCACTCGTTATGATAAGCGACGATTTAGAGACAAACGCTTACGGCGAAGTTATCGTTCACGAAACGGCGCATCAATGGTGGCAAACGGTGGTTGGGAACAATGAAATCGAGCACGGCTTTTTAGACGAAGGGCTTGCCGAGTATTCGGTCGTGTTATTTTACGAAAACCACCCTGAATATAATATGACGCGCCAAGCGCTTATTCAGTCGGCTGAACAAACGTATAAAGTTTTTTGCTCGGTGTCGGATAAACTTTTCGGTAAGGTTAACACGGTTATGTTGCGTAGTCTAAAAGACTTTACTAGTGAATACGAATACGTAAACATGGCGTATATAAAACCGTGTATTATGTACGATACGCTTCGCAAAACTACGGGCGAAGAAAAGTTTTTCAAAGGCTTAAAACGCTATTATGAAAGTTATAAATTCGAAAATGCTACCCCTGACGATTTGGTTGGGGTTTACGAAAAAATAGGCGCAGATAGCAACGGGTTTTTTAAAAGTTTTTTTGAAGGCACGGTAATTATTTAACTACCGACTATTAAGCATAGTATATAAAAACAGGTGCAAAAATTTAGTTTTTTTGTATTTGAGATAAAAAAAACAAAAAATTACCTAAAATAATTAATTAAATAAATGTTATCTATTGACAAAGTCCGTTCAAAATGTTAAACTAATTAAGTCTATTAGTATGTATGACAAGGAGTCTTTATGAAAAAAGTTCTTAAATTAGTTTTAGTTGCCGTTCTCGCTAGTTTAACCGTGTTCGGCACGATAGCTTGCGTTGACCCCGGTAACGGTGGCGGAAAAAAAGGTTTGTTGTATAAAAAGGATGCGGACGGTGTTTACGTTGTTTACGGTTACAAAGACGATGGTAGCCTTGTAAATAACACTCTTAATATCGGCGAAAAGCTTGAAGTTTCCGCTGATGCAAAGGTGAGAATTAAGAGCAAGGCGTTTGCTGGTAACGATTCAATTAAAACGCTTGTCGTTTCAAGCAAGGTTACTGAAATAGAAAGCGGTGCGTTTGCAAATATGCAAGCACTTGAAACTTTGAACGTTCCTTTTATCGGCGTAAATAAAAACTCTGACGAGTATATGTTCCAAACGCCTGCTGCGGAAGAAAAGGCGGTTGACGCACAAAGAACGATTGCTCATTTCTTCGGTAGTGAAGAATATAATAAAGGTTGCTCAATCACAATTAATTACGGCGCAGGCACAACTTCTTGCTATATGCCTTCGTCGTTAAAGACGGTTGTCGTTTCGCCTGCTGAAGATTACGGTATTCCTATGTATGCGTTTAACGGTGCGGTAAACATTGAAAATATCGTACTTGGCGACAAGGTTAACGCTATCGGTGTAAACGCGTTTGAAAATACTGCTTTTGGCGAAATTTCAATTCCTTTAAGCGTTACGAAGATTTACGAAAAGGCGTTCTTAAACGCAAGATTAACTAAAGTTGAATTTGCACAAGGCGCAACGAATATTGAACTTGGAAGTAAAGCATTTGCCGGTTGCGATAATCTTAAACTTGAAGACACTATTAAAGATGCTGTTTTCAAAGCAGGGTATCCTGCCGATGCTTTTGACGCTGAATAATTAAAACAAAAAAATTAACGCTCAACCCTTTGGGATTGAGCGTTTTTCATTTTTAAATTGTTTTGCTTATTTTTTCATTGCGTCGACGGCGGCGGTAATTTCCGTAAAGGTAGATTTTTTACCGTATTTATCAACGTGAACTTTGTTTACTTCGCCGTGGGTTAAGCACCCAGCGCCACCTATGCAACCGCCAAGGCAAGCCATTCCTTCAATAAAGTTTCCGTCAAGCACTCGCTTGCTTGCTTTAAGAAGTGCAACCCTGCAAGCCTCGATACCGTCGCAAGGAACGGCTTTAAGGTCAAAATTTTCAAGCCCGTGTTCTTTAATGCCTTCCGCAACGGCTTCTGAAAGTCCGCAGTTTCTTGCAAAAATCCTGCCGTAATAAGATGCGTTTTCAATATTTTGTTCGGGCAGAGAATTTATCTCAATATCTTTGCTGTCAAAAAGTGCTTGCAATTCTTCAAATGTGATTACGCTGTCAACGTATGGCGCAACGTCTTGCTTTTTGTATTCCATCTTTTTAGCCGTACAAGGTCCGATAAAAACAACCTTGGCGTTAGCGTCGTCTGCCTTAATTTTTTTAGCGATAGTCGCCATAGGGGAAAGGTTGTGCGATATATAATCGGCTAAATCGGGGAATTGCTTTTTAACGTAAGAAACGAAAGCGGGGCAACAAGAACTCGTCAAAAATCCCTTTTCGGTAAGTTCTTTTGCTTCTGCCAAAGCAACGATATCCGCACCGAGCGCCGCTTCAACGATATCGTAAAAACCGAGTTCTTTAATGCCCGAAAGCACTTGGCCTAGTTTTGCGTAAACGAATTGACTAGCGATTGCAGGGGCAACGACTGCGTAAACCTTGTAGTTTTGATTGCCGTTGCTGTTTTTAATAAGGTTAATAACGTCAAGTATATGCGACTTGTCGTTTATAGCGCCCCAAGGGCATTGATAAACACACGCCCCGCACGAAATACACTTTTCGTCGTTTATTTTAGCGGCTTTGTTTTCATCCATTGAAATTGCCTTAACCTTGCACGCGCGCTCACAAGGGCGTTTGTGATTTATAATTGCGCTGTAAGGGCAAACTTTTGCGCATAAACCACACTCTACGCATTTATCCTTATTAATGTGTGCTTTTAAGTTGTGGTCAATGGTAATAGCACCTTTTTTGCACGCGTCTTCGCAACGGTGCGCCAAACAACCACGGCAAGCGTCGGTAACTTCAAAACCACCCATAGGGCACTCGTCACACGCAATATCGATAACTTCAATAACGTTTTCGTGCTCGGGGTTACCACCCATAGCAAGTTTAACGCGTTCGGTAACGATTGCCTGTTCTTTGTAAATGCAACAACGCATGGTCGGCTCTTTGCCGGGAACGATAATTTTAGGTATGTTAAGCAAGTTTTCCGCCAACGTGCCGTCCCAAGCGAAACGCGCCACTTCTCTTAAAACTTTATATTTAAGGTGTTGTACTTTGGTGTCAAAAATTCTCATAACCGATTTCCTTTATTTTATCTCAGTTAAGTATAACATATTTAAACGCTCAAAACAAGTGTTTACAAGCGCGTTTCGCATAATAATGCGTGCGATACGCATACTTTTATAAATGTATTTTAATGCTCGTATAAGGCGGTGTAACGCCGTTAAGTTATTATTAATAATATGCGCTTGTTTTTTGTTTGCTACTCTTAATTTTGGGGTAACGGCTTATGCTATGCCGTTTTACCAACTGCAACCGCAAAAAATAGTTGAGCGCGCACAATTTTATACGTCTTATTCAACGTCTACCGATGAGCGAAAAAACAATATTTACGTTGCAACCAAGTCGCTTAACGGTACGCTAGTGCCGTCTGGCGAAGAATTTTCGTTTAATCGTACGGTGGGGGAGCGTACGGAAAAACGGGGTTATAAAAAAGCAAAGATAATAGTCGGTGGTGAGTTCGTAGACGGCGTTGGCGGTGGCGTTTGTCAAGTTTCAACAACGCTTTATAACGCACTTTTGCTTGCAGGACTTAAAATTATTGAATATCATCCACACAGTTTGCCCGTAAGTTACGTTGCACCGTCCTTTGACGCAATGGTAAACTCTGCTTGGGCTGATTTGCGGTTTGTTAACAACACTAAAAATCCTATAATTATATATTCTACGGCGGACGGTCAAAGGCTTACTGTAAAGATTTTCGGGCAAAAAATGGAAGAGCAAATTATTAGAAAAAGCGTTATCGTTGAAGAAATTTCCGCGCCCGAAAATGCTGTTGTATACGACGATAGCGGAGAGTTTCCCGACCTTTACGAAGGGGAAACAAGAGTGGTTAAATACGGCACGAACGGGTATAAGAGCGAAGGGTATTTGCAAATTAAAAAAGACGGAAAAACTAAAACGATTAAGTTGCGTTCGGATAAATATTCGCCTACGCGCGGAAAGACGGTTATAGGCAAAGCAATTAGACCGATTAGCGAGCAACCGATTGAGCAAGAAGAGCCCGCCGAGTAGATAAAAAACAAAAAAAATCAAAATTTAATTTTTAAAAGGTATAAAAAACTTTGACAAACGGCGTTTTTTATGCTAACATATATAGGCTTTAAGTAGTAAGTTTAACTTTTAGCAACTAAAATTTAGACGTTCGGAGAAATACCCAAGAGGCCGAAGGGGCTCCCCTGCTAAGGGAGTAGTGTGTGATAAGCGCAGCGAGGGTTCAAATCCCTCTTTCTCCGCCACGAAAAAGGACACCGATTTTGGTGTCCTTTTTTCGTGCCGTTAAAAAGAAAGGGGATTTGAATTAGGAGCCAGCAAACTTTAGTTTGAATGTTCGCTTTGGCGAAAAAATAGTCCAGTGGACTATTTTGCGGGAGGCTCGAGAGAAGCAAATCCCTCTTTCTCCGCCACATAAAACCTAAAACGAACCCAAGTTTGTTTTAGGTTTTTTGTTTAAAAAAATTTCAAATATGACATACGTTGTCATGATTGCAAGTTATAATGTGATTGTAAATGAGGAGGTTTACTATGAAAATAAAAAATTTACGTTTTGAAAATCACGTTTGGGAATGTATGAATCAAGGTGCAATAATTTGCATTTGTAAAAATGAAGATGGTAGTTATTACGTTTCCTATGAAAAGAACGGCAAAAAATTAGAGTGCAAGATTATTAGCGATAGGGTTGAGAAATTAGAAAAGAAATTAGCAAATCTTAATATTCATACTTGGGAAGATGAATATCATGAAGATGTTTGTGATGGAGAAACTTGGGAAATAGATGTTGTGTTTGTTAATAATGAAGAAAAAACTATTCAAGGCTTTAATGGATATCCATATAATTGGAAGCAATTTTTATATCTATATTATTGGGTTGCTCAATGTTGCGAAGAAACAGAAGTCGTTGACGTATCAAAGCCTGTAAGCATAGCTGATGATACTGCATATGATTGGTGGGAACTTGATAAAAAATTTGAATTATTAGACCAAGAAACTATTTCAAAAATGACAGGCACAGGTAGTGACTTGAAAAGAAAATAATATTCGGATTTCAAAGCTAACGCTCCGCCAATTAAGAACGAACTTTTGTCTACCAGATAGAAGTTTGTTCTTTTCATCTTTATAGTGCATTTTCGGGGAAAATACGGCAAAATCAAGGAAAAATACTCAAAATCACACGCTGCAGCGGTCATCGTGACTGCCGCAGCGTTATTTTTATGCCCGCAGCGGCGCAAAAAAGCACATTACTTTTTGTCGTTCTTTACTCAAATATAGAGCAACAAAAACATTGCGTCGTGGGAGAGTTGAACCAAAATTATTGCAAATTTTATAAAACAAGGACAATTTTGCCCCCGTTGCACCTTTACAAAACGCGCGAATTATGCTATGTTTATTTTTTATAACTACAAATGAAGCAAGGAAGGTTAACCGTTGCTATGAATATAAAAACATCAATATTTATTTCCTTGTTTTCGCACAAACCTTTCTTTGCATGATATTTGATTGGGACGAAAACTGACGAAGCAATACATGGATAATAAAAAACGCTCCCTTTTGCAAAGAAGCGAGGGTTTTGGTAGGGTGATAAAGAGGCTCTTGTGTATCACGCTATGGCAACGGGGCAATAAACGGTGTAAAAAACGTTACAAATCACAATTGTTCCGATTTGTAACACTTTTGTAACATAAAATATGTTATGGTATCATTATCAAGTTTTCAATTACAACAATAAAAATGCCATATGAACTTTGGAGGAAGGAAAGATGAAAAAGAAAATTTTAAGACTGCTGATTGTCTTTGTGATGGTGCTCAACCTTGTGCCACCGATGAGCGTTAATGCCAGCGTAGCAACAAGTGAGGAGTTGACTGCGGAGAACACCGCTTCGGTCAAAACTCTCAAAGATGGCGTGACTTATTTCATTACGCAGGATTTAACTATCAATGCAAGCAAGTCAAATAAAAACGGACTTGTTGTTGATAATGGTGCAACCGTAACAATTAACATACCTTACGGCACTACCCTCACAGTTTACGGTAAAAACGGTAGCGGAATCACCGGTGGCGGTGCTGCAATTCTGTTGCCTAACGGCGCAACCCTCAAGATTGTCGGTAGCGGCAAGCTTGTGGCAGTGGGTGGTAATGCAGGCAACGGCGCAACGGGTGGTAGCGGCGGCAGATCTATTGCCAACGATAATACGAATGGCCATTATAAAAACGAATTCGGATCGAACACTGTTTATTTTGCAGGTGCCGGCGGCACAGGCGGAAACGGCGGTGGCGGTGCAGGTGCAGGTATCGGTACCAATGGCGGTAACGGTGGAAGCGGCAGCGGCGCTGGAGGAAGTGGTTGGCAAGACAACGGAATAGTTGACAGTAATCGCAACGGTAATAGCGGAAGCGCGGGAGCATCCGCTTCTTCTGCTTCTGCTTCAGGAAACTTAATTTGTGCCGCTACGATAGATATGACCGGTGTTGTCGGCGGAAGTGCAGGCTCCGCAGGTGGCTCTGGTTCAAGAGGAAGCGACGGATATGACGGTGATGAAGGTGACGCTCGTGGTATTGCCGGTGGCGCAGGCGGCGGCGGTGGCGGCGGCGGACTTGCAGGTGCTGCAGTTGGTACCGGTGGTGGTGGCGGCGGCCAAGGTAACGGCACTTCCGGTGGCGGCTCATACGGAAGCGATGGAGTGATTCCGGAATATGATTGTGAAAACGACCGTGCAAGCTCTGTAACTGTTCATCAATCATCTACAAGCGGCGGTAGTGGCAGCCGCGGCTCTTATGGTACCAATGGCAAAGGTGCTAATATGACTATCTTAAGTCGCGGTGGAACATCCTATAAAGCTACTGCCGGAAACGGCGGAAGAGGCGGAACCAGTGGCGCGGCTGCAGTTGCATATACTGCCAATGATAATTCCGGCAAATATATAAATACTTACACCATTACTTGGATTGTAGATGGCGTTACCTCCACCGAGATTTATGAACACGGAAAAACCCCCGAATTTAAAGGTAGCACAGACAAGGCGGCGGATGCCGAGTACACCTACACCTTTGAAGGTTGGGATAACGAGATTGCCACCGTTACGGGTGATGCCACTTATACCGCTATTTACACCAGCTCGCTTCGCACCTATAGCGCAAGCGTTGGCGAGAGCCTGCACGGAAGTGTAGCCCTTGAGTCCAGTAGCGTTCTTGTCGGCGACACAGTTACTGCAACCATCACACCGAGCGCAGGCTATGAGATTGACACCGTTACCGTAAACGACACGGAGGTAACAAAGATTGCAGAAAATCAGTATGCCTTTCCTATGCCTACCACGGATGTAGTTGTAGATGTTACATACAAGAAAATTCCCTATAATGTTGATTTGTTTAATGACGGAAGCGCTACAGGCGGTAACTATTCCGTTGATATGGAAAACGCCACCGTTGGTGACCTCGTAACCATTACGGTTGCACCCAATCTTGGTTATCTTGTTGATTCGGTTGCTGTCAACGGTGTTGCCGCAACCAACAACGGTGATGGCACCTATAGTTTCATCATGCCTGCGCAAGCAGTTTCGATCTCGGTTGTGTTTGATATCGATCTTCCTGCCATCGCAAAGGAACTTCAGAAGCTGAACGATGCCGACACCGCACTTCAAAATGCAATTGCAAGTGGCGACAATGATCTTTCCGCTGAGATTGCCGCGCTTTCTATGGCAATCCAAAACGCACAGGGCGCCATTGACAATCTTGACAACGGTTATGCAACCGATGCTCAACTTGGTGCGCTGAAAACGGCGCTTGAAGCTGCCGATGATACTATGACTGCCGCAATCAATGCACTTATCGGTAGAGTGGAAAATATTGAAGGTGTGTTGAACGGTATTGACCTCTCCCAAATTGCCGCAAGCAAGGCAAGCATTGACACGCTTACGGCCGAGCTGGACGCGATAGAAACTACCGTGGCGCAGCTTGATAACACCTTTGTAAACAACACCGAACTATCCACCGCAATTAACGGACTTAAGAGTGGACTTGAAAGCGCAGATACCGCACTCGCCAACTTAATTACTGCGTTGACTACAAGAGTTACTCAAACCGAAAGCGATATTGCAACACTTGTTTCTGGCAAGGCGGACGTTACATTTGTAAACGAAAAAATTAACGAACTTAGAGCTTTGATTGATGCGTTAGATGCTGTTATAGATAATTACATAACGGCTGATAACAAGTTAAAGGCAGACCTTGAATCTCAAATTACAGGGGCTAAAACTTACGCACTTAATACGGCAACTTCGCTTGTTGAAAGCGCTAAAGACGAACTCAACTCGGCGATAGCATTAAAGGCTGATACGGCTACGCTGAACGCAAAGGTTGAAGGACTTAACTCTGCTATCACAACGGCTGAAAACATTGCTAAAGACTACACCGACGGCAAAGTAACCGAACTTACTATTGCAATAGCAGCTGCAAAGAGTGACGCTATTATCGCTGCTGAAAATTTAGTAAATACTGTAAAAGACGAACTCAACTCGGCGATAGCATTAAAGGCTGATACTGCTACGCTTAACACAAAGGTTGAAGAACTTAACTCTGCTATCACAACGGCTGAAAACATTGCTAAAGACTACACCGACGGCAAAGTAACCGAACTTACTATTGCAATAGCAGCTGCAAAGAGTGACGCTATTATCGCTGCTGAAAATTTAGTAAATACTGTAAAAG
>JAZRNE010000041.1:0-2557 GCA_045648045.1 Christensenellaceae bacterium
AACGAAGTATTCGTTCCGGAAGTTTTAGTAGCAGCACGTGCAATGAAAGCTGGGGTAGAAGTTTTGCGTCCACACCTTGTTGCAAGCGGAGTTGAAGCTAAGGGTACGGTTGTTATCGGCACGGTAAAGGGCGACTTGCACGACATAGGTAAAAACCTTGTTAAAATGATGCTTGAAGGTAAAGGATTAGAAGTTGTTGACCTTGGTGTTGACGTTCCTGCTGAAACTTTCGTAGAAAAAGCAAAAGAATGCAACGCTCAAATTATTTGTTGCTCAGCACTTTTAACAACCACTATGACCGAAATGAAAAACGTTGTAGAAATTGCAGAAAAAGAAGGTATTCGTGATAGTGTTAAGATTATGATTGGTGGTGCGCCTGTTACTAACGAATTTTGTGCAAGTGTTGGTGCTGATTATTATACGCCAGATGCGGCGAGTGCTGCTGAAACGGCATTAGCTATTTGTTTGGCGAAGTAGTATTTTGTAATAAAAAAAGAGAAAAAAGCCGAGTGTGTTTTATAGTTCAGTCGGCTTTTTTTTAATAAATAATTGCTTGTTAGTTAAAACGGTTATAAGATCGTATTATTAACACGTGTTATCACATTTTTTTGCGTTTATTGTATATCTATATACAAAGGGAGATAGAAATGACACATAAAGAACTTTTTGAAGCAACTTTACGGCGTGAAAAAGTTGGTGGAAGAGTACCGACTTTTGAATTGGTCTTCTTTTTAACAATGGAATTAATAGGCAAAGTGCATACAAGTCAGCGTTGTTATAATCAATGGCACCAAATGACATTAATCGAACGTGAATTGCAACTGCAAGACATGGCGGAGTGTTTTATAAGACCTGCAGAAATATTTAATCACAGTGCAATTTTCGTTCATCCAAATCCAGCAGATTTTGATTCTGTTAAACGCCTTTTGGAAATCATTAGAGAAAAAACGGGTGACGAGTATTTTATAATGATGCACGGTGATACAACTTTAGCAATCCCCGACGGCAGTAATATGATGGATTTTTCTATAAGGTTATATGAAGATCCTAAAGGGTTAATAAATGAGCAAGAAAAAATAATGGCAACCAATTTTGAGTTTGCCGAAAAAATAAATAAAACTGGTAAACTTTTAGACGGATTTGCTCTTTGTTCTGACTATGCGTTAAATACAAACCCATTTTTTTCGCCTTCTATTTTTGGAGAAGTAATTGCTCCTGTATTGAAAAAAACTATAGACGGATACCGTGAACGTGGATTTTTTACAATAAAACATAGTGATGGAAATTTAATGCCTATTATAGATATGATAGTGCAGTGTGCTCCAGATGCTATTCATTCTATTGACCCACAAGGTGGGATGGATTTATCTATTTGTAAAAAATTATACGGCGATAAGGTTGCTTTAGTTGGAAACGTTAATTGTGGGTTATTACAGACGGGAACAGATGAAGAAGTTATTGCTGACGTGCGTCGTTCATTAAAACAAGGAATGGAAGGTGGAGGTGGTTATATTTTCTCTACTTCTAATTGCGTGTATACGGGTATGGATATAAAGCGTTATAAGTTAATGAATAAAATTTGGTTTGAAGAAGGTATTTATTCTAATAAATAAGAATTTATAGGAGAATAGATATGACAGAACACGAAAAAATGTTGAAAGGTTGGATGATTTACGACCCTTTCACCGAAGGTATGGCGGAAGAAAGAACAAAAGCCCACAAACTTTGCAAACTTTATAATGATACGTTTGAAACAGACGTGGAAGAACGGGAAAAGATTTTGAATGAGTTGTTGCCAAATAAGGGCGAAAATATATATCTGCAAGGTCCGATTTATTTTGATTTTGGCGTAAATACGTTTATCGGAAAAGGCAGTTATGCAAATTTCAATTTTACCGTTTTAGACGAAGGAAAAGTAACTATCGGGGAAAACGTATTTATCGGTCCTAACGTTTCTCTTTTAACAGCCATTCACCCCTTACGTTATCAAGAAAGAAATTCGTTTTATAATCCAACTACTGGAAATGTAACTAATTTAGAATATACAAAACCTATAACCATCGGCAATAATTGTTGGATTGCCGCAAACGTAATAATTTGCGGTGGTGTAACAATCGGGGACGGTTCGGTAATCGGCGCAGGTTCGGTTGTTACAAAGAATATTCCAGAGAATAGTTTAGCGGTGGGAAATCCGTGCCGAGTTATCCGCGAAATAACAGAAAAAGATGATATACTCAATAAACAGGAAATATAAGCATTAAATAAATTCCAATTTATCGAGGTGTAAGCTATGATAAAAGAACTAATGCACGATCCAATATTCCTTGCTTGTAAATCTGAGGACGCCACAAAAGAAGATATAACAATAGCCAACGATTTGCTTGAAACCTTAATGGCTCACAAGGAAAGTTGTGTAGGAATGGCGGCAAATATGATAGGTGTTCGTAAATGCATAATTGCTGTGCTTGAGACTAAAAACGAAAAAAGACTATTCATTTTTGAATAGTCTTTTTTCATATCTCTAATTATCCATTTGGGATTAAGACCCCGTTAGTTC
>JAZRNE010000042.1:0-5635 GCA_045648045.1 Christensenellaceae bacterium
GTTGGCGAAACGGTAAGTTTAAAAATTGCGCCTAGCGATATACATATTATGGCTAAAGAATTTTCGTCAAATAAATATGACGGATATATCACTAAAAAGAACACCGTTTGCTTTGGTGATGGCGAATTTGAGTGCGATGTCACACAACTTTATAAAGGCTCAATTTTAGATGAAGAAGGCTATCTTATCACGGCAGAAGGAGAAAAAATCGACCTTACCGACGTTGACGTTAACGTTGAAGTTGGCTTAAAAGATATTAAGATTACCGACAATGCCGAAGAAGGTGGCGCTGAAGGAAATATTATTTCAATCATTTATAAGGGCGACCACTATCAATTAATAGTGCGCACGGACGAAAATGAAGAAGATTTCGTATTCGATACCGAAGATACTTGGAATGAAAACGATAGGGTTAGCGTTATTATCAAGAAAGAAAACATTAAACTTAAACTAAAGCAGGAGACAAAAAGATGAAAAATGCGAAAGTGATTGCTAGGCATGATTTCACACCTGAATACTTGCCGAAAAAAACGCCTTTCCGCTTTTCAAGAAGTACGCTTTGCATTCCATACGGCTTGTTTTTGGCGCTATTCGTAATCTTGCCGTTGCTTTTGATTGTTTTTTATTCGTTTACGGATAAAGACGGCGGAATTTCCGTTAATAATTTTGTTAGATTTTTTTCAAGTTCTACGACGCTTACTACGGTTATAATAAGCGTTTTGATTGCGCTTGCAACGACGCTTATATGTGTTTTACTTGCATACCCGGTGGCGTATATACTCGCTAACAGTAACTTAAACAAGGGCGGAACGCTTTTGTTGCTTTTCATTATGCCTATGTGGATAAACTTCGTTTTAAGAGCAATGGCAATGAAAGATTTGTTGACGCTTATCGGCGTTTTTGGGCTAAATAATTACGTTAACGTTATAATCGGTATGGTTTACGACTATTTGCCGTTTATGATTATGCCTATTTATACCGTTTTAATTAAAATGGATAAGAGCTACGTTGAAGCAAGTAAGGATTTAGGCGCAAGTGCGTTTACCACTTTCACGAAGGTGACTTTCCCGTTGTCAATGCCCGGTATTGCAAGTGGAATAACGATGGTGTTTATGCCAACAATGACTTGTTACGTTATATCAGATACCTTTGGTAACGGACTTATAACGATTATAGGTAAACTTATTGACGAACAATTTACAACTTTCCAAAACTGGAATTTCGGTTCGGCAATGGCGCTCGTTTTGTTGGTTATTATGCTCGTTTCAATGTGGATAACGGGTGAATTTAAGAGTGAAGACAAGAGGGGGACGAATATATAATGAAAAAGTTTTTTCAAATTTTTTATATCGCGTTAATTCTCTTGTTTATTTACGCGCCTATATTTACTTTGTGTTTATATAGTTTCGTCGATTCTCCGGTCGTAAGCATTCAAGAAGCGTTCAATATCGGTTTTTCTTTCGAACTGTATAAAAAACTATTCAACGATGCTGCGCTTATGAAAATCGTGTGGGATACGCTCGGTTTAGCCTTGATAGCGGCACTTCTTGCCACTATTTTAGGCACGCTTGGCGCAATCGGAATTTATTATTCAAAAGGTAAATTTGGCAAAGGCGTTTCTGCTGCGTCAAGAATACCGGTAATTAATGCTGAAATCGTTACGGCGGTTGCATTGGTTTTGCTTTTTGCATTAGTGTTTAGTGAAAGCCGTTCGTATTTTTCAATGGTCGTAGGGCATTTGGTTATTACTACGCCTTTCGTCGTGCTTTCGGTAATTCCAAAGTTAAAACAAATGGATGCGAACTTGTACGAAGCCGCACTCGATTTAGGTGCGTCGCCTTTCGGTGCGTTAGTTAAGGTGGTTGTGCCTGAAATTTTACCGGGTGTTTTAAGCGGTTTTATGTTAGCCGTAACTATGTCTCTTGATGACTATATCATTTCGGCATACACTAAACCTGCGGGCTTTGACACCATATCAACTTACGTTTACGGCGCGATGGCAAAGTCAAACGCAAACTCGTCTTTACCCGCGTTGCGTGCACTTTCAGCCATTATATTCGTTGCAATTATACTAGTCGTAGTCGTTAACAATCTCCGCACGCGTGCAAAGGAGGCTAAAAGATGAAAAGAATTGCGTTTTTGATTTTAGCGGTTTTAATGCTTTCGTTTTCTTTTACTTTTGCGGGGTGTGTAAATCCTGAAAAAGAAAATAACGTTTTACGCGTTTGTAATTGCGAAGATTATATTGACGAAACTTTGCTAGAAGATTTTTATAAAGAAACTGGCATAGAAGTCGTTTATTCTACTTACGGCACGAACGAAAATTTATATAACGAGTTGGTTATCAATCCGAATAGTTACGATTTGGTTGTGCCTAGCGAGTATATGATTGAAAAACTTGCAGAAGAAGATAGAATTCAAGCGATTGATTTTGCTCAAATAGACGCTCTTAAAGATTACGACAACAATGTTTCGCCGTATATTAAATCAAGACTTAAAGATTTAGAAATCAAGCGTGGGGAAAATAAGGGCAAAAACCTTTACGACTTCATGGTTGGCTATATGTGGGGAACGATGGGTTGGGTTTATAATACCGACTACGTTACCGAAGAAGAAGTTTCTTCGTGGGACGGGGTTTTCTATAATCCTAATTTGTCTAAGAAAATAACTATTAAAGACTCGGTTAGAGATTCTTACATCGTCGGGCTTGCAATGACTTATAAGGAAGAGTTGAAAAACGCAAGCGCAAACGAAGAAATTACCAAAATCCTAAACAGAACCGAACTTGAAAATATTGAAGCCGTTGGCGAAAAGTTAAGTTCGTTAAAGCCTATGCTTTATGGTTTTGAAGTTGATAGTGGTAAAAACGATATTATTTTGGGCAATATTTATGCGTACGTTGCTTGGAGTGGCGACGCTGCTTACGCAATAGACGTTGCGTCAGGCGAAGTTGAAGATGAAGACGGCTCTTTCGTTACCGAAAACGAAGTAAGACCGCTCAGTTATTCAATTCCCGAAGAAGGCTCGAATATTTGGTTTGACGGGTTCGTTATACCAAGCGGTAGCACTAACCAAGAAAACGCATATAAGTTCTTAGAGTTTATTTCTCGCCCTGAAAACGTTATAAAAAATATGGATTATACCGGATATACTAGCATGGTTGCTACCGACGAGATATTTGAAGAGATAGTTCTCGGTTGGTTTGATGAAAGCGCTGACCTTGAAGACGGCGAAGGTAAAACCGTTGATTTTGCTTACCTATTCGACAGGGAAAATAAAAACTATACGGTAAAAGTAAGCGAAGAAAGTTTAGGCAGATTAATTGCGCAATATCCCACGGAAGAAATTGTTAATAGATGCGCTATTATGGGCAATTTTGATAACGACACGCTTATGACCATAAACGATATGTGGGAAAGCGTTAAAAGTGAAAGGTTTGCCACTTGGATAATACTCGTAGTGGTTGTGCTAGTCGTATTAATTGCTTTGACCGTAATCGTATTTAGAAATAGAGAAAAGTGGAAGTGGCTTAACCCAGACCCCAACAGTTTGACTAAAATGGAAAAGAAAGGGTATAAGAGAATTAAGGTTGAAAATATAAATCAACAGTTTGATTTGGTTAAAACAGAAAACAAAAGCCAAAAAGGAAATAAAGTTGAAATATAAATCAACAGTAAATTAAAGGTGTTTTTATGGAAAATTTACGCAAAAAGAAAAGTTTTATATGCGATATGGACGGTGTTATATATCACGGTAACCGCCTTATTCCGCGCGTTAAAGAGTTCGTTGAATGGTTAGAAAAGGAAGGAAAAAATTTCTTGTTTTTAACGAATAGTTCAGAGCGTTCCCCAAGAGAACTTGCCCAAAAACTTGCAAGAATGGGGCTTACGGTTGGTGAAGAACACTTTTATACTAGCGCATTAGCAACGGCGTCTTTTTTGAAAAGTCAATGTCCGGGCGGTTCGGTTTACGTTATAGGCGAACCGGGGTTAACAAACGCTCTTTACGAACAAGGCTTTACGATGAATGACGTTAACCCTGATTACGTTGTATTTGGCGAAACTCGTTCTCTCAACTATGAAAAGATAGAAAAGGCGGTTAAACTAGTTTTTAACGGTGCAAAACTTATCGGCACGAACACCGATTTAACGGCAAAGGTTGAAAGTGGTATTATCCCTGCGTGCCGTGCGCTAATTTCACCTATAGAGATGACCACGGGCAGAAGTGCTTACTATATCGGCAAGCCAAATCCGCTTATGATGCGCCACGCCCTTAAGAAACTTGATTGCCACAGGGTAGACGCCGCTATAATAGGCGATAGAATGGATACGGATATACTTTCTGGTATAGAGAGTGAGTTAGATACCGTACTTGTTTTAACAGGCGTTACTAACAAAGAAGATTTAGTTAATTACGCTTACGCACCAAAATACGTGCTTAACGACGTAGGTGATATGGTTCCTAATTTATAAATATAAAATAAAAAACACCGCACTGCGGTGTTTTTTTTTGTCGTCAAAAATCCCAAGAAGGAATGTATTTTTCGTCGGCGCTTTCAAACTTTTGATAATACATATTTTTAATATCTTTTGAAATTGCGTAATCCATAATCGTGTCGTATTCACGCCTAGTAATTTTTCGGTTTAATTCGGGGAATTTTTCAATATCCCCAAACGGGGTATATTGACTCATAACGTTTATAAAAGCACTGTCTTTATAATTGTAAAACCAGTCTATAATTTTCTTACTGTCGTTTACGCATTGTGGTAAAACCAAGTGCCTAACGATTACGCCTTGCTTGATAAGCCCGTCTTCGCCCATAATTATCGGCTTTGATTTTATCATAAAACTAACGGCTTTTTTTGCTACTTCAAAATAATTGCTTTTACCCGTGTAGCGTTGCGCAATAGCGGGTGAAAAGTATTTTACGTCGGGCAAATAAACGTCGATATAATCGTTCATTTTTTCAATAATTTCAACGTTTTCATAGCCGTGCGTGTTATAAACGATAGGGATATTTGGTTTGTATATTTCAAGCGCTTGCATAATTGCGTTCGAGTAGTGGGTGGGGTTAACGAGATTGATATTGTGAGCGCCCTGTTCTTCAAGCGTCTTAAAAATATCAGCAAGTTCGTTTACGCTAATATTTTTACCGTGTAAGTTTCTTGATAGTTCAAAGTTTTGGCAAAATACGCACTTTAACGAGCACCCACAAAAGAAAACCGTACCCGAACCGTTCGTTCCACTAATTTGCGGTTCTTCAAAAGGGTGTAGGTAGAATTTAGCAATACGAAGTTGGTCGGTTGTGCCACACGCACCTTTTTCTTTATTTTTATCAACTTGGCAATTATTCGGGCAAAGCGCACACTTATTCAAGTTCAAAAGCCCCCGTGTATAATTGATAATACTTGCCCTTTTTAGCAATTAATTCTTCGTGTGAACCGCGTTCGATAATATGTCCGTGGTCAAGAACCATAATCACGTCGGAATTTCTAACGGTAGAAAGTCTATGTGCAATAACAAATGTAGTTCTACCTTTCATCAGACGATCCATACCATCCTGTACCAGTTTTTCTGTTCTTGTATCGATAGAAGAAGTCGCTTCATCCAAAATCAATACTGGTGGGTTTGCAAT
>JAZRNE010000043.1:0-68180 GCA_045648045.1 Christensenellaceae bacterium
TGGTATGTTAATACCCAAGAATTGTGTGTTTGATTTTGCATTTACTTATGCGGAAGGCGCGGTTGAATACACAAAAGTATCCGTATTTAGAAATAGAACGCCAAAATCTGGCATGCAAAACGTGTTTGCAATTTCAAAATCATATTTCTTGAATGATAAAGTTGGTGAAACCGGTTATCGTAATGATTTGATACACGTAGATGGTTATACTTATAGCAACTACGGTAGATATGATAACTATTCTGCTCTTGCAAGCGCAATTAGCCAAGGTACGCTTGATATGAGCACGTTTGCCGCGTCTGGTTACTGGAATACTACGGCAGGATATCCCGTTTGGAAAACTGCTAACGCTTAACTAGTTTCATATTTTTCAGCGGGGCAAAAAACGCCCCGCTGAAAATAAAGGTTGTTTATTATGGATTTACTTAAAGTTGGAACTGCTAACTCGCATTTTATTTATAAGTACGGATATCAAGAAGGGCTTATAAAAGTGCGTGAGTGTGGTTTTGATAGCGTCGATTTTTCATTTTTTGCAAACCAAACTGAACAAGATTTCGTATTAAAGAAAAACGACGGCGATTTAAAGACTTTTTTTAAGCAATTAAAAACTGTTGCTGACGGCGTTGGTTTAGAATTTGGACAAACCCACGCTCCGTATTATAATTATTTGCCACTTGAACAACTTTGTGGTAGTGATTACTTGAATATTTTTATTAATTCTATTAAAGCAACGGCTTATTTAGGTTCTAAATATTTAGTAATTCACCCTGCAATTTATAGGGATGCGGAAAACAATTATATGCGCAGTTTTGACGCTAATATTAAGTTTTTCGGGCTATTAAAGCCGATTGCTAAAGATTTTGGCGTAACCATTGCGGTTGAAAACTTGTGCGCGATAAATCCGCTTAGAGCTACCGGTGTGCCTAGTGCAACTTCGTCTGGGGAAAAGTTATCGCATTTGGTTGATGCTTTAGGCGACGGTTTTTGTGCTTGTCTTGATACGGGACACTCGTTTTTTACTGGTCAAGACCCTGCACAATTTGCAAGATTGTTAGGCGATAGATTAAAAGTTTTGCATATTCAAGACGGCGACGGTTATGACGATATGCATATTCCGCCTACGCTTGGGCATATTAACTGGCAAGATTTTTTATCATCGCTTAAAGAAATTAATTATCAAGGCGTATTAAATATGGAAATTAGTTATAGGCGTTTCGGCGGTTATAACAATTTGATGGAAACTGGTAGATTTTTAAGTGAAATCGGTAAAGATTTTGCTAGACAAATCGCTCAAAAGGTAGGTGAATAGTATGCGACTTTTTACAGGAACTTGTTCATCGGATTTTATTAATGCTTTTGGTTTTGAAGTTGGATTTTCAAAAATTAAACGATGCGGTTTTGATAATATTGAAATCGATTTGACGCTTTATAGCGAGCAACTTTTGCTAGGCGAAAAGGAAATTAAAGATTTTTTTTCTAACATTAAAAAACTAGCTGAAAAAAATCAATTAAAAATTTGTCAAACTTATCTATCTTTTAAGCAAGACGACCACTCGTTAAGAAGCAAACTTGCTGAAAACGCAGTAGTTGCAACTTCTATTCTAAGTTGCTCTTATGCGATAATCAAACCGATTATTTTAGATGACGCTGAAAATACTTACGTAAAAAATTATCAGTTAAATTTAGAGTTTTACAGCGGATTGAAGGCGCTTGCTCAAAATTTAGGCGTAAAAATTGCAATTCCTAATACGGCTGGATATAACGAACTTAAAAAAGTGGGTGCGCCAAATGCTTGCTCTTCTGCGGGTAAAATTCTACACTTACTTGACGCGTTAGGCGATAACTTTTGTGCTTGCCTTGATACGAGTAGCGCGTATTACGTTGGTCAAAGACCTTGCGAAACGATAAAAATTCTTGGCGACAAACTTAAAGTTTTGCGCCTTTCGGATAACGACGGATTGAGAATGGTTAGAGTTGCCGTTACGGGTGGGCATATTCTTTGGAAAGATTTGGTTAAGGCACTTAAAGAAATTCATTTTTCAGGTGTTTTTACTTTTACGCCAGATTATACTTTGTCGGGGCAAAGTACTTTGCTTTATTTGGGGCGTTTAATGAATGCTATCGGCAATGATTTTATTACTGAAATTATGAAATAACGCATAGCGTTGTTTAAAAAATATAAATTAGAAAAGAGTGTATTATGAAGGATTTAAGAAATTTAAAAATTGCATACATAGGTGGTGGCTCTCGTGGTTGGGCAAGAACGTTAATGACTGACCTTGCTAAAGATGACGAAATTTGTGGTACTGTATATTTGTACGACATTGATTATAAAGCGGCTGAAGATAACGCAATGGTTGGTAATAGACTTTCTCAAAGAGAAGATATTATCGGTAAATGGCAATATAAACCCGTTAAGACTATAAAAGAAGCGTTAACCAATGCTGATTTTGTTGTTTTATCAATTCAACCCGCTACGCTTGACGAGATGGAATCAGACGTTCACTTGCCAGAAGAATACGGTATTTATCAATCAGTTGGCGACACTGTTGGACCTGGCGGGCTAGTTAGGTCGCTTAGAACCGTACCTATTTACGCTCAGTTTGCAAAGGATATTGAAAAATATTGTCCCGAAGCATGGGTAATCAACTTTACTAACCCTATGACCGTTTGTGTTAGAACGCTTTATAAGGTATTCCCGAAAATTAAAGCGTTTGGTTGTTGCCACGAAGTTTTCGGCACGCAAAAACTTTTTGCAAGCATTTTAGAAGAAAAATACGGCATTCTAGTTGATAGGGAAGATATTAGATTTAACGTTTTGGGTTTAAATCACTTTACTTGGGTTACAGAAGCGAGATATAAGGGTGAAGATTTGTTCCCACTACTTAAAGAAGCCATTGAAAAGCACCCCAACGGACTTAACAATGCTGATAGTAACTGGGCAAACAAGAGTTGGAGAAATAACTACCTTGTTCTTGCGGATTTGTTTAAGAGATACGGAATCGTTGCAGCTGCAGGCGATAGGCATTTGGCGGAATTTTGCCCCGGTAGTTGGTATTTGAAAGACCCACAAACCGTTTATGATTTTGGTTTTGACCTTACAACCATTGCAAAGAGAAGGGAAATTGCCGTTGTTAGAGAAGGTATAACCCAACGTCTTGCAAGTGGTGAAGATAAATTTACACTTAAAGATACGGGTGAAGAAAGCGTGCGTCAAATTAAAGCGCTTTTAGGTTTAGGTGAATTTATTACGAACGTAAACATTCCAAACGTTGGTCAAATGGAAAATATGCCCAAAGATGCTGTTGTGGAAACAAACGCATATTTTTCGGGCAATAGCATTCGCCCTATCTATGCTGGCGGGCTTCCTAACGACGTTCAAGCGTTGGTTGCTAGGGTATGCCATAACCAAGAAACTATCGTTGAAGCAGCGCTTAACGAAGATTACGAAATGGCGTTTAAGGCTTTTGTGAACGATGCAAACGTAAACTTGCCGTTTGACAAAGCAAGGGAACTTTACGATAGAATGCTTTATAATACTAAAGATTATTTGCCCGGTTATGACAAATATATTAAAAATAGAAAATAATTTAAGGGTTAAATCATGTCAAACAAACGCAAAGAAGCAAACGGCGACCTTTGTCATCAAACGTTGTTTAATAAAATCACTCCTAAACTTTCTTTTGATAAAGAAAAAGATTATTTTTCTTGGAAAAAACAAGTCAAAGATAAATTAAACGAGTTGTTAGGTATGGAAAATATATACGCCAACTCTGCGACCGATATTGATTTTAACTTAGAAAGTGAAGAGCAAAAAGACGGGTATACACAAATTCGTTTTACTTTTCAAAGCGAAATTGACGCCGTTGTTCCGTGCTATTTGTTATTGCCTAACACGGGTAAAAATAGTTATCCATTAGCAATTACCTTGCAAGGGCATTCGTCAGGCTTTCACAATTCAATCGGCGAACCGAAATTTGAAGGCGATTTTGATTACGTAAAACGCGGAAATTTCGGCGTACAAGCGGTGAAAAATGGTTTTGCTGCTCTTTGTATAGAACAGCGTGCTATGGGCGAAAGAATGACTACCCGCCACGAATGGGAAAAATATCTTTGCTTGTATCCCGCAATGGTTTCTTTACAACTTGGCAGAACTACAATCGGTGAGCGCTGTTTTGACGTTAGCAAGGTAATTGACGTTGTTAAAGAACGTTTTGGCGTAGTAGATACCGATAAAATTTTAATTACGGGCAATTCTGGTGGTGGAACTACCGCTTTTTATGCGTCGTGTTTAGACGAACGTATAAAAATTTGTGCTCCGTCGTGTTCGTTTTGTTCGTATGAAAAATCAATTTTTGCAAAAAGGCATTGTGCTTGTAACTATATTCCGGCTGCGTCACTTTGGTTTGAAATGTATGACCTTTCAACCTTGGTAGCGCCAAGAGATTTTATAATAATTGCAGGTGAACTAGATTCAATATTTAATATTGAAGGTGTTAAGACGGGTGTTGAAAAGGCGAAAGAGATTTTTGAAAAAGAAAATGCCAAAGATAAAGTTGAACTTGTAGTTACTCCGAAAGGGCATTACTGGTGCACGGATTTAGTTTGGGATTCGATTATGAAAAGAGCCGTTTCTCTAGGTTGGTTTTAACAAATAATTCACTAGCGTTTAATAAAGCATATATAAGTAAAAAAACGGCGGGGTACGCCGTTTTTGCAAATGAAAATAAATTTTTGGAGTTGAAACATGCACGTTATTGATATTAATAATTTACTTAAAGGTGTAAATTGTGAATGCGGAAAAACGCATACCTGTAATATTGAAAAAGTTTACGTTGAAAAAAATGCAATCGAAAGATTAACTGAAATTTGTTCTAGTTTCAACAAAATTTTAGTCGTTGCCGATGAAAACACTTACGCTGCTGCAGGTAGTAAAGTAAAAAATGCCTTGAGTGGAAAATATATAAAAGAAGTCATTTTTTCAGGTAAAACCGTTCTTATTCCCGATGAAAAGGCGATAGAAAAAGTAAACGAAAACTTAGGTTCTTCAGACCTTATAATTGCAGTTGGTTCAGGTGTTATACAAGACCTTTGTAAATACGTGTCAAAGTTCTCTAGCGTGCCGTATATCGACGTGGCGACCGCTCCTTCTATGGACGGATATGCATCCGACGGTGCGGCTATGATATTAAAGGGAATGAAAGAAACTGTTAAGGCAGGGCTTCCTAAAGCGATAATTGCCGATACTGAAGTTCTTGTAAATGCGCCCGTAAATATGATTAAAGCGGGTTACGGCGATATCGTTGGTAAATTCTCTGCACTTAACGACTGGAAATTGTCTTTAATAGTAAACGGCGAATATTATTGCCCGTTTATCTACGATATTACTTATAAAATGATTGAAAATACGCTAGAAACCGCAGAAGGATTGCTTAAAAGGCAAGAAAATAGCGTAAAGGCGCTTATGGAAGCGCTAGTTATAGTTGGTATAATGATGAGTTTTGCAGGTAGTTCACGCCCTGCGTCAGGTAGCGAGCACCATCTTTCACACTTCTTTGAAATTGTTGGAATTGTGAACGACGAGCCCTATTTAGCGCACGGTACTGACGTTGCATACTCAACTATCGTTACTGCGGGAATAAGAGAAAAACTCGTAAATATTGATTTTCCGAATAAACAATTCCGCCCGAGTAGAGATGCCTATGAAAAGAAGATGGAAGAAGTTTACAAAACGGTTGGAAAGGGCTGCATAGCGTTGCAAGATAAGGTTGGTAACTATGTTAAGGACAGGGCAAATATTTACCTTAAATATGAAGACGAAATCAAAAAAGTTCTTTCTGAATGCCCAACTGCTAGCCAAATTGAAGAAATGCTCAAAAAAGTTGAACTTGACGTAAGAGAGTTTTATTCGCTTTATGGAAAAGAAAAAATAGAAAAGGCTGTAACATACGCAAAAGACTTAAAGGATAGATACACCGTGCTTTGGTTAAATTACGATATTTTCGGTGAATAGTCAAAAGTAAATTTGGGAGATTACAAAATGAAAATAATAATAGGAACTGACGTTGTTGTTACGGAAACAAATAAACAACTTTTTTTAGATGGAAACGCAAAGGAAATCGTTGGCGAAAAAATCAAACAAGTTTTAGATGACGCCGATTATAGGATTTATAATTTAGAAACGGCGCTTACCGAAAACGATACCCGCATAAAAAAGTGTGGTCCTAATATTAGTGCGCCTAGCGCTTGTGTTAACGGGTACAAGGCGTTAGGTGCAGACTTGTTGTGTTTGGCAAATAACCACGTAATGGACTTTGGCTACGACGGGCTAGTTTCAACTATCGAAACGCTTAATAATGCAGGGATTTCTATGGTTGGCGCAGGGCTAAACAAAGAACAAGCGGAAAAACCTTTTATTATTGAGAAAGACGGCAAAAAAATAGGCGTTTATAACTGTTGCGAGCACGAATTTTCTTGGGTAGAAGATTACGGTGTTGGTTGTAACGGGTTTGACGCGTTGGAAACACCGGATAAAGTAAAAGCATTAAAAGAAGAATGTGATTACGTTATCGTATTGTATCACGGCGGAAAAGAGTATTATCAATATCCGTCGCCAAGACTTAGAAAAGTTTGCAGAAAGTTAACCGAAAAGGGCGCTGATTTAGTGTTGTGTCAACATACGCATTGCGTAGGTTGTGAAGAAGATTACGCTGGTGGTAAAATTATTTACGGGCACGGCAATTTTATCTTTTCACTAAAAACAACTCTTCCTACATGGGGTTACGGGTTTTTAGTTTCAATAAATTTAGACGACAAAGGCGTAATTTACGACTACGTGCCGTTTACAATGACCGAAGCGGGTGTCGTTTATGATGCTACAGATAAAACTTTAAAAGAATATTTTGAGCGTAGTGAAGAAATAAAGAAAGAAGGTTTTGTTGAACAAAAATTTGCCGAAATGGCTGAAGCAACCGTTATGGATAGATACGTAACGCGCATGCTTGGCAAAGTGCCTACCGAAGAAGAGTTTAACAAGGTTGGTATGCAATTATTCCATTGCGCTGAATGTGAAGTGCATAGAGAATGTTTACTGACAGGGTTAAGAAAACGTTTCGGGCTTGGCAAATTTGGCGAATTTAACAAAAAATAAGAGTTTAAAATTATGTGTCAATCAAAATATTATGATAAAAAAATATGCTTTTTAGGCGACAGTATTACTAAAAACGATTTTTTTATTAGGAATTTAAGAGATGCTTACTCAAATTCAAAATATAGAATAACCTTTATTAATAGGGGAATCGGCGGATGCCGTATGGATATGGCGGTAGCGCTATTAGCTGATGAAGTTTTTAGCGCAAAACCCGATTACGTTTTTATTAATTACGGTGTTAACGATGTTGGAATTTGGCTGTACGACTATAAAAGCCTCGTTACTGAAGAAATTTTAACTCAACGCAAAAAAAGAGATGAACTTTTTTTTGATTCGGCAAGAAAAGTTGTTTTAAAATTAAAAGAAAATAGCATTACGCCTATATTATGTTCGCCCGTTTGCGTAAATGAAAAAATACTAGATCAAAACAAAATCGTTACCATAGTAGATAATAATGAAAAAACGATTATAACCGATAGTTTGTATACAAAGCAAACGATGGCAAATATAAATATTGCCTTGAAAAATTATTCTTGTCAGTTAAAAGCGATTGCTGAAGAATTAGGCGTTGAGTTTTTTGACGTGTTTTCCGCATATTATTCCGAAATGTTGGAAAAAGAAAATTTGTATCTTTCTGACGGGATTCATCTTTCAAAAGAAGGGCATTTCGTATATTCTCAAATTTATTCAAAATATTTTGACGTTGGCGATATTCAAGTTGAAATGCAAGATAAAGTAGAAAAAATTGACGAGTTGGTTGAGATAGAAAGGGCTATTAAATTTATTAAGTGGAATATTTTTGCAGGATGCAGTGAAAAAGAAATTATTGAAAAATCAGATGATTATCTTCTTGACGAAAAACAACCAAAATCAATTAAAGACGCCTTAACTATTTATTTAAAAGAAAATAAAAATATTGCAAAAATACAACTTGAAATCGACGACTTAAACAATATTGTTCTAGAAATGGAAAACAAAAAACCGTGATTAATTTTCATAATCACGGTTTTTCAATTTTAGGGATAAGAAATTTTGCGAAGTAAATATATATTGTTTTTACTTTTTATTACCGTTCACTTCAATGTCTACGGCGATAGAACCGTCTTGGTGGTGTTTCCACAAAACGAAACCGCCAAGTTTATGTTGTTTTTGATATTCCGTTGGCGAAACGCCTACAACCTTTAAGAAAGCCATTTCAAAACTGCGCAAATTTTTATAGCCGACTTTCTTTGAAATAGCGCTAATAGCAAGATTTTGTTCGGCTAAAAGTTTTTGCGCCTTTTCAATGCGGACGGAAATTAGGTGTTCTTGAATAGATTGCCCGATTTCCTTTTTGAAAACGCTGTTCAAGTAAACGGGTGATAAGTCTAAATTTTCGGCTATTTGTTTTATAGAAATATCGTTACCAAAGTTTTTTTGAATAAAAGATAGAACATATTGCACATAACGATTATATCTTGGGTCCATATTAGTATTAATGCATTTGAATATTTCAATAAAGAGTTGTTTCAAGTTTAATTCGTAGTAAGCGGGGAAATATTCATCCGTTTTATCGTGTTGGTTGTTATATAGAAGGTTAAGAACTTTATTAAAAATGCGCTTAACGTCGTGCACGTCGGTAAAAATATTTACGCAATCCATTTTTTGCAAAACGTTTTTAGCGACGGGGATTAGCGCAACGAAGTTACTGTTTAGCAAAAACGACGTAACGGAAATATTCGGGTTTGTGTGTCTTAATTCTAAAACCATCATATGAGCGTTAGTCGGCACACATTGAAAGTGTTCAACGCCCGGTTGAATAACGATAAATTGATTTTCGCGCACGGTAACAGCTTTAGGTTGTTCGCGTTTGTCTTCATAATAAGACATAGTAATATACCCAGAAGCAATGTAAACTAGTTCAAGGGTATTATGCTTGTGGTAATCCGTCATATCAAAAGTTTCGCGCGTGTAAGGCGTGTTGATAAAAGTTAGTGGTTGTAAAATTTTCGATAAATCATTCATAGCAGTTCTATTATAACAAAAAATTTGCATTTTTATCAAGTAAATTCAAAAAATATATGATTATTTCGTTAAATTGAGAAAAAAACAAATATTATTTAGCAAAACACTCTTGAATAATGACCTTTACTATGATAATATACGAACGCATAAAGAAAAATGCGCTTATTAGGCTTTAGTTGGGCTAAACTACTACGAGACTTATGCTCGCCCTTAATAAAGCATTAACGCATATTTTCTAAGCAATAAAAACATTTTTTAGGAGGTTTATTATGAAACAATATGAAAAGCCCGAGATTATCGCCTATTCATTAATAGAAGACGTTATGGCGCCATCTAAATTAATGGATGCATTTGACGATATGGAAACTTGGGGGGACGGCTGGTCAAGCAATGCAGGGGGGAATGTATAATGAAAAAATTAGTTAATTTATCAATTTTGATTTGCGCATTTATTATCTGCATGACTTGTGCGGTAGTAGGATTTAGTTTTACTAGCGCAACTGCAGCAAACAACGCTATCAAAACGCATGGCGCAAGCGTACGTTTGGTAGACCCAGAAGGTATAAGATTTTTGTCATCAGTTTCTGCTGAATACAAAGATTGTGAAGTAGGAACGTTGATTATTCCTAAATCAATTTTGGGCGACGCAGAACTCAACCACAACAACGATACTGTTGACCAAGTAAGCCTTAACTATAAGGATATTGCAAAAACGAAATGGTCAAACAGTGCAGTTGAACAACTCGAAGGTTTTGATTATGATGCAAGCAGATATTATTTCAACGCTGTATTAAGTGGAATACCTAACACAGATTATGGCACAGTACTTGTTGCACGTGCTTATGTGGTAAAGGATGGACAATACGTTTATGGTGACGTGATGGAACGTTCAATCGCACAAGTAGCAGCAACTTCTTTGCTTGTTGATGAAGAAAATGAAACGCTTATTGATTACGTTGATACTGCACTTGCAGGTAAAGAACTTTCAATCAATGCAACTAATTCATTTATCGGCATTGCACAAACACAAACGTTTGAAATCGTAAACGGCAACGGTTACGACGCTATTTGGACCGTTACTGACGCAAGCATTGGTTCTTTTGATGAACAAGAAAACGGATTGTTTACCGCTGAAACCGAAGGCACTACCACTGTAAACGCAATCGTTGGTTCAACCGTTGTTAGTTCAAAAATTACTACTGGTGAATCACTTGTAGGCGAAAAAGTAACTAACTTTACTGCTGATAACTACACTAAGGTAACTGTTAATAACTCTCTCTTAGGTTTTTCAGAGGATATTACGTATAACGGCGAAGGCGTACTTGCCGTTACTTCTAATATTTCATCTTGGAAAAATGGTATAACACTTAATAATATTGACGTAACAAAATATTCTACGCTTTCACTTAAAGTTTACCAACAAAATGGTGGTAGCCGTTTAATTCATGCTGCTGCAAAAGTAAATGGTAATACTACTAGATTATCTGAAAAAACACTTGGCAATGGTGTTTGGGTAGAATATTCTTTTGATATCACTTCGATTGACGCTGCAACACCTAATATAACTTTATATTTCGGTACGTCTGGCGACGATGGTAACAAAGGCAACGTATTCTATATTTCAAACGTTTACGGTGTAAGAAAAGCAGAAAGTGGCAAAAAGGTAGTAGATTTCACTGCTGATAACTATGCAACTATAGCAACACCAAACTACTCATCTTTAAGTTATACAGAAGATTTCCTTTGCGACGGTGAAGGTGTAGTTGCTGTTGATTCTGGTCGTAACTGGCAAAATGGTCTAACGATTAAAAACGTTGACCTTACAAGCACAGCACTTAAAGTTTACGTTTACCAAAACAATACTGGTAACCGTTTCGTAAAAGCTTTTGGTAAAGAGAATGGTGCATCTTCATCTACTCCGTTAACTTCTGAAACTACTGTTAAGAAAGGTGTTTGGACTGAATTTACGTTTGACGTTACAGCGCTTAACGCAACGTTCACTGCTGACATCATATTGTATTTTGGTACGGCTAATGAAAACGGAAGTGAAAGTGACGTATTCTACATTTCAGATATTTATGCTGCTGGCGAAAGCAGAATTTCTAAACTCGTAAGCATGGAAACTGCTATTGGTTCAACCTTTAACTCTGGAAATACTGCCACTACAAGTGTTGAATACACCACAGAAGGTAGCTCTGTATTAGGTTCTGGCGTAGCAAAGATTAAAACTATTATGGACGGTTCGCAAGCATACGGTGTATTTAAGAGTGATGTCGACCTTTCTGGATATTCTAAAATTACCTTTAAGGTATATAGACCTTCTACTGGTGCAGGTGGTGGCTGGTATTTAAGAATTAAAACTGGTTCTGGTGCAGCAATAGCTAATTCTCCAGATTGTAGTGTACTAAGGCGTGCAGGTGACGTAGTTGAAGTAGTTATTGATGTAAATGATTTAGCAGATAAGAACTTAAATTATCTCTACATTCAATTCGGTACAACTGATACTGCTAGCGGTGAAAAAGTAAACGGAACCATAAACACATACATTCTAGTATCAGATATTTACGGTATTAAATAATAACGGCTTAAAAAACAACAAACAAGAGCGTTCGATTATGCGTAAGTTTAGCAAATTGAACGCTCTGTAACTAAACAGGGAGAAACAATGAAAAAACGTTTTAAAAAATCATTAATAACCATTTTTTCTTGCATAGCAATTTGTTGTTCGGGCGCGCTTGCCACAAATTTAAACACGGCTCACGCGGCGGCACTAACTAAAAATGCAAGTGAAATTATTACGGTTAGTGATGGTTTAACAGTTGCTTACAACGTTTCGGGTAGCGAAAAAAGTTCTTACCTCAGTAAGGATACTAAAAAGGGTATTCATTTTTCGTCAAAACAAAATGGTAAAAACGCTGAAAATAATTACGTTGCCTTTAACAACACGCTATCAGGCTTGTTCGAGTTGGATTTTCGTGTTTACACTCAAAATAAGGCGAACGTTAAATGTGACGGCAAATCTTGGTATGAAAGTAACGATGCAGAAGAAATTCGTGAAGTTGCTATAACTTTAACCGATACTGATGCCGATGAAAGTTTTACCATTTATATTAAGGGTGGTTCGCCATGGGCGGAACATAAGCCGAACGCAAGGGTTGCTTACGGCGACGTTGGCGAAAATTACGGCTCAGGTCTTCGTTACGGCTATTCGGGGGACGGTGTGGATTACCCCGACTCTACGGGGCTAATTAACGGCGGAACGCTTGGTAGTAAAGATTATAACACTCAAATAAGTGGAACTTCTTTCACGAATAACTTTTTACACTCTACCGTAGTAGGTTTTGACCCGATTACCAAAGAAGTTTACGAATACAACTTCCAAGGTGGCGCAGATAACTACGACGCATTGTTGAATCGCCGTGTAATTTTAGATTTAGATAATTTAGAGCATCTTAATTACGCAGGTACTGACGCGGTTAATCTTTTAGACTGTAAATTCAACAACTATAAGGTTAAATTTACCGTGGTTGACGTTACGGAAGCCGACGAAGTTGGCTCACAAGGTAAAGACGAGCCCGCTAATTTCATTCTTTATAGTTTGAACGGGCAATCTCTTGGTGGGGCTGACGGCGTTATTACGGCTGATACCGCACCTGGTCTTTCGGCAAATTGTGCAACCGGTATGGTTAACGTTGCTTATCAAGTTCCTACGCCTAGTCTTAAAAGCGTTTTAGGCGAAACACCTGCTTTTAAAGGATACGTTAAGGTTGTTGGGCCCGATGGCAAAAATGCACTTTCTTTTACAAGCTTTTCAGAAGGTTTAACCTTTACGCCTACGAAAACGGGCGTTTACACTATAATTTATAGTAGCGTTAAAGGCTCTTCTAATTCTAATCGTAAAGCAATGACCGCAAGCGGAACTTACACGGGTAACGAAGTAACTTATTCTTACCCCGTAACGATTGAAAAAGAGAAAGAAGTTGCCGCTGTTGCAAGTGATATTATTACCTTAAACGGCTTAAGTGCAACTTATAACGTTTCGGCTAGAGATATTAAATCTGAACTTGTTAACGATGAAAATAAGGGTATTAAGTTTTCTGCGGTAGAAAACGGTAGCGGAGCGGTAGGCGCATCCGTAGCGTTCAAAAACACGCTCAGCGGTGAAATGGAATTAAACTTCCGTGTTTACACGCAACAAGCCGATACTTGTACCGATTACTATTTGGGCGACGCTTGGCATACTAGAAATAACGCTGAAGAAATACGCGAACTTGCAATTACCGTAACGGATAAAGATTCGGGCGAAAGCTTTACAATCTATATCAAAGGTGGTACGGATTGGAACGTAGATTCACCAAACGCAAGAGTTGCTTATGGTGACGTTGGCGAAAATTACGGCTCAGGGCGTTGGTATGATAGTAACAGTAGTGGACTTTCTTATTATCCAAAAAATAACGGAGGCAAAGGGTTAAAGAGTACGGGTTACAATACTGAACTCGTAGGTACAACCTTTACGAATAGAGCAAGAAACAATTCTTCTAGTGGTAGCGGTTTTATTGGTGGTGGTTATTCAACAAACGTTGGTTTTGACCCTGTAAGCAAAGTCGTTTACGCATATACTTACGGCGCTAATAACGTTTTAACTAAAAGACCTATTCTTGACCTTAACGACGCTGAAGATATGCAATATCTTACGATGAATTCTACGGGCGGAAACGTAAATGCTACTTTGCCTAGTTCGTTCGTAAATAGCACGTTCAAAAATTATACCGTAAAAATGACTATAACCGAAATGACTGAAGATATGCCTGCAAATTTCGTCGTTTATCATTTAAACGGACAATCGCTCGGTGGCGAAGACGGCAAATTAGTTTCAAGTTCTGGTTACGGATTATATTTGCCTGAATTAGACGACGGGTTCGTTAATATGAGCAAAAGTTTCCCCAAGCCTTACGCAAGTTCAGTTTTGAAAGGCGCAAAGGAATTTAACGGTACGATTAAAATTACTGATGAAAACGGCAACGTTGTAGTTAGTGAAAGGGCGTATGACCCAAATTATACTTATACACCTGAAACCGACGGTGTATATACGATATCATACGGCGGTATGAAAGATGAGAACGACTGTTTGAGATTAAAGTATGATTTCGGCAGTTATAAAGAAGAAGAGCAAAGGCTTGAACGAAAGCTTGTAGTAAAACACGCTATTGAATTACCGTCTTACGACTTCGTTATGAAGAAGATGGGCGTTGATATCGGCGCAAAAGTTCTCGGCTCTGGTATGACTATTGATTTGGAAATAGTAAAAGACGGCGTTGGTTACGACACCTGTCAAAATATTCCGCTTAACTTTACTTACGCTTTTAACGATAACGGCGAATACGACTTGATTTATACGGTTAAAAGCGCAAACGGCTCGAAGGAATATGAAACGTCTTTAACCGTTATCGGCATGCAAATTTTCATGCTAAACAGTCAAAATTTAGCGGATATAGGTAAAGATTTTATTATTGATAAGACTGATTTTTCAGTTTACTACTGCGAACAAGGTAAGTGTACCGATTACACGCTTAGCGCAGAAGTATATAACGGCTCAACGTGGGTTAATATTGATAGTTCGAACGGCTCAATCAATTTGAAAGACACGTTTGTTAGCCTTGGTAAAGGCGAGTGGACGGTGCGTTTTACAGTGGAAAAGCAAGGTGATAGTTCAAGCGTTGAAAAAACGTATACCGTAGTTGACGTAACTGCACCAAGCATTACGGTGGATACTGGTGATTTAGAAAACAGTTTAGTTGCCGTACCTGAAAAAGACCAAGACGGATTAAAATATTTCGTTACGCTAATGGGAAATGAAATCGTTATACCAAGCGTAACCGTGCAAGACGTTGGCAACGCATCGGTACAAATATTTTTGAAAAAACCAACCGACGAGGTTTCGGTTAGCGTTATGGCTGGCGACGTGTTGTGTTTTGACCAAGAAGGCGTTTATTCTATCGTTTACAAGGCGCAAGACGACGACGGCAACGTTGCTACTTTCGTTTGCGTCGTTGAAATTAAAGAAATTTGGTTGACGGTTACGGCTGAAGAAAAAACTTTGGAACTCGGTGAAAACTTCGTTCCTAATATCCCACTCGTAATAAACAGTTTCACGAAAGAAACGATAACTAATTTCGATTACAGCGTAAAACTATTTATCGGCTCGGAAGAAGTTGAAAAAACGGGCGAAACGTTTAAAATTACTCGTACGGGTGTGTACGACGTGGTTTATACCGTTGTTTATGGTCAAACAACGCAAGAGTTTATAACTTCGTTGACCGTTAAAGATACGGTTAAACCGACGATTACTATTAACGGCGAGTACGTTAAAACTGCAAAAATCGGCGATACTATTTCTATCTTAAAGGCAACTGCTACCGATAAATCTGCTTGTGACGTAAAAACTGTGGTTATATTTAACGACAACACTAAACTTACCTTGAAAAACAAAAATGAATTAGTTATAGATAAAGCGGGTAAGTACGTTATTAGATATACGGCAACCGACCTTTTAGGTAACGCTACTAGCGTTGAATTTACCATTACTGTTTTAGAAGAGAAAAAAGATGAAGCGTCTTTGGGTTGTGCTAGTTGTAGTGGTAGTATGGGTGGTTCAAGTTTCGCTCTAATGGGGCTAGCGTGCAGTTTTATCGTGTTAAAGATAAAAAGAAAAAAAGAAAATTAATATATAAGGAGATAAAAAATGAAAGGATTAATTAAAAAGGCAATGTGTATGACGTTGGCTGTGCTCGTTTTAGGCGGTGGTGTTGCTTGTAGACGCCCTGACGACGATTTGCGTTCTAACCCCAACGCCACTAAAACGTTGAGTATCGGTTATTTTAACGGTGGCGTTACGGTTGAATGGCTTAAAGAACTTGAAAGAGAATACGAAGCGGCAAACCCTGACGTTGAAGTTCTTATCAACAATGAACTTAAAGACGAGTTGCGTGACCAAACGCTTATGTCGGATATTAAAAACCGCAACGAAGATATGTATTTCACCCACGAAATTAATTATAGCGAATACGTTAATAGGGGCTTGATTGCTGACGTAACGGACGTTGTTAAAAACGCTGCCGTTGCTGGCGAAGACACTATTGAAAACCGTATGAATGAAAATTTAAGAAAGTTCTATAACGTTGACGGAAAATATTACGGTGTTCCTTTCTACACGGCTGTAAAAGGTGCTGTTTACGACGTTGACTTGTTTGAAAATAAAGGATTATACCTTGATGCTAGTGGCAACCTTACGTCAGGTTTAGAAGGCGCTAACGCTAAATCCGTTGGTAAAGACGGCAAAACGGGCGTTATTGACGGCGTTAACTATTCGTTAGACGACGGTTTACCCGCAACTTTTGAACAATATAAGAACTGGTTGAGAATGGTTAAAAATAATAAAGGCGTTACTCCTTATATTTGGTGTGATACCGATATCTCTTACGTAATGGACTATTTACAATCTCTTTGGGCTGGTTATGAAGGCGTTAACGATTTTGCGTTAAACACTACTTTTAGTGGTACGACCAAGGCTGGCGTTGCAATTGACGGATCTAATGCATACTTGCTTCGTCAAGGTGACCAAGTAAATGGTAGAAAATTTGCAGTTGAAATGGCGAAAGAAATTATGGAAAAAGGCTACTACGACGCAGGATGCGTAAGGGGAACTCTTGCGCATACCGGTGATTTGAGTGCTCAAGATTATTTCCTTCGTAGTTCGTACGAAGGCGCACCTATCGCGATGATACTTGAAGGCGGTTGGTGGGAAAATGAAGCCCGTGACCTTTTTGCTAACGTAGAAGACGACGACGCTGCATACGGAAAGAGAAGATTTGCTTATATGACCGTTCCTGCTTATGATGAAAAGGCCGAACCTGGTCAAACTTTCCGTTGCACAACGGGTAATATTGCAACCATTATTAGAGCAAATACGCCAAATCTTGATTTAGCAAAAGACTTCCTTAAATTCACTTTAAGTGAACACGCAATGTCAGTATTTACGAAACATATAGGTCTTGTTCGTCCTTACGAATACGCTTTAGAAGACGGCGTTTATGAAAACTTAACTTATTTTAGCAAAAACTTCTACGACCTTGTAACGAATAAAAACACGAAAATTTATTATTCAACCGGCTCGCATCCGTTTAGAAATAGAACAAACTTCTTTGCGGCTTATGAATTTGCATTCGGCGCAACCATCAACGGCAATTTAGAAGTTAATCCTATTACCGTATTCTTAAACAACAATAACCTTAGCGTTCAAGACTATATGGATGGTATGGCTCAACGTTATACTGCGGAAAAATGGACTACTGAATACGAAAAATGGAGTGGCGTTTAAAACAATTAAACTCTTTGCTTAAAATTTAGGAGTGGGCATAATATGCTTAATTTACAATTATCAAAAGAAACGAAAATCGACGGGTTTGCAAAGCAAAGGCGTGCGGATAAAATATTTTTAGCAATTATCTTTGCTTTTCCTATCTTACAATTTCTTGTAATGTACGTCGGGGTAAATATTAACGCTATTTTGTTGGCGTTTAAGAGTTACGATAGTTATAAGTCGCAGTATTATTTTAGCGGATTAGTCAACTTTAAAGAAGTTTTTAACTTGTTTTCAGAAGATTCGTTTTTATTAACTGCAACTAAAAATGGTATGATATTCTACTTGTTTTCTACCTTTTTAGGAATGCCTATTAACTTGTTCGTGGCGTATTTACTTTATAAAAGAATAATCGGTGCAGAATTTTTTAGAACTGTTTTATTTATTCCTAGTTTGATTTCTTCTATGGCAATGGTAATAATGTTCCAAAGATTTCTTGAAGACGGTGGTTCGCAAATTTATATGGACGTATTTAACGTTACACTTGCAGACGTGCCGAGATTTTTTACCGACCCCAAAATTGCTTTCCCGATAATGATTTTTTATAGTCTTTGGACGGGCGTAGGTGGTGGAATGATTATCTATATGAGTGCAATGTCGCGTATTCCCGAGTCCGTTATAGAATACGGTAGGTTAGAAGGTATTTCACTACTTCGTGAGTTCGTTAGCGTAATATTGCCTATGATTTACCCAACCATAAGCCTATTCTTGGTTACGGGTATTCCTGGGTTGTTTATGTCGTCGCCACCCTTATATTTATTTTATGGCGATTCGGCGTTTACTGAAATGCAAACGCTTAATTATTACTTGTTTACGCGTATCGTTGGTACGAATGCATCATTCCAACAATATCCTTTTGCATCAGCAGTAGGGTTAACGGTAACGTTCATTACCGTGCCGTTAGTTCTTGGTGCAAGAAAAATCTTTGACAGATTTGACCCCAACATTGAATATTGAGGTGCTAGATTATGAAAAGAATTAAAGAAAAAGAAGCGAAGAGCAATATGCGTGGCTACGGTGCTTTAACCGTAGTCGGCTTTGCGTTCTTATTAATTTTCAGTCTGTCATTATTTATACCAACTTTATGGGCGTTTATCACAACTTTTAAGACACCGCTTGAAATGAGTAAGAATATGTTTGGCTTGCCAAAGTCTCTGAATTTTTCAAATTACGCAACGGCTTTCCGTGAATTGTACGTAACGGTTAATCCAACCAAAACGTATCCGTATAAAATGTACGTTGAAGAAATGATGTTAAACGGTGTAATTTACGCCGTTGGTTGTACGCTTGCGAACACGTTTACCGCTGCAATCGTTGCTTACGGTTGTGCAAGATTTAAGAGCAAGGTTGGCGATATTCTTTATGCGTCAGTTTTGATAGTTATGGTTATACCTATCGTTGGTGCTGCGCCCTCTGAAATGCAATTTGTGCGTAAACTTGGCTTTTACAACAATATGGTCGGTAATATCATTATGAAAGCAAACTATCTAGGCGTAGACTTCTTGGTATTCCACGCGGCATTTAAGGGTATTTCGAAAGATTATTCTGACGCCGCAAGTATTGACGGGGCAGGCAATTTTAGTATTATGGTAAAAATTATTTTCCCGCTTATATCTGCTTCGTTAACTACTATGATGTTGCTTGCATTCATAACGTACTGGAATGATTCAAGCACACCGCTTAAATATTTACCTGACGTTCCAAACTTGGCGTTAGGCTTATTCAAGTTTAATCAAAGAACTGACGGTAAGCTGGTAAATACGCCTATGAAACTTACTGGATGCTTTATTATGTTTGCACCTATGTTAGCAATTTTTATTGCGTTTAGAAAAAGATTTATGTTAAACGTGAGTGTTGGAGGGTTAAAAGGATGAGAAAACAAAGAGCAATTTTCTTTTTGATTACCGTTTTTTTAACGTGTGTTACAGCGTGCGGTTTGACTTTTGGTTTTTCAACCGTTAATGCGGGGGAAAAACAAGCGGATGACTTTTTCTCTACGACCGCTAACGCTGAAATCATTACAAATTATAGCGCTCCCGCGCATCTTGGAAGTTATAAGGGCATTTTCGTTAAGGCTTTAGATAATGGCGAATCTACCGTAACGCTCAATCACGAAATTGATTTGAGAACGTTTACGAAAGACGACGATATCTTAACTATTCTTCCCGTAACCACTAAGGCGATTGAACAGCGTCAATCGTTAGAGATTTCAGGAATTATTATTCGTTTTACCGACGTTGAAGATGAAAACGTGTTCGTTGAAATTAAAGTTCAACGCAACCCGGTTGCTGATTTTCCATACGCAAGTTATGCAAGCGCTCGTGGAAACGGTCAGTTGTTTACCGGTTGGAACTATAATTGGGAGGATGGTAATATAAAATACCATTCTAATAACGATTATGGCAGAACAATTTTGTCTAATTTTTACGGTAGACCTAGGGCAGGACATACGATTGAAGAAGAAATTAAACCTTTTTCAATTAGTTACGATTGGGAAACTTCTACCGTACACTCATCTTCAGTAGAAACTCAAACTGCCATCGGCACTATGGTTGCTGACCTTTTAGACGCCGACCACATGAAGGCAACTTGGAGTGGTTTTAAGAGCAGTAAGGTTAAACTTTCAATAAGTGCAAACTCTGAAAATTTAAATAATAAAGACGCAGGGTTTATGATTTTATCTTTGGGTGGGTTAGATTTTTCTCAAACTGAATGGATTGACAAAGAAGAACCTATCTACGAGTTAGATACTTGCGGTTACGATATAGATAATTTGCCTAATGCAGAACTATTCGTTCAGTATCCTGTATATAATATGGTTGCATTCGATAAATTCGATTGCGCTTACGGTAATTCTACTGCTGAAAAGCAAGTTAACGTTTCCGTTAATAAAAAAGGGCAAACCGAAAACGTAGAAATTGTAGACGGATATTTTATTCCTACAGAGATGGGCGTATATGAAATTCATTACGTTGCTACTGATTTTTCTGGTAATAAATTAGAAAAAATTATTGAGATTAGAGCGGAAAACATACAAGAAATTACGCACGAATGGAAAACTGAACTTTCAAGTGAATGTTTGGTTGGTACAAGCGTTGTTTTGCCAGAACACCAAGTAGGGTTTACTAAAGGCGAATACGACGTGATGGTTAAGGTAGAAGATAAAAACGGCGTAGAGTGCAAAATAGTAAACGGTGCGTTTAAGCCACAATCTATCGGCGTTTATAAGGTTACCGTTACCGTAACAGACTTTTTAGGCAGACAAGGCGAATTCGTTTATAACGTTATGGCAAAAGCGTCAAAAGCGCCTATACTTGAATTTTCACCGTCAATCCCCAAAGTAATGGTACTAGGAAAAAGCGTAACTTTGCCGGATTTTGACGCTTACGATTACTACTCATACGCAGGAATTAAGTTGGAAGCAACTAAATACTACGTCATAAAAGATAGCATCGGCAACGTTATAAAGACGGTTAAACCTTTAGAATCGTTCGTAGTTGATGAAAATTTTGGTAATAGCGTAGTTGTTGAGTACGTTGCAAAAAGTTATTTATACGAAGATTGTGTTAGTGATTCTTGCCAAGTAAAAATAATTAAAATTGACGATAAATTAGATTTTGCTAATTATTTCATAACTAACGATAAAGTTACGGAAATAAAGAAAAATTATTCAGACGATTACAATATTGCTTTCTTGTTTAATGAGGAAGGTGCAAAAATTGAATACGGTCAAGCGTTATTGTTTAACGGTTTTGACTTTTCTTTCCGCGTTTCAAAAGAAACGAACAATTACAGCACCATTTACGTAACTTTAACCGATTACGCAAGAACTGATAGAACGGTAGAGTTCAAGATTGTGAGAATTAACGAAGACGGCGCGATTAAGAGTTTATTCTATTTGAATGGCGACAAGAAGGAAGATATTATAGGTACGTTTGACGAACAAGTTTCAGACGATTTTAGATTACGTATTAGAAACGGCAACGAATTAGTCGACTCTCGTGATAACTTTATTTGCAGTATAAATTCTTACGCGTCTGGCGAAACGTTTGAAGGTTTTACTGATAATCTATGTTACGTTGCCTTTGAGTTTGGCGGTGTAACGGGCGATAGTTCACTAGAAGTTAAAAAAATTAGCAAGCAGTCGTTCGATGCCGATTTGCAAAAAGATGAAATAGGTCCTGACGTAAAACTCACAAGCACCTTCAAAAGAGAACAAACGGTTGGCGAGATTTGTCTTGCAGGCGCAGTTGCTACTGACGTGTTGTGTGGTAAGGTTGACGTAACCGTTACAATTGAAAATGCGTCTAAAGTTGTCGTTTACAAAGGCAAAATAGGAACGAGCGAGCAATATATTACACTTATGAGTTCAGGCGTTTACACGGTTAAATATACGGCAAAGGACTATAAGGATAATGATACGACGGCATCACCTATAAAACTATACGTTTACGACAAAACTGACTTTGATGTAACGCTTAACGGTCAAGTTCTGTCATCGGCTAAAAAGGGCGATACCATTACTTTGCCTACGTTCACGGTAGAAGATAGAATATTCAGTTACGACTCTATCGTCTACGTTGTAGCGCCTAAGGGTGGACTTATTGACGTTACCGATAGTTTGTCGTTTAAGGCTGAGCAGACCGGAACTTACAAGGTATATTATTACGTTGTATACGAAACGGATAACAGTTACCTTTATAAATTAATCGAGCGCGTTATTAGCGTTGAATAGGAGGGAAAAATGAAAAAACTAAACAAAATAGTTTGTTTTATACTTGGTTTTTTAATAATTTTTTCGTCGGTAGGATGTGTAACACCACAAAACAACGACGAAAAAACCGAAAATCCTCCTATAGTCGATTCAAAGTACGATTTTGTAGTTAACGGAGCAACTGATTATAGAATTTTAATATCAAAAGACGCAACTGATACAGAAAAGTATGCGGCAAGCGAATTAGCAACTTTTTTTAAGCAAGCAACCGGTAGCGTAATCACTACGGTTAACGATTCAGTTTCGGTTGATAAAGACGGTAAATTTATTTCAGTTGGCAATACAAAGTTGTTTAACGATAGCGGAATGAAAGTATCTTACGATGAACTTGGTGAAGACGGATTTAAGGTTTTAACTTTTGGTAATAGCGTAATATTAAATGCTTTCGGTGAAAATGGTAAACTTTATTCCGTTTACGATTTTTTAGAAGAACAATTCAACTTTGAAGTTTATGCATCTGACGAAATTTATATAGATTCCGTTCAAAATTGCAAATTAAAGGATTTCAATTACACCGAAACGCCCGATTTTATAGGTAGAGACGTACACGACGTTACTTACGCTTACGACAGCGTTTTTGCAGCAAGAAAAAGATTGCGCGGTGTGTCTACAAAATTCCCAAGTTATTTGGGTTCGGGTAGTATGTGGTCTCCGGCTTTATATTGCGACAATACTTTCAAGTTGTTAAATCCTGATAAATATATGGCTGAACACGGCGACTGGTATAGTTCAAACGGTAAAGACCTTTGTTATTCAACGGGGGCGGAAGACACTCCTAATGGTCAACTTATGCGTGAAACTATTCTTGAAAGTTTGAAAGCGTATATTGAGAAAGCGCCTAATGCAACTTATTTTTTGATAGGGCAAGAAGATAACTGCGGTGAATGTTCTTGCTCAAAGTGTGCGCAAACGAAAAAACTCTACGGTGGCGTAAACGAACGTATTAGCGGCGTTATGATGGTGTTCATCAATAAGATGGCACGTATGGTTAAAGACTGGTTAAAGGTTGCTCACCCTGAACGCGCAGAAGTTCTTAAAATAGGTATATTTGCATATCAATCTTCAAAAGAACCACCAGTTACTAAGAACGAATCAACTGGTGAATATGAATTCCATCCAGACGTAGTGCCAGAAGATAACGTAATTATTCGTCTTGCGCCACTTGAGGCGATTTACTCGAAGAATTTGTTAGACGACGAGTACAACAAGCCGGTAGCGGATAATATACGCGGTTGGAATGCACTTGGTGCGGATATTTATATGTGGATTTATAGTTGTCCGTTCGGCGCTTATTTATATCCTACTTACAACTGGCACGTTATGCAAGAAAACTATAAAATTCTTTTAGAATACGGCGTTAAAGATATTCTTGACCAAGGCTCTCGCGATAGTTCTTATTTGGTATTCAACCAAATGCGTGATTACGTTCAAGCCGAATTGATGTGGGACGTTGACCAAGATATTAACGTGCTTATTGATGATTTTATAACTCACTATTATAAGGACGCCACTCCATACGTAAAAGAGTATTTTAATCTTATCAATTCAAACTATGCGTTGATGGAAAGAACGCAAGATTACGTTTGGTATGCAGACGCTTGGGGTTCAAGAGATAACGCCTTAGCAAAATATTATCCAAAACAATATTTGAATCAATGCTTAGAAATTTTTGAACGCGCTTTCAATGCCGCTGAACAGATTGACGACGCTTCAACGAAAGGCATAGTATTAAATAGGTTGAATAAGGAAGAACTTTCACCGCGTTATATGATGCTTGACCTTTATAGGTCTTATTACGATAGTGCTGACCTTAGTCAAATGCTTAGAAGTTTCCAAGACGACGCAAATAATTTTGGTTTAACCTATTACGGTGAAAACTGGTTAATAAGTAAAAAATACGAGACTTGGAATAAGTCAATAGAATAAGTCAAACGAAATTATGGATAAAAATCAAAAAAATTTGGAGCAATACGCCGTATTGCTCCCCAAAAATCCAACCAAAAGTGAAGTTTTTGCAAGTAATGAATTAATAACTTTTTTTAAAAAAGCAACGGGTGTAACTTTACAAGTATTAAAAGAACGTTCCGAAGAATTTTTTGCGTATAACGGTAATTTTTTTTCAATAGGAAATACTGATTTGTTCAAAGAAAGCGGAGAATTTATAACTGCTGAAAAAATGAACGGTGACGGGGTAAGAGTTTTTACTAAAAATGGCAACGCCATATTAAATGCTTTTACTGAAAGTGGTAAAATTTACGCCGTCTACGAATTCTTAAAATCACAATTTTCTTTTACGGTTTACGCACCAGATGAAATTCATCTTGACAAAACAAATAATTTTGAGTTAAAACAAGTTGACGTTACGTCTATTCCTGATTTTAAGGGTAGAGACGTGCACAATCACAGTGTTTTTTACGATGCGGAATACGCCGTGCGTTTAAGAACTAACGGCGTAAGAACTTCTTTTCTAGAAGAACACGGCGAAGGTTGTGCGTGGTCTAAGCGTTTGTGGGTGCATAGTACGTTTACGATTTTACCACCCGATAAATATTCGGAAGAACACCCCGAGTGGTATACTGAAAACAAGTTGCAACTTTGTTTGGCAACTGCGTTAGAAGATACGGAAGACGGGCGTTTAATGTATAACGTTTTTCTTGAAAACTTTAAAAAATTTATACAAGAAGAACCCAACGCTCAATACTTTATGATAGGGCAAGAAGACGTTGGTTATACTTGTCAAAGAGAAAAATCTTTGTCAATGAACGCCAAGTATGGTGGGGAAAAACAAGCGTCTAGCGGAACACTAATGGTGTTTATAAACAAAATTGCGCGCGATATTAAAAAATGGTTGTTGCAAACTGCACCTAAACGTGCTGACGTTGTTAAAATTGTAATTTTTGCTTATCAAAAAACTATGCAACCACCCGTTAGTTGGGACGCTGAAAAGTGTAAGTACGTTTGTGTGCCTGAAGTAATTCCTGAAGAGAACGTTTTAGTGCGTTTTGCGCCGCTCGGAAACGTGTATTCAAAAGATTTTTTAGATGAAGAATATAATAAAGAAACGTTTGAATGTCTTAAAGGTTGGTCTGATATAGGTGCAAAATGGTGTGCATGGTTGTACGACGTTGGGTTTGGCTCGTATGAATATCCGTTATTTAACTGGCACGTATTTCCTAGAAATTATAAAATTTTCAAAAAATACGGTTTTGAAGATATTTTAATGCAAGGGCCGTGCGACAGTTCGTCAACGCCATTTCTTATAATGCGCAATTACGTTCATTCAAATTTATTGTGGAACGTAAATGCAGACGTTGATGAATTGATACGTGACTTTATGGCTCATTATTATAAGTGTGCTGATAAATATATGTATCAGTATTATGAATACGTCAACGCTTATTACAAAGTAACTGAAGTCACTAAAGACTTTTTAGCGCGCGCGGGAATTTGGGAATCGGCCGACGTTTCAATTCCCAAATATTACTCTAAAGAATTTTTATTAGAATGCTTAAAGATTTTTGAAAAGGCTAAATCCGATATTGCTTTAATTGAAGACGATGCGGAACGCAAAACTTTACTAGAACGCGTAAGGCGAGAAGAACTTGCACCTAGATATATGATGCTTGATTTGTATCGCCGAGATTGCGATAAAAAAGAATGCGATTTATTGATAAAAAGTTTTGTAGCGGATGCTACCGAACTTGGTTTGACGCTTTATCGTGAAGGCAAAACTACAACTATTGAAAATCGTGCTCAAAAATGGGCGGAAGACCTTAAATTTGGAACGCCCGTTGAATATCTTTAATAAGGTTAGAAAACTGAATGATTAGTTTTAATTTAGAAGAAAAAATATTAAGAATAGATACGAAAAATACGACTTACGCAATGAAAATTGTGCACGAAAAGTATTTAGCGCACTTATACTACGGGGCAAAAACCGATTACGTGCAGAGTGGATACAAAGAACGCCCGGTTGATTTTGCACCATATGTTAGTGACGTTAGCGTTGATTTTTCGTTAAACACCATTCCGACAGAACTCTCTTTTTTTGATAGCGGTGATTTAAAAGATACTGGTGTCAAAGTAAAAAATTCTAACGGTGATTGTTGCACTCTATTTTATTATAAGTCTCATAGGGTATTTTTAGGTAGGCAAGAATTTTTAGACTTGCCTTATTCAAGAAATGCCGACGAAACGCTTGAAATAGTTTACGCAGATGAAGTTTCTGGGTGTTTGTTGTATTCTTATTATAGCGTGTTTGAAGATAGTGATACGATTACCCGTTACGCTAAATTCGTCAATAGAGGGGAAAATTCTATTGAACTTTCACGCGTAAATATCGGGCAACTTGACTTTGTTGACGGCGAATTTAATCTAGTTACCCTTTGTGGTGATTACGGGAAAGAGCGTGGAATTACTGAAAATCCGCTTCATTACGGAATACAAAGTATTTATAGCAAACGTGGGCACTCATCGCATCAATTTAACCCGTTTATCGCACTAAAAAGAGTAAACACGAACGAAAACGTTGGTGATGCTTACGCAATGGAATTTGTTTATTCAGGCGATTTTGAAGCGCAAGCAGAAAAACTATACAACGGAAACGTGCGTTTAATGATGGGAATAAATAGAGACACGTTTACTTGGCGGTTAGAAAATGGCGAAGAGTTTAATACTCCCGAAATCATTTTAACCTATTCCGCATTAGGTATGAACGGGCTTTCACAAAACTTGCACAACCACATACGAAACCATATTATTAACCCCAAATTTGTTTATGCATCTCGTCCAGTCGTTATCAATACGTGGGAAGCAATGTATTTTAACATTGATGAAGAAATATTATCTCGTTACGCTGAAAAGGCAAAGCAAATCGGCATCGATACGCTTGTGATTGATGATGGTTGGTTCGGTAAAAGAAACGACGATAGCATAGGTTTAGGCGACTGGTACGTTAATAGGGACAAATTTAACGACGGCTTAGTTGAATTTTCTGAAAAAATACATAAAATGGGGTTAAAGTTAGGCATCTGGATTGAGCCGGAAATGGTAAACCCAAAAAGCGATATTTACAAAGAGCATCCTGAATGGGTGCTACAATGCAAAAACCGCCCTTGTTCGTTAAGCAGAAGGCAACTCGTATTAGACCTTACTAACGACGAAGTAGTTGATTATATCGTTGACAAAATTAAAGAAACTCTTTCAGGGGTTAAACTAGAATACGTTAAGTGGGATTTTAATAGAAGTCTTTCGGAAACTGGTTCATTGAAGTTGCCCGTTGAGCGTCAAGGCGAAGCAAAACACCGTTTCGTGCTAGGAAGTTATAAAATGCATAAAAAACTAACCGAAGCATTCCCTAACGTATTGTTTGAAGGATGTTCAGGTGGTGGCGGACGTTTTGATGCTGGTATCTTATTTTATTGCCCACAAATTTGGACTAGTGATAACACGGACCCCGTTCATAGATTGTCAATACAAAAAGGCACTTCGCTTGCATATCCCGTTTCGGCGATTAGCGCGCACGTGTCAGATTCGCTCTTTAATAAATTAGAAGTATCTCCCGACTATAATTTCCGTTTTAACGTTGCTCTCGGCGGTGTGCTTGGTTATGAAATGAATATAACGAGATTATCATTAGAAAATGAAGAAAAAATCAAAGAGCAAATAGAAAAATATCGCAAACTTCAACCTTTACTTTTGAAAGGCGATTATTATCGATTAGATGGGCTTGACGCTGATGAATACGGATTCGTTTGCGTTTCTAAAGATAAATCAGAATTTTTAGTAGTTTATCAAAGCGTTGGTAATTCAAAACGCAAGCGCGTTTGCGTTTGCGGTTTAGATGGAAGAATGCTGTATAAAGATGAAAAAGGAAATAGTTATCTTGGCGAAAAACTCACTAAGGACGGCGTAAGTATAGAGCGTTCGAGTAACGCATATTCTTATTTCTACTTTAGTGGTGAAAAAAGGTAATAACTAGATTAATAAAAGTCATACTTTAATCAACTTAAATATGATAAAATGCTTATAAAAAATATATTGAGGTAAATATGAGAAAAGGCAGAATTACTATACCTACTGATGAAACTTACGTAGAAGGAACTAAAAAAATAGCCGAACTTTGGGGTGCGGACGCCGTACGTGATTGCGACGGTGTTAAACTTCCTAAAAACCCAAAGGAAATTGCTGATAAAGTATACAACGTTTATTTCGTTGACAGGGGAAACCACGAATGGGCAAAAAACAACCCTGACGAATGGCAACACATGTTCGTTATGACGCCGTTTGTTACCGCAACCGAAAATACGCTTTCCGTGCATTTAATGGACACATTTTTTGACCAACAAGTTAAACCTGATTTAACGCCTGACGCTATTAAACATATTGAAGTTATGGATAGAACGACGGGTGAAATGCATGCCGAATGGACTGTTGACGTTGAAAACGGAAACGTTATCATAAAAAACACTACGCCTTTCCATCAATATACCGTTGCGTTTTTAATGACTTCGTTGTGGCATCCCGTTCATATGTATAATTACATAACCAACAACTGGGATGAACCGCACCATATTATGTACGACCCGTATTATCCGAAAACGAATAAGTTTATTCGCGAAAATTTACAACGCTGGTGTGACGAAAACCCTGAATGTAACGTAGTTCGTTTTACAACCTTCCTTTATATGTTCTCGCTCGTATACAACCAACACGGAAAGGAAAGAAACGTTGACTGGTTTGGTTACAATATGGCAGTTAGTCCGCGCATGCTTGACGATTTTGAAAAGCAATACGGCTATAAAATGCGTGCAGAATATCTTGTTGACCAAGGTTATTATAATCAAACGCATAGAATTCCTACCAAAGAATACAAAGACTGGATGGAATTCGTTGAAAATTTCGTTATTGAAACGGTAAAAGATTTAGTTAAAATTACCCACAAAAACGAAAAAGAAGCAATGATGTTCCTTGGCGATTGTTGGATAGGTGCGGAAATTTTCGGTGATAGATACGCTGAACTTGACCTTGACGCATTAGTTGGCTCTGTTGGTGGTGGCGTTACCGTACGTATGCTTTCAGACGTTAAAGGCGTTAGATATAAAGAAGGTCGTTTCTTACCTTATTTCTTCCCGGATACTTTCTTTGACGGTAACGAAGATAATGCGGTTGCAGAACTTAACCGTAACTGGATTACCGCTCGCCGTGCAATGATGAGAAATCCGCTTGATAGAATAGGGTTTGGGGGCTACTTGGAACTCGCGGCAAAATTCCCCAAATTTATCAACCGTGCGGCTGATATTTGTGACGAATTTAGATATATTTATGATACCGTTAAAACTCAAACGCCAAAGAATTTTGCAAAAGTTGCAATTCTCAATGCGTGGGGTAAAAAGCGTAGTTGGATGTGTAATATGACTGCGCACGAACTTTGGTATCAACAAAGCTATTCTTACCAAGGAATTTACGAAGCGTTGTCAGGTATGCCTGTTGACGTAAGTTTTATCAATTTTGACGACGTAAAAGCGGGCAAACTTAAAGACTTTGACGTTGTTATAAACGCTGGTGATGCTGGCACGGCTTGGAGTGGTGGAGAATTTTGGGCGGATGAAAAAGTGTTGACTGAAGTAAGAAAGTTCGTTTACAACGGCGGTGGCTTTATCGGTGTTGGTGAACCTACTGCATTGCAACGCCACGGCAAGTTCTTCCAACTTTCAGACGTTTTAGGCGTTGACAAGGAATGTGGAATTTCACTTGGCGAAAGCAAACACAATATTACCGCTAACGGCGAACATTTTATTTTAGACGGAATTAATAACGCCGTTGACTACGGTGAAGATAAAAAGAATATTTTTGCGCTTGAAGGTACGAACGTTTTAGATATAGTTTATTCGCCACGCTTTAAGAGAAATTATAGCGTAGGTGAAGTTAAAATGGCTACTAATACTTTTGGTAAAGGTAGAAGTTTCTATATTACGGGCTTGCCTTATTCTGCTGAAAACACCAAACTATTGTATCGCGCGATACTTTGGACTGCTGGAAAGGAAGATATGGACAAAAAGTCTTATACTGAAAATCCGCTTACCGAAGCGCATTATTACGGCGATAAATACGCTGTTATTAACAATACCGATAAAGAACAAAATACATTATTCTACGATATTGACGGCAATAAACAGGAAATCACTTTATTGCCTTATGAAATTAAGTGGGTAAAATAAAAGGTATTTATAAAGACAAAAAAGAAGTGCATTAGATATGAATATAGGTTATTTTTCTGATAATACGAGAGAGTATATTATTGAAAACATGAAGCCCAAGCGTCCATTAAAAAACTTTTTATGGAACGACGTTACTTTCGCTGAATTAAATCAGTTTTGTTTTGGGACAAGCAAAGCGTGTATTAATAAGAATTTTAAGCCGATTGTAAACGACGTTAGGCTTATATACGTAAAGGATTTGGAAAGCGGTGAATTTTATGATTGTAACCGTAATTTTACAAATCTTCCTTTTGATGAAACGTATGCAAAAGTTGGGCTTGGATATCAAACAACTGTTAGCGTGTATAAAAACTTAAAATGTTCACTCACGGTAGTCGTGCCTGAAAACGGATACTTAGAATTACACAAAGTAACTCTTAAAAATCTCGGCAAATCAACGCGCAAATTAAGTTTATATTCTTACATTCGTCCTTTCGTAAATATTAACGGACACCTTGCTTATGGTAAAGGTTATTACGACCAGTCGTTAGATGCGTTATACTACACGTTCCGTGCGTTTAGAGGGGATAACGAGTATACTGACGTGTTCTATAAAGCGAGTGAAAAACCTGTTTCTTTTAGCGCAAGCGATAGTGGTTTTATGGGCGTTTACGGCACGCTAAGCGCACCTGAAGGTGTAATGAGCGATAATTTGCCTAACGATTCTGCCGTGTTTGAAGAAAATTATTGCGGTGCAATGCAATTCAACGTCGTGCTTAAGCCAAACGAAGAAAAAGAATTATATTTTGTAATCGGAACTGCAAGAAACGAACAAGAAAGTAAAAGTTTAATCGATTGTTATGCAAACAAAGAACGTTTTGAAATAGAATACAAACGCCAAAATGAACTTTCTGAAGATTACATAAACAAAACACTAATAAAAACTCCTGACGAATATATTAATTCAATTATTAATATTTGGCTAAAAAGACAAATTTCTTTAGGAAAAACTTGGGGACGCATTTACGGAAAAGGGTTTAGAGATTTATTACAAGATATTACAGGCTTCGTTTCTTTGGACCACGAACAAGCAAAAGAAAGATTAATATATACGCTTAAGCATCAATTTATTTCTGGTAACGGTTTACGTCAATTCGACCCCGTAGTAGACTATCCTTATCAAGATATGCCCGTATGGATTCCGATGGCTGTAAGCGCGTATATTAAGGAAAGCGGTGATTATGAAGTTTTGAATGAACAGGTAAAATATTACGATTGTGAAAAGACCGAAAGCGTTTTTGAACACGTTAAACGCGGTATGAACTTTTTGTATGACAATCAAGGTGAACACGGGCTTAATCTTTGGCGTGGTGGCGACTGGAACGATTCTATGAATAATTGCGGCTTGATGGATAAAGGTGAGAGCGTTTGGCTTTCAATCGCTACCATAAAAGCAACTGACGATTATATTGAGATTTTAGATAATTGTTCGATTGCAAACTCTAGTGAAATAGTGAGAGATTTAAGAGAAAAACAAGATAAACTAAAAGCAAACGTGATTAAGTACGGTTTTGAAAAAGACCATTTTATTTACGGTATAAACGACTGGGGCGAAAAAGTAGGCTCATACGATTGCGAAGAAGGCAAACTTTATTTGAATCCGCAAACGTGGGCCGTTATGGCTAATATCTTTGATAAAGATGACAGCAATTCGCTTATGAATATCGTAGAAGAAAAATTGAAATGCGATTACGGGTATATGCAAAACGTACCCGCATACACAAAACCCGACCCACATATCGGTAGGGTAACCTATTTTGGCGCAGGAATTTACGAAAACGGTTCAGTGTATAATCACGGTGTAATGTTTAAGATTGTTGCAGATTGTTTATTAAATCGTACAGAAAACGCTTATAACACTTTAAAGATGATGCGTTACGATAATCCCGCAAACGCTGATTCGGGGGTAGAGCCTTACGCTATTTCAAATATGTATTTCGGTCCAAATGCTTATTGCAGAAAGGGCTTTGCGCCTTGTTCGTGGATTACAGGGTCTGCCGGTTGGCTTTACCGTGCCGTTGTGGAATATATTTTGGGTATTAAAGCGGATTTTGACGGACTAATAATTTCGCCATGTTTACCAAGCGAATGGAAAAACGTTGAAATTGAACGAATATATCGTGGAGCAAAATACTTGATTTCTTATTGTTGTGGCGATAATAAAGGAATTTATTTAGATGGCAATCTATTAAACGGCAACAAAATTCCTTTGTGTCAAGCAGGTTCTACGCACAAAATAGAAGTTGTTTTGTAAAAATAAAAAAGTTATTTATTAAAAATTAAGTAAATTGCATAAAAAAGTTGACATTTAGCGTAACGTGTTATATAATGTTGACGATACAGAGATTTGGAGACGTATCAAAATAAACTTTTATAGGTTTATTTTGGCACGTCTTTTTTTTTATTTTTCGGTATTAAAAATATGAAAATACAGTCAATTTTCGTTGCTGTAATTAAAAATTAAAGGAGTAGGTATGTTTGATATTACAGTTATCGGCGCTGGCGTTATAGGCGGTGCGATTGCAAGAGAGCTTAGCAAATACGACGTGAAAATTTGCATTCTTGAAAAAGAAAACGACGTTGCGATGGGAACGACCAAGGCAAATTCCGCTATTATTCACGCAGGGTTTGACGCCGTTGAAGGTAGTCTTAAGGCAAAACTCAACGTAAAAGGTTCTATGATGATGGAAAGTTTAGCAAAAGACCTTGGCGTTAAATACAAAAAGAACGGTTCGTTAGTTATAGGCTTTAACGAAAGCGATTTAGAGCACGTAAAAAAACTCTACGAACGCGGTGTAAACAACGGCGTACAAGGATTAGAAGTTCTAAATAAAGAACAATTAAAAGCTTTAGAACCCAACGTAACCGACGATGCAACGTGCGCGCTTTATGCACCAACAGGCGCAATTATTTGCCCGTACGAACTAACTATTGCTTTAATCGGCAACGCTATGGATAACGGCGTTGAATTAATCCGAAACTTTAACGTTGAAAAAATTGAAGAACAAAACGATGTTTACGAAATTACTTCGGATAACAAAGAAAAAATAACAACCCGTTACGTGATAAACTGTGCAGGGTTATTTGCTGATAAAATTGCAAATATGGTTGGGGACGACTCTTTCTCAATACACCCACGCCGTGGTGAATATCTTTTACTTGACAACGAATGCGGAAATATAATCAAACACACCATTTTTAGAACACCAACGAAAATGGGTAAAGGTATTCTAGTTTCCCCGACTGTTGACGGAAATCTTTTAGTAGGTCCGACCGGCGAAGATATTATTGACAAAACTGACCTTTCAACTACGATAAAAGGATTAAACTTAATCACCAAGGAAGGCGGAGAAAACGTTGAAAACTTACCGCTTAACAAAGTAATAACGTCGTTTTGTGGGTTAAGAGCAGTTGGCGATAGCGGTGATTTTATTATAAATATCAATAAGCCACGCTTTATCAATCTTGGCGGTATTGAATCGCCTGGCCTTTCAGCGTCGCCTGCCATCGCAGAATACGTTGCTGATATGTTAAGAGAAGAAGGCGTTGTGTTAAAGAAAAAACAAATCTTTATTAATACAAGACAAGCGATGCACGCATTTAGAGAATCAAGTTTTGAAGAAAAGAAAAAGATTATTGAAAAAGATAAAAGTTTCGGCAAAATTATTTGCCGTTGCGAAGGCGTTAGCGAAGGTGAAATTCTTAAAGCTATTAAAACCAACCCTAAACCTTTGGATTTAGACGGCGTAAAAAGAAGAACTCGTGCTCAAATGGGTAGGTGCCAAGGCGGTTTTTGCACGCCTTACATAATGAAACTTTTGGCTAAAGAAATGGGTGTTTCAATGTGTGAAGTTACCAAAAAAGGTAACGGCTCATATATGTTAACGGGCAAAATTAAGGAGATTGATTAGTATGACTGATTTAGTTATAATAGGTGGTGGCCCAGCAGGGCTTAGCACGGCGATTACTGCCTACGATAAAGGCGTAAAAGACATACTTATAATTGAACGTGGTGAATGTTTGGGTGGAATTTTAGTTCAATGCATACATAACGGATTTGGTTTGCACAAGATGGGCGAAGAATTGACCGGACCCGAATATGCGGAAAGATACGTTAAAGAAGTTGAAAAACGCAATATTCCTTATAAACTTAATACGATGGTGTTATCAGTTTCACCCGACAAAACTATCGTTTTAACTAATGATAAGGACGGGCTTTTTGAAATTAAAGCGAAAGCAGTAGTTTTTGCAATGGGGTGTAGAGAACGTTCAAAAGGCGCTCTTAACGTGCCGGGAACTAGACCCGCGGGTATTTATAGTGCAGGTACAGCGCAAAAATTAGTTAATATTGAAGGTTACATGCCGGGTAAAAACGTCGTTATTTTGGGCTCTGGCGATATCGGGCTTATTATGGCTAGAAGAATGACGCTTGAAGGTGCAAAAGTTAAAGCAGTTTTAGAACTTATGCCGTATTCAGGTGGACTTGCTAGAAATATCGAACAATGCTTAAACGACTTTAATATTCCATTAAAACTTTCGCATACCGTAGTAAAAACTCACGGCGATAAGAGATTAGAAGGCGTTACCATTGCAAAAGTTGATGAAAATAGAAAAGCGATTGAAGGTACGGAAGAATATATTGAATGCGATACCTTGCTTTTGTCCGTTGGGCTTATTCCCGAAAACGAACTTTCAAAGACCGCAGGCGTTGCTCTTGATAGAGTTACGGGGGGAGCAATCGTTAATCAAGATAGACAAACTTCCGTTGAAGGAATATTTGCATGCGGAAACGTTTTACACGTTCACGATTTGGTTGACTTCGTTTCAGAAGAAGGCGAAATCGCTGGGGAAGCAGTATATAACTATTTGCAAGGTAAAATTGCCGATAAAACGCAAATTTCTATTAAGACTGACGGAAAGATTAGATATACCGTTCCACAAGTTATTGACCAAATTAAAGACACGAAAGTATATTTTAGAGTTGCAAACGTATTTAAAAACGTTAAAATTAGCGTTTACGACGGTGATAAACTAATTTATTCTAAGAATAAGTTAAAAGTTGCGCCGGGCGAAATGGAAAACGTTACGTTAACGAAAAAATTGCTTGAAAATTCAAGTGCGTTAACGTTTAAGTTGGAGGAAAAGTAAAATGCAAAGAAAACTTACTTGTATCGTTTGCCCTTTGGGGTGTGATTTGTGTGTGGAACTTGAAAACGGAGTAGTAAAAAGTGTTTCTGGAAATACCTGCCCAAGGGGAAAGATTTACGCTGAAAACGAGTGCGTTAACCCCGTAAGAACGCTTACAACTATCGTTAGAAGTAAATGTGGGGTAATGATACCCGTTAAAACGATAAAGCCGATTCCTAAAGAAAAAGTATTAGACGCAATAAAAATTATAAATAAAACCTTTCCATTGTTGCCAATTTCGAGCGGAGATGTTATAATAGAGGATGTATTTGGCAGTCCTGTTGTTGCAACAAAAAGCGTAAAATAATGGAGAGATTATGCAAGATTTTCAAATAATAGCCGCAGTAAGAAATAGCGAAGAGTTTCTTTTGGCGTTAAAATCTAACGTGAAAACGGTGTTTATGTTAAACACAAATATTGAAGAAATTAAAGAACAAGTTTTAATTGCGCATAAAAACGAAAAAAAACTTTTCGTTCATATTGACCTTGCCGAAGGTATCGGTAAAGACGTTTACGGTATAAAATTTTTAAAAAATTGTGGTGTAGACGGTATTATCAGCACTAGAACGAATATCATTAAACTTGCAAGAAAGGAAGGTGTTTTTACCGTACAACGTTTTTTCATAGTTGATTCACAATCAATTGAAACTACTGTAGAATCCGTATTATCATCTAAAGCGGATATGATTGAAATAATGCCGGGTATCCTTTCTAAAGTTATTAAAAACATTAAAACAAGGTTAAATATGCCTATCGTAGCGGGCGGTATTATTGAAAGCAAGCAAGAAATCGAAGAAGCCATTGAAAGTGGCGCACACGCCGTTTCAACTGGGAAAAATAGTCTTTGGGTATTATAATTTGTTTTTTCGTATTGTATTATAGGTATATGAAAAACCCCACCAAATTTGGTGGGGTTTTACTTTTTAGTAATAAAATTATCTATTATTTATGAGTTTTGTGAGTTCAACGGGGTCAACGATTTTGCCGTCTTTATAAACACGCATGTTGCCTGATGCAATTTCGTCAATCAAAATAACTTCGTTATTATTGTAGCCGAATTCAAACTTAATATCCCACAAATCAAGACCGATAGACTTAAGGTCGTCAGCAACGATTTTCGTGATTTTGAGCGTTTGTTCTTTCATACTTTCAAACATTTCCGGGCTCATAACACCAAGAGCAGCAAGACCTTCGCTAGTAACTAGGGGGTCGCCTTTTTCGTCGTTTTTGAAAGTACATTCAACGTAACCGCCTTCTAAAACGGTGCCGTCTTTAATATATTCGCCGTATCTACGGATAAAACTACCGGTAGCAACTAAACGGCAAATAACTTCTAAACCGTGACCAAAAACCTTACCGGGGAGAACTTCCATAGTAGCGTTTTCAATATCAGCAGAAACGTAATGCGTTTTAATGCCTGCTTTTTTAAGCATTTCAAAATAGTAAACGGAAGTTTGAAGATTTGCTTTACCGATGCCTTCAATAGTTAAGCCAACCGTGTTTTCACCTGGGTCAAAAACACCGTCTTTACCGGTGCAATCATCCTTAAATTTCAACATAACGTTGCCGTTATCAAGTGAATATACGTCTTTAGTTTTACCAGCGTAAATTTTTTTCATTTTAATTTGCCTCTTTTGATTTTTTTATAACAACATTATAGCAAATCATTTTAAAATTTACAATAGTAGAAAAGCAGTTTTTTAAAAATATTTTAACAAATTTAATTTTTTTAGTGAGAAAAGATTATTTGCCCAAGTTTTTTGTATTAATTTCGTTTAATAATGTCAAATATTCTTTCCAGCGATGCTGTCTTATAGGCATGATAGGGTGCTTGGCGTCGTTAAAAGTCAAAACAAGTGCAGGGGAAATGCCGTTATAATTTTCAGAAAAAAAATAAGAAATAAGTTTTCCGTCAAAAATAAGTTTCTTCGCCGTTGCGTGATAATTAAAATAACTCATATAAATATATTTGACATTAAACTTTAATTTATACATAAGAAAATCATTAGTAAAACACTAACGATAATTTGCAATAAAAAGATTAAACTCGAAGAATAAAATTGTTCAAACGTATAAGCACTTATCAAAAAAATGAAGCTACTTGACTTTTTTATAAAAAAATGCAAAAATAAATTATCAAAAGTAGCGAAAAGGAGTTGACTGTTTATGTTCGTTGAGTATAATCGTTTAGACAGACAGACGCATAATGTAATTCGCTCACTTTTCGCGTGTAATTTAATAGGAATAAATAAGCCATTTAGTGGTAGGCATTTTGCGCCCGTCTGTTAAGTGGCTTATTATTGTATAAAAATTTTTAGGAGAACTTATTTATGAAAAAAAGGTTAATTTGTTTCGTTTTGGCTATATGCCTAACTTTGCCATGCGCATTTGCGCTATCTGGGTGTTGGTTTAAGAGTGATGAAAAGCACTATATTCAAGACTCTGCCGTTGAAGTAGAAGATGGATATGCAGTAGTTTTAGAAAATATCGTTAGAGTTGATGAAAACGGTAACGCAGAATTTGTGGTGTTTGAGTTTAACGTTATAGACCTTTCACAAACCACGAAATATCCTAGTGTGAATGATATAATAGATGGGTATGAGGATGGGCTTTTTGATGGTGGTTATACTGCAAGCGTTAACGGGGATATTGATGCGACAAGTGATTGGGGTAACAGTCCAATATCTTTGCAAAGTGGAAACTTTATCGTTGTAGACATAGGCTTGCCAAAAACCAATAATTAGAAATATCATTTCAATTTAAGCCGATAACCTACGATACCAAAGGTTACGGTTTTCGTTGAAGGCTTAAAACCGAAATAAATAGTAAAATTAAAGGAAAACGTCGTTTCGTAAAATCGAAACGGCGTTTTGTTATGCTAAAAAACATAAAAAGAAAATCGCTAGGAAGTTCCTAACGATTATGGTGGGCAGGGGTGGATTCGAACCACCGAAGTCGCTGACGACAGATTTACAGTCTGTTCCCTTTGGCCGCTCGGGAACCTGCCCATAGATATTAAATTTTGGAGCTGGTGACTGGAATCGAACCCGCAACCTGCTGATTACAAATCAGCTGCTCTGCCAGTTGAGCTACACCAGCAAAGAGTGTTAAAACTGAACATTATAATTGTTTGGTGCCTCGGGGCGGAATCGAACCACCGACACAGGGATTTTCAGTCCCTTGCTCTACCTACTGAGCTACCGAGGCATTAACAATTTTTTTGAAAATGCTTGTAAATTTTACAAGCATTTTCATTTGGCGACCCGGAAGGGGCTCGAACCCTCGACCTCCAGCGTGACAGGCTGGCGTACTAACCATCTGTACTACCGGGCCAAATATGTTTTAAGGATTGTGGTGGGCCTTCACGGACTCGAACCGCGGACCAATCGGTTATGAGCCGACCGCTCTAACCTACTGAGCTAAAGGCCCTTAAAATATTTTTTATACGGTGAAGTTATGATGGTCGGGGTGAAGAGACTCGAACTCCCGACCCCATGGTCCCAAACCACGTGCGCTACCAACTGCGCTACACCCCGCTCACTCACGACGCTACAATATATTACAATAAATCGTGAATAAAGTCAACAATTTTTCATAGGTTTTTTAAAAATTTTTTTAATGTTTTTAATTTTTTTGTTTTATTTTCGTTTTGACACAAAAAACAATAAAAATCGTTTAATTTACAATATTTTTTTTATTCGTTATGTTAGCATAAATGAAACGAAGGAGGCAATATGGAAATTCAATATAAGGTTACTTCAAATTCTCTTACCGTATATATATTTGGGGAATTAGACGAGTGTTCTGCTAGTAACGCAAAAAAGTATCTTGACAAAATTATAATGGATAACTTAAATGCTAATAAAGTTATTTTTGATTTATCTGGACTTTCTTTTATGGATAGCACGGGGATAGGGCTTTTAATCGGCAGATATAAAAAATTAAAGCAATTTTCAATATCTTCATACATATCAGGCGCGTCGGTTGCTACTGAAAAAGTTATTGAACTTGCTGGTCTATACAGCATTATGCCTAAACGTTAATAGGAGTACAATATGGAATATCAAAACAATATCACATTAAAATTCCCTTCATTATCAGAAAACGAAAGTTTTGCAAGAAGTGTAGTTGCTATTTTTGCATTAAAACTAAACCCAAGCGTATCACAAATTTCAGACTTAAAAACCGCTGTTAGCGAAGCGGTTACGAATTGCATCGTACACGGATATCCCACGAGTGTTGGTGAAATTACGCTAAACGCAAAAATCGAAAAAGACACTATACATATTAATATTATAGACGAAGGTGTTGGAATTGATAATCTTGAACGAGCGTTAGAACCTTTTTTTACTACGAAAGAAGACGATGAGCGCTCTGGTATGGGATTTACAATTATGAAAAGTTTTATGGATAAAGTTGAAGTTTCGTCATCAAAAGGCGATGGAACGAAAATTTATATGTGCAAAAAACTAACACCCAACGAATAAGAGGCAAACCGTGTTTAATCAAGAAACTTTACTTGATTACATAAGAAAAGCAAAGTTAGGTGATGAAAAGGCAAAAACCTTGATTTTTGAAGAAAATTCACCTTTAATTAAAAGTATTATCAAGCGTTTTAGAAATAAGGGCGTTGAATACGAAGATTTATATCAAATTGCTTGTATCGGCTTTATTAAGGCAATTCAGAATTTTGATGAAAAATTCGACGTAAAATTTTCAACTTATTGCGTACCTATGGTAATAGGCGAAATTAAGCGCTATATGCGTGATAACGGCGCAATAAAGGTGTCAAGAACGCTAAAAATTTTAGCAAATAAGATTAATAAATTCATCGACGAATATCAATCGTATAACAGTTTATCGCCAAGCATTGACGTTATTGCGCAAGAATTTGGCGTAGATAGAGATGAAGTAGTTATCGCGTTAGATAGCGCGAAACTTCCATTATCAATTTACGACAAGTACGAAGATGACGACGAAGGGTTAGAGTTAATCGAAAAAATTCCAACCAACGACGGAGAAGACAAACTTGTAAATAACATTCAACTTGCTGAAATTATAAAAAACCTACCCGAAAGAGAACAAAAAATTATAGTATTGAGATATTTTAGAGATAAAACGCAAAGTGAAATTGCCGAAAGTTTGGGCGTTTCGCAAGTGCAAATATCAAGATTAGAAAATAAAATCATAGAAAAAATAAGGCAAAAATTTTGAGCACGCTGTAAATTTTACGGCGTGTTTTGTATTTTAAAATAAATTTTACAAAAGATATGATTATGCGAAAAGAAAAAAATTTTGAACCTATGAAAAATTCTGACGAGAAAGAAATTTTAATCAAAAATTTTATAAAAAAGGAAGGCAAAAATGAAAACGGGGAAAGATTTTGTTAATGAGAACTATTTAGAATACGTCAAGGCGATATGCCCAAAAACAAAACAAAAACGCTCGCTTTTTCGCGCGTTTTGGGTTGGGGGAGTAATTTGCGTTATTGCACAAATAATAAGAATACTTTTTGAAAAGTTCTTAAATTTATCCGGCGATGAATTGTCCGCTTACGTTTCAATGATTATGATTTTTTTAGGCAGTTTTCTAACAGGGCTTGGCGTTTACGATAGGATAGGTAAATATGCCGGCGGTGGGTCAATCGTGCCTATAACGGGCTTTGCAAACTCGGTAGTATCACCAGCGATAGAATTTAAAACTGAAGGCTTTATATACGGCACGGCGGCTAAAATGTTTATCGTTGCAGGACCGATTATAGTTTTTGGCGTTGCTAGTAGCGTTTTAGTTGGAATTATATATTTTGTTATTTTTAGAATTTTTTTATAGGTGAATAATATGAGAACTATTGTTTATAACGAAAAACCCAAAATCGTAGCCACTTCTTCAGTTGGCGGTCCAAAAGAAAGCGAAGGTAGTATAGGCAAGTTTATAGAAACAAAACTAACCGACGATTTATTTGGTGAAAAATCCTTTGAAAAAGCCGAAAGTAAAATTATGTTTACGGCAATTAGTGGCACTATTAAAAACGCAAAACTTGATAAGAAAGATATTGACGCGGTAATCGCGGGGGATTTACTAAATCAAATAACCGCGTCAACGTTTGCCATAAGAAATTTTGAATTTGGATATTTAGGTGTTTACAACGCCTGTGCAACCTTTGTAGAAACGCTTATACTGGGCGCTACCTTGATTGACGGTAGGTATATGAACAACGTAATCTGCTCTGCTTGTAGCCATTTTTCTTCGGCTGAAAGGCAATATCGATATCCGCTAGAACTCGGTTGCACAAGACCGCCACAATCTCAATGGACGGTAACGGGTGCAGGGGCTTGCGTCCTTTCTCGCGACGGAAACGGGCCTAAAATAGCGTCTTCAACAGTTGGTAGGGTAATTGATTACGGAGTTGTTGACGCTAATAACATGGGGGCCGCAATGGCGCCTGCGGCGGCTGATACGTTATTAACCTTGTTTTTAGAAACTAACACGACGCCAAACGATTACGACCTTATCGTAACGGGCGATTTAGGGGTGCTTGGTTCACGCGCTTTTAAGGACTTAATATGGGAAAAAGGGTATGACGTTGAAAAACAACACGTTGATTGTGGCGAATTAATTTATAATTTATGTGAGTCGGAATATCAAGGCGGTAGTGGTGCAGGGTGCATTGCATTAGTTTTTTCATCGTATATTTATAAAAGATTGACCGAAAAGAAATTAAATAAAATAATATTAATTGCTACGGGCGCATTATTGTCTTCGGTATCTTCTCAGCAGGGTGAAAGTATACCTGGGATTGCGCACGCCGTAGTGTTGGAGAGTTAAATATGTTTTTTGAAATTTTCATGCAAATCGTTAAAGCGTTCGTCGTAGGTGGGTTAATTTGTATGATTGCGCAAATATTAATAAATTATACGAAAATAACCGCTGGTAAAATTTTAGTCGTATTTTTATTAGCAGGCGTGTTTTTGCAAGCCGTTGGCGTTTATCAATATATAGTGGATTTTGCAGGGGCGGGCGCAACTACACCAATTAGTGGTTTTGGATACTTGCTCGCACAAGGAGCAATAAAAGGCGCAAAAATCAGTTTATTTAAGGCGATAACGGGCGGAATAACAGCCGCCGCTATGGGAATAACCGCTGCAATAGTATTTGGTTATATATTTGCGCTAATATTTAAATCAAAGTCTAAAAAGAATTAAATTTTAATACCATATAATATGGTAGAATGTAGCAATGAATATATTTACTACAAGAAAAAACGCATAAACAAAAAAAGATTCTTCTCATTATTTTTAGCGTTATTTATTTTAGTTTCAATAATTATTTATTACGACTACGTTGCTAGTCAATTGTGCGAAATTTGCGTTGACTATTCATATTCATACAGTAACGAGTGCGTTAACGAAGCGGTTATGACCACCTTAAGCGACACGGTAAATTATGCTGATTTGGTCTACGTGGAAAAAAACGATTCAGGTGAAATCATTTTGCTAACTTCTAACGCGCAAAAAATCAACTATATTAGTAGAACGGTTGAAAAACTTGCTCTAGAAAAATTAAAAGCAAAATTAAAAAGCGGTGTAAAAATTCCCTTTTGGGCATTTAGTGGAATTAAAATTTTAGCGGGGTACGGGCGAGAAATACGATTTGATTATTTATCAGTATCAAGCGTTGTATGTGAATTTTCATCAGAGTTTAAGTCAGTTGGAATAAATCAAACTTTGCATTCTATTTACGTAAACGTGTTTAGCACGGTAAATATAGAAATACCATTTTCAAAAAGAAAAAGTGAATGCGTAACTTCGGTTTTAATAACAGAAACCGTGCTAGTTGGTAAAATACCCGAAATTTATTTAAATAAAAAAGCGTTTTCTTGATTAGTTATAGTCATATTCGCGCGCAAACTCTTGACAAATATTGTAAAAGTAATTATAATTATTCTATAATTATTAAAGACTATGAAAAAGATAGATGCGCACGAACGCAATCGCAGAGAGAAAACACTTGGCTGAAATGTTTTTATTGTTACTAAGCGCATTATTCACTTTGGAGTTTTGTCCCGAACTAACAGTAGGCGGCAACGGGTAATTTCCGTTATCAAATTTTGAGGTTTGCATTTTTTGCAAATGAATTAGGTGGTATCGCGTTTTTAGACGCCCTATTTTTAGGGTGTCTTTTATTTTTTTGGAGGACATTATGCAAGAAAAATTTGAATTGCTTAAAAACAAGGCGATTAAAGAACTAAAAGGTATAAGTTCAAGTAAAGAACTTTTTGACCTTAAAGCAAAATTCGTAGGTAAAAACGGCGAAATAACTGCACTTTTGCGTGGTATGAAAGACGTTCCTGCCGACCAACGCGCTAATTTTGGTAAAATGGTTAACGACTTAAAGGTTGAAGTATCCGAGTATTTTGATAAAAAAGAATTAGAACTCAAATCCGCTGAAATGAAGGCTAAATTCTTATCGGAAGCGGTTGACGTTACTCTTCCTGCCAAAACTCCTAAGAGCGGCAGTTTACACCCGTTAAATATTGTTAAAAATAAAATATTCAACGCTTTTTGCGGTATGGGTTTTGAAGTTTTTGAAGGACCAGAAATTGACACCGACTACTATTGTTTCCAAGCGCTTAACATTCCAAAAGACCACCCGGCGCGCGATATGCAAGATACTTTTTATATCACCGACGGTATTCTTTTACGCCCACACACTTCGCCAGGGCAGGTTAGGACTATGGAAAATAAAAAACCGCCTATCAAAATTTTGAGTCCGGGTAGAGTTTACCGTGCCGACGACGACGCATCGCATTCACCGATGTTCCATCAAATTGAAGGGCTTGTCGTTGATAAAGGCGTTTCATTGTGCGACCTAAAAGGTCTTTTGGACGAATTCGTTAAAATAATGTTTGACGAAGATACGAAAACTCGTTTTAGACCGTCGTATTTTCCTTTTACAGAACCTAGCGTTGAAGTTGACGTTACTTGTTGTAAATGCCACGGCAAGGGTTGTAGCCTATGTAAAGGTACGGGGTGGATTGAAATTCTTGGCGCTGGTATCGTGAATAAGAAAGTGCTTGAAATGAGTGGAATTGACTCTAACGAATATTCAGGGCTTGCATTCGGATTAGGTATTGAAAGAATTACTATGATTAAATACGGCATTTCCGATATTAGAACACTTTTTGAGAATAACGTTAAATTCTTAAAACAGTTTGATAGGAGATAATTATATGAAAGCACCTTTATCTTGGTTAAAAGAATACGTAGATATAGATTGCACGGCTGAAGTGCTAAAAGACAAGTTGTTTTCTTGCGGTTTTGAAGTAGAAGAAATGACTTATCTTGCAAAACAAATTGACAAAATCGTTACTTGTAAAATTTTAAGTATTGACAAGCACCCTAACGCCGATAAATTATCGGTTACACAAGTTGACGCAGGGCAATACGGTAAATTACAAATCATAACCGCCGCTACGAATATTTTCGTTGGGGCAATCGTTCCCGTTGCGCTTGACGGCTCAACGCTTTTTAACGGCGAACAAATTAAAGCAGGTCAACTTAGGGGGCTGCCTTCACAAGGTATGTTTTGTAGTGGGGAAGAATTAGGCATAACCGACGACTGGTATCCCGGCGCGTCAGTTAACGGAATTTTAATTTTCAACGAAGAATATCCACTCGGCGTTGAAGCAAAAGAAATTCTTGAATTAGAAGACGTTATGTTTGACATAAACGTAACGGCAAATCGCCCTGATTGTCAATCAATTTTAGGTCTTGCGCGCGAAGTTGCTGCGGTATTGAATAAACCCTTAAAAATGCCCGATTTAACCTATACCGTTGATGAAAACATTTCAACTGAAAACGTTATCAAAGTTAAAAACCAAGCATTTGATTTGTGCCCTAGATATATGGCGAAATACGTTAAAGGCGTTAAACTTGGTCAATCGCCACTTTGGTTAAAGAGAAGACTATTCTTGATGGGGTTACGCTCAATTAATAATATCGTTGATATTACCAACTACGTCTTACTTGAAATCGGACAACCTATGCACGCATTCGACTTGTCTGATTTAAGCGGTAACGAAATTGTTATCAGAAGGGCAAACGATAATGAAAAAATTATCACCTTAGACGAAAAAGAATTTAATTTATCAAAAGAAAATCTAGTTATTTGTGACGCCGATAAACCTGTTGCAATTGCAGGCGTTATGGGTGGATTAAATAGCGAAATTAAAGAAACCACGAAAGATATCGTTTTTGAATCGGCAAAATTTGCTCGTGACAACGTTAGAAAAACGTCAAGAAGTTTAGGTCAACGCACGGACGCATCGTCAAGATATGAAAAGGGCGTGGATTTTTATTCGGTTGAAACGGGGCTTAACCGCGCGTTAAACCTTATTTCTAAACTCGATTGCGGAACTATATCTTCTGGCGCATACGACTTACACGAACAAGAAATTAAAGAAAAGGTTATCAGTACGAAAATCAGTAAAATAAACGCTGTTTTGGGTATTGACGTGCCTGAAAAAGATATAGTTGACATTCTTTCTCGCTTAAGTTTTAAGGTTAAAGTAAACGGCGACGATATTGACGTAACCGTGCCTTTATATAGAGAAGATATGGAAAGTTATCCCGATATTGCTGAAGAAATTATTAGGGAATACGGCTACGATTACATCAAGCCAACCTTACTTAAAACGTCTTCAATCACAAACGGTGGGTTAACCGATGAACAAATAAAAATCGAAGGATTAAAAGAACTACTTATCGGTTACGGATTTAACGAAATGATAAACTATTCTTTCGTTTCGGAAAAAGAATACGACCTTTACGGTTTTGACAAAGAAAGCGAAGAATATAGATTTATTAAACTCTTAAACCCGTTAGGTGAAGACCTTGCGGTTATGAGAACGTCTCTTTTGCCGTCGGCTGTTCGCGCAGCAGCATATAACTTAAATAGAAAAAATAACGACGGAAGATTGTTTGAACTCGCAAAAACTTACAACCCAAAACAATTACCACTTACCGAATTACCAACTGAAAAGCAAGTGTTATCATTCGTTACTTTTGGCGAAAGTGAAGATTTCTTTACCGCAAAAGGTGTTGTTGAAGGTATTTTAGATAATTTCTGCTTTGGATTTGACGTTAAATACGTTCCTTCTGAAAAAGGTTATTTACACCCAACCCGTTCGGCTGACGTTTTCGTTAACGGTTGCTACGTTGGGTACGTTGGGCAAATTCATCCGTCAATTACTGAAAAATTAGACGTTGACAAGCCTATTTACGGTGGCGAAATATTCTACGAAGCATTAAAAGATTGCTTTAACGATAAAATTACGTTTAAGCAAATTTCAAAATATCCTATCGTAGAAAGAGATATCGCAGTAATTTTAGACGCTAGCGTGCCGTGCTCGGCAGTTAAAGAGGCTATTAAGCGTTCGGGCGGAGAATTTTTAGAAGAAGTTTCTTTGTTTGACGTATATCAAGGCGCTCAAATAGGTGAAAATAAGAAGAGTATGGCGTTTAATTTAGTTTACGTTTCATACGAACGCACTCTAAACGTTGAAGAAGTTGACGATTCAATCAAACGAATTTTAAGTGCTTTGCAAACTGATTTAGGCGCTGAATTAAGATAATTTATGATTTCAAATAAGACGTTAAAGGCTTTAGAGTACAACAAAATAATGGATAATCTTGCAAGTTTTGCGGTGCTTGAACAAACGAAAGAGCAAATACGTTCTTTCGTGCCTTTAACCACGCTTACCGAAGCGGAAAACTTACTTAAACACGTCGACGAAGCAAATAAATACTTATTCACTTATAGCACGGGTGGAATTTACTATTTTTCGGATATTTCAGATTCGTTAAAAAGGGTAGATATAGGCGGTGTTCTAAACAACGTTGAACTTTTGAAAGTTGCGTCAAACCTTAAAAGTGCTAGAGTTATCAAAGACTCCGTTTCATCAGTAAACGACGAAAGTTTAACGCTCATTAAGGAAATCACGTCTAGATTGTATATTAATCCTGATTTTGAAAAAGAAATCACTTCTAAAATTCTTTCCGAAGATAAAATTAGCGATAACGCATCACCACGCTTATATTCAATAAGAAAAACAATTAGCAATATAAACGCAAGAATTCGCGCTGAACTCAACTCTTATATGCGCGGTAATTTAGGCAAATATCTACAAGATAGCCTTGTTACTATGCGCCAAGATAGATACGTTATTCCTGTAAAAAGCGAATATAGAAGTTTCGTAAAAGGGTTTATTCACGACCAGTCTTCGTCGGGCGCTACGGTATTTATCGAGCCCGAACACGTTATGGAATTAAATAACGACTTAAAGCGTGCAATTTTTGACGAAGCCGAAGAAATACACAAAATTTTAGCGGAATTATCTTCAAAAGTTGCGTACATGTCTGACGCAATCAGATATAATACCGAAAATTTAGTTGACCTTGATTCTTATTTTGCACGTGCGGAATATGCGTACAAAAATAAATGCACTAGACCGCTTTTAAACGACAAAGGCGTGGTTAAAATAAATCGTGGAAGACACCCTTTAATCGACAAAAACAAAGTTATTCCCGTAAGCGTTGAACTCGGCAGTAACTATAATTTTTTACTGATAACCGGTCCAAACACGGGTGGTAAAACCGTAACGTTAAAACTTACGGGGCTATTGTGCGCAATGGCTATGAGCGGTATTTACATACCTGCGGACGACGATAGCAAAATTTCTGTGTTTTCAAATATTTATTGTGATATAGGCGACGAACAAAGTATTGAACAAAGTTTATCAACTTTTTCTTCGCACGTTACGAACATTATAAATATTATCAACAACGTTGACGAAAAAAGCCTTGTTTTACTTGACGAAATAGGCGCGGGTACCGACCCCGAAGAAGGTAGCGCCCTTGCTCTTGCCGTAATAAAAAAATTACTTTCATATAACTGTTTTGGTATTATTACGACGCACTACTCAAAACTAAAAGAATTTGCAGTTGAAAGCAACAAAATAGAAAATGCATCAATGGAATTTGATGCAAAAACCTTAAAACCTATGTACAAATTAAATATAGGTATTCCAGGTAGTTCAAACGCACTTGATATTGCAAAGACTTTGGGACTTAGTGAAGACGTTATTTTAGACGCGCTATCCCTGATTTCAGATAACAAAATCAGTTTTGAAAACGTACTAAAAAAAGCGGAAGAAAGTAGGCGCATTGCCGACGAATTGTCTAATAAATTAGAAAAATTAACCGCCGAGAAAAGCCAAGAAATTCAAAACCTTACTCTTGAAAAAGAGCGCTTAATTAAAGAACGCGAAAAGGTTGTTGCAAGCGCTAAACAAGAAACTAAACGCATAGTTTCAGATAAACTTGCCGAAGCGGAAGAAATTATTTTAGAGTTAAAATCCATCCTTAAACGCGCAAATCTTGAAAGCAAAGAGGTGTTTAGGGCAAGCGAACTTAAAAACCGCTTAAAAAACAGTAAATATTTAGACGCGGAGTTTGAAAACAAGCCCGTTGAAATGTTTAAAGCCAAGATTAACGAACTAAAAATAGGTAACAAAGTTTACGTTAAATCGCTTAACGCCTACGCAAAAGTATTAAGCGTTCGCCCAAGTAAAAACGAAGTTGAAATCGTTTTTGGAAATATTAAAACTGTTGTTAAAATTAATGATTTATACAACAACGAGCAAGTTAAAGAAAAAGATAACGGCGTTAAAATTTACAAAAGTTCGGCTTACGGAATGGCTAAAACTGAAATAAACGTCGTTGGTAAAACTTCGCTCGAAGCACTTGAAGAAGTTTATAATTTTATTGACCAAGCAGTTTTACATGGCCTTGAAGAAGTTAAAATTATACACGGCGTTGGCGAAGGTATTTTGCTTAAAGAAATTCGCAATTACTTAAAAACTGACAAACGTGTAAAATCATTCCGTAGGGGAAATTACGGTGAAGGCGAAAACGGTGTTACGATAATAACCTTAAAATAATTTTTGTTGAAACACACTATCACAGGGGGCAAATATGCAAGAAATTTTTTATGAAGAATCCGCTAGATTAACAAATGAAAAATCAGCGTCAATTAAATACAACATTATAAAAATCCTATCAATATCGTCATACGTTATTTTAGTAATTTGGCTAATTTTAAGTTTTAATTTTTACGGTTTAACGGGCGTTTGGTTTATTGATTTGCTATTCATTTTAATACCCGCAGTAATGTTTTTATCGTCAGGAATTATTTTGGGTAAGTTAAAGAATAAAATGTACGTTGAATTTGACTACACTTTTGTTTCAGGGGATTTGAGAATTTCAAAAGTAATTAAAAACATTAAAAGAAGATTCGTTATCAAGTTTGACGTTAAAAATATTGAAAAACTTGGCTTTTACGGTAATGAAACTTTTGATAGATACTCTAAAATGCCTGGCATTTCTAAACTATTTTTAACTTCTAATACCGTTGCCGACTATAATAAAGATTTTTACTATATGGTAGTCAACACCCAAGAAAGCAAAAAACTTTTAATTTTTGAATGCACTGAAACGTTAATCGTTAACGTTATAAAATTTGCAAATAAGACCATACTCGACGAGTATTTTAGCGAGCAATTAAAAAGCAAAAAACAAGGTTAATAATGATTTATTTAGACAATGCGGCAACAACAAAGCCGTCAAAAACGGCGCTTGAAAAAGCGCAATTTATAAATAACGATATGTTTTTTAATCCGTCAACGTTATACGCGGGCGGATTAACTTGTGCTAAAGAAATTAAAAGCGCAAAAGAAAGCATTTTGCGCAATTTATGCGCCACTAACCACGAAGTTATTTTTACTTCTTGTGGGTCGGAAAGTGATAACATGGCGATATTTTGCGCCGTAAAACGCGGTACGTTTTTAACAACGAAAGGTGAACACTCTGCCGTATATAAAAGTTTTCTCGAACTTAAAAATAGGGGGCACAAGGTAGAATTTATCGACTTAAATGCCGACGGTTCAGTTAACCAAAACGCCCTATACGAATACGTTAAAAACAATAGCGTAGACTTTGTTTCAATCGTGCACGTTAGCAACGAAACGGGTGCTATAAACGATATTAACACTATTGCAAAAAAGTTAAAAGAAATCAATAATAAATTAATTTTTCACGCTGACGGCGTTCAAGCCTATGGTAAAATACCGTATAGACTTTCAAAAGATATTGATTTATATTCTATAAGCGCACACAAAATCAATGCGTTAAAGGGTGTTGGCGCGCTTATTAAAAGAAAAAATCTTAACCTTTCGCCCTTGATTTACGGCGGTGGTCAAGAAAACGGTTTTAGAAGTGGCACGGAAAACGTGTTCGGTATAAAGGTTTTTGAATTTGCTGGGCAAGAAAAATATCAATCTATTAGAGACAATTATGTAAAAATCAAAGAAATTAAGGACTTTGTGTCAAACAACCTTGATAAAGATATTTTTACAATAATATCTAGTGAAAATTCGAGCCCGTACGTTTTAACCGTTTCCGCAAAAGGGTTGCGTGGCGAAGTTTTGATGCATAGTTTAGAAGTTAACGGCGTTATCGTTGGAAACGGCTCGGCTTGTTCGTCAAAAAACAGATTTAGCAGGGTGATTGAAGCGTGTGGATATGATTTTGACGTGCTTGACGGCGTTGTTAGAATAAGTTTTTCTACCGAAAACACCTTAAACGAAGCACAAACTGCTGTAAAAATTATTAACGAAACGGCAAAAAAATTAAAAGGAATATTGAACTGATGAAAAATGCCATTATTATCAGATATTGCGAAATACACTTGAAAGGTAAAAATCGCGGTTTTTTTGAAAAATTATTAAAAGATAACATTAAACGTTCGCTAAAAGGTATTAATTTTAAATTTACTGAAATGCACAGTAGATATTTAATTGAAGATTTTGACGAGTTTGATTACGATATTATTACTGAAAAATTGAAAAAAATAGCCGGAATACACACGTATAGTAAGGCTTTGATTGTAGATAACGATTTTGAAAAAATTGAGCAAGCAGCAAAGCAATTATGTGCGGAAAAGAGCGGAACTTTTAAGGTTGCAACAAACCGCGCCGATAAAACTTTTACGCCAAATTCTATGGAAACGTCTATGTTAATAGGTGGTAGGCTTTTAGAAGCATACCCTAAAAACTTGAAAGTTGACGTTAAAAACCCCGACTTTACAGTATATATTGATATCCGCGAAGATGGCAAAACGTTCGTTTACACCGACGTTGAGCATTGTTTAAGCGGTATGCCGGTTGGTTCGGCAGGGAAAGGTTTATTGCTTATTTCTGGCGGTATCGACAGCCCCGTCGCAGGGTATTTAACCGCAAAACGCGGTATGAAATTAAATTGCTTGCATTTCCACAGCTTCCCGTACACGGGCGAAGCAGCAAAAGAAAAAGTTATTGAATTAACTAAAAAAGTTGGGGAATACAACGGGGGAATCAACTTGTTCGTCGTATCGTTTACCCACATTCAGGAAGCAATCCACAAGCATTGCCCTGAAGAATTTATGATTACGATTATGCGCAGATTTATGATGCGCATTGCACAAAGGTTAGCAATTCAACAAGGCGACCAAGCAATTATTACGGGGGAAAGTTTAGGGCAAGTTGCAAGCCAAACTATTGAAAGCATAACGTCTTCTAACTCGGTTGTAACAATGCCAGTTTTAAGACCACTAATTGCTTTTGATAAAATTGATATTATTGAAATTGCAAGAAAAATTGACACGTACGAAACTTCAATTTTACCTTACGAAGATTGTTGTACGGTGTTCTTACCAAAATTCCCTGCAATAAAACCAAATTTAGAACGCGTTAAAAAAGCCGAAAGCAAACTTGACATTGAAGGCTTAATCGAAGAAGCGTTTAAAAAGGTTGAAAAATATACTTTTTAATTATTCAAAATCATCAAGCCACCATTTATCGCCAAGTGAAATATCGCTTGGCGTTTTTATTTTTGCTAGGCATTTTTCTTCGCCGTAAAACACCGTTCTTCCATTATCAAAATAGGGTATATAACTATATTCATATTCAGTAGACGGAACAAGTTTATCGTTAAAACTTTTCTTTCCGTCAATGCTATCGTAAACTAAACTTTTCTTTCCGTTTACTTTCTTGTATATACGCAAATTTTGATATTCTATCAGACATAATTCAACACTTATTTCATTGTTATTTACTATTGTTTTAGGTTTTTCAACACTTGGAAAAGAAAAACGCGTAGATTGTTCTTTTGGTATTTTATTTTTCTTAAAATACCCACTAAATTTATATCTTAACGGCGCTTCGTCATCCGCTAAAATTATTTTCCCGTCATCGTCGTAACTTATTTTATCAAGATAAACTTCTTCAATACCGTCTTCTTCTATTTTATTAGGAATTTTAATGCTACAATAAAATTTATCCCAAAAGTTTTTTGCAAACGATGCAGGTAACGTACCGCCCGTAACGCCGTTATCTAGTGCTTTACTATTGTTTTCAGCACCAAACCAAACACCTAGCGTAAAGTTTTTATCGTAAGATATTATATATGCGTCTGTATTTCCGTCTTTATTACCAACCGTACCCGTTTTTGCATACAAATTTTCGCCGTACACGGATAGTTTTTTTGCCGTTCCGTTTTTTACTACGTTATTTAACATGCGGTTAATTATTGAAACTGTGTCAACATTGAATACTTTTTCTTTTTTTCGAGTGGCTTCAATAGTCTTATTATTAATATCCAAATTTTTTATAGTTGATGGGGATATAAACGTTCCACGATTTAAAAAAACGTTATAAGCACTTGTGATTTGCGATATAGTTGCACCGTATCTGGTTGCACCTAACGCCAAAGCCAAATTTTCGTCACCTTCATCAGTTTTAATATTTACTTTGTTCAGGGTATTAATAGCGTTTTCAATACCTAAATAATTTAAAATTTTAACAGCACAAACGTTAGAACTGTTCGCAAGCGCATCACTTGCAGAAATATTCCCACAGTATTTATCGTTAAAATTTGATGGGAAATAACCATTAAAATCAGTTTTTTCATCTAAAATTAAAGTTTGCGCGTTAATCACGTCGTTTTCGATTGCAGGAGCGTAAACTGCAATAGGCTTTATTATTGAACCAAGTTGCCTATACGTTTCGCCACAACTTGAATAATACGCCAAAACGTTTGCGTCTTTGTCTAGCAAAATAGCGGATTTTTCACACGAAATTTCGGAAAAATCATCAAAACATTCGCTTAAAATCTTTTGCATTTGTTGATTATAGTGAGTATAAACGCTAATTTTATCTCTATTATACGGATATTTTTCTAGTAAATTATTCAACTCTCTATTAGCAAAATAAGAGTAATCGTAACAACCGTCATCAGTCGTTTTATCAAAATTACAAAGCGACACTTTTTCACAAACGTTTTCTTGGTACGTTTGTTCGTTTATAAACTCTTGTTCAAGCATTTGTTTTAACACTAAATTTTTGCGTTCAAAACATTTTTCGGGGCTAGTGATAGGGGAATAAGTCGCAGGCGCTTTTATAATTGCCGCCAAAACCGCACTCTCGTTAACGCTTAAATCTGAACATTCCTTGTCAAAATAGTATTTCGACGCAACCGCTATTCCGTAACAACCGTCGCCAAAATAAATCGTATTTAAATATTTTTCTAAAATCTCGTTTTTAGAGTAATTTTTTTCTAATTCTTTTGTAAGTTTTATCTCTTTTAATTTTCTTTTCAACGTTTTTTCGCCACTTAAATGCGTATTTTTAATTAACTGCTGACTAATCGTTGACGCGCCTTCTTTAAAAGATAAACTTTTAACGTTATTTACCGTTGCTCTTGCTAACGCCCGATAATCAACGCCTTTATGCGAATAAAAACGCTTATCTTCAATAGCAATAAATGCTTTTTTAGTGTGTTCGGGGATTTTTTGTGATTCGGTTACTTTCACGCCGTTTGATTGCTCTAAAAAAATTTCGCCGTTATCATCGTAAAAAGTAACCATTCTATCTAGGTTAATCAGTTTGTTTTTATCTAGTTTTACGTTTGATAAATAAGCGCTCAACGTTAAGAAAATCGCAAGCAAAAAGATAATTATACTCAAAAAAACGAAAAGAATGATTTTTAAGGATTTTTTCATACGCGATTAGTATGTAATTTTATAAACTAATTATGCCAAAATCTTATTATATAAATTGACAAAAAATCAAATTTAAGGTATGATAGTTAGTATGGAAAATTGTATGAAAAAATATTTTATAACAACCTACGGTTGTCAAATGAACTTACACGAATCGGAAAAGATAGCGGGAATACTACGTTCTATGGGCTACACGCTAGCGGAAAAAGAAGAACAAGCGGACGTTATCGTTTTCAACACTTGTTGCATTAGAGAAAACGCTGAAGATAGAGCAGAAGGAAATATCGGCTCACTAAAAAAATTAAAACAAAGCAACAAAAATCTAATTATTGCAGTTGGTGGTTGTATGACGCAACAACCAGGTTTTGCAGAAAAATTTATCAAGTCGTTTCCTTTTATCGATATAATTTTCGGCACGCATAATCTTGAAAATTTTAAGGAATTGCTCACGAAAAAATTAGCAAGCAAAAAGAAAATTATTGCAATAGAAGAAAAAGAAGGCGCTATTATTGAAGGCACGCCAAATTGTAGAACTAGTTATCCCAACGCTTGGGTTAACATTACTTACGGTTGCAATAATTTTTGCACGTATTGCATAGTGCCTTACGTTCGTGGTAGGGAAAGAAGCCGTAAAATGCAAGATATCGTTAACGAATGCAAATCCTTAATCGCCGAAGGTTATAAAGAAATAACCTTGCTTGGTCAAAACGTAAATTCGTATGGAAACGATTTACCCGATGCCGATTTTGCAACGCTTATTGAAGAAGTTTCTAAAATTGAAGGCAAATTCCGCTTGCGTTTTATGACAAACCATCCAAAAGATTTTAACGAAAATCTTATTAAAGCAATAAGCAAAAGCGATAAGGCTTGCAAATCAGTTCATTTGCCCGTTCAAGCGGGTTCAAATAGAATACTAAAACTTATGAACCGCAAATATACGAGAGAAGACTATTTGCAAAAGGTAAAACTATTAAGAGAATACGTACCCGATATTGCAATTACTACCGATATTATGGTAAGTTTCCCAACGGAAACCGAAGAAGATTTTATGGACACAATGAATTTGGTTCGTGAAGTAGGCTTTGCAGGCGCGTTTACTTTTATTTATTCAAAGCGTGAAGGCACGCCCGCCGCAAAAATGGATGGTCAAATTGACGAAGCAACTTCTAAGAACAGAATTATGCAATTAATTGATTTGCAAAACTCAATTAACCGCAAGCATTCGGAAGAATATTTAGATAAAATCGTTGAAATTCTTTGCGAAGGCTTTGATGAAAAAAAGAAAATGTATCTCGGAAGAGACGCTTACGGTAGAATGGCGTACTTTGAATGTGATGAGAACGTAATCGGGCGTTTCGTTATGGTAAAAATAGTTAAAACGGGCGGTATTTCCTTGCTCGGACAAATAATTTCAGTAGGTAACTAATGGGACTTTCACCAATGATGCAGCATTATCTGCAAATTAAAGAAAAAAATAAAGATTGTATAATTTTTTACCGCCTAGGCGATTTTTACGAAATGTATTTCGACGATGCCGTAATAGCGTCAGCGCTACTTGACTTGACGCTTACGGGTAGAGATTGCGGATTGAAGGAACGTGCGCCTATGTGCGGAATTCCTTTCCACGCAGCGGATACTTACATTGCAAAATTAGTTTCTCTAGGGGAAAAGGTTGCTATTTGCGAGCAACTTACTTCGCCCAGCGGTAAAGATTTAGTTAAGCGCGACATTGTTAAAATCGTAACCGCAGGCACTATAACTAATAACGAGTTAATTGACGAGCGCTCAAACAATTTCGTGTCGTCAGTTTACGTTTCCGATAATAAGTTAGGGTATGCTTGGGCAGATATAACTACGGGCGAATTTTTCGTGCAAAGTTTTTCAGATGGCGACGTTTTTTCTAATTTTATCGACCTTGCAATCAAAGTTTCTCCCGCAGAAATTATTGCAAACGCAAAAGGTGCGGAACTCTTTTTAGACGTTCCGTTAGTTAAGCACGGAATTTTGCCTAAATTTAACGAGTTTATTGAAAGTGAATTTAGCCTTAAAAACGCTAGAAATTCTTTAGAAAAACAATTTAACGTTTTATCGCTTTCACACTTTGGCATTGAAGATGACGAATTGTGCATTTGTGCAGCAGGCGCTTTGATTGCGTATTTACAAGAAACGCAAAAACACGCGTTAATCAACGTAAACTCTCTCAAAAACGTCGGCGAAGATAAAACTATGATGCTTGACGTTAACGCCGTGAGAAATCTTGAACTCGTTAAAACTCTTAAAGACGGCAAAAGATACGGCTCTCTATTGTGGCTTTTAGACAAAACTAAAACTAGCATGGGGGCAAGAAAACTGCAAAGTTGGATTTTGTCGCCGTTGAGAGATTCCGAAAAAATCAATTATAGGCTTAAAGCGGTTGAAAGTTTATTCAAAAACACGCTAATTAGACAAAGTATTTACGACTTGCTTAGTTCGGTGCGCGATATCGGTAGAATTACGGGGAAAATTTCTAACGGTAATTTGACGCCGAAAGATTGTATTTCACTCAAAAACTCTTTGGAAGTTTTGCCGAGTATTAAATTTCAACTTTTAGGAATAGAATCAAAATTTGTTGAAGATATCTCTGAACAAATAGGCGATTACGCTAATATAGTTGACTTGTTATCTCGCGCAATTTGTGACGAGCCACCCGCAAACTTAAAAGACGGCGGTTATATAAAGAAAGGGTATAACGCTGAGTTAGACCAACTTCGTTTATACGGCAACGACAGCAAATCTTGTATAACCGAAATTGAAAACCGCGAAAGAGAATCCACGGGTATAAGTAAACTTCGCATAGGCTACAATAGAGTTTTTGGTTATTTTATTGAAGTTACCAACTCTTTTAAGGATAAAGTGCCTTATTATTATCAACGTAGACAAACGCTAGCAAACGCCGAAAGATTCGTTACCGAAGAACTTAAAGAACTTGAATATAAAATCCTTTCAAGCGAAGAGAAAATGACGCAGTTAGAATCCACGCTTTATAACGAAGTTAAGAATTATTTAAGCGAAAGAATTTCTAACCTACAAAAAACAGCGGATTCTATTGCAAGCCTTGACGTTTTAGTTTCTCTTGCAAAAATTGCACGCGAAAATGATTACGTTATGCCAACTATTTTGGATAGCGACGGGCGCTTAAATATCGTTGACGGAAGACACCCGGTCGTTGAACACGTTTCCAAACAAAAATTCGTGCCTAACGATTGCCTTTTGGATAGCGATGAAAACCGTATGCTTATTTTAACCGGCCCGAATATGGCGGGTAAAAGCACTTATATGCGCCAAATCGCACTAATTACGCTAATGGCACATATCGGTTCGTTCGTTCCTGCTAAAAGTGCGGAAATTCCTATAACCGATAAGATTTTTACTAGAATAGGTGCAAACGACAACCTTATTTCCGACCAAAGTACGTTTATGGTCGAAATGACTGAAGTTGCAAATATTATCCACAACGCAACCAAAAACAGTTTAATTATTCTTGACGAAATAGGTCGTGGCACGAGTACTTTCGACGGATTGAGTATTGCTTGGGCGGTTGTTGAACACGTTGCCGAAAAGATTAAAGCAAAAACTCTTTTTGCAACACACTACCACGAACTAACCGAACTTGAAGGTAGAATGGACGGGGTTAAAAATTACAAAATCACCGTTAAAGAAATGCAAGGCGGTATAGTTTTCTTACGTAAAATCGTAAGGGGTGGGGCTAATAGAAGTTTCGGTATTGAAGTTGCCGAACTTGCAGGCGTTAATAAAACGGTTACGGATAGAGCAAAAAACATATTAAAGCAACTTGAAAAATCTAATCTAAACGTAAAAACAAACACCGCTACGGAAACGGCAAATAAACCAACACTTTCTACCGTTGAACGCATCATCAAAGATATAGACATTAACAATTTAAGTCCTATGCAAGCATTTAATATTTTAATGGACTTACAAGAAAAGGTTAATAATTAATATGAGCAAAATAAACTTATTAGACAGTCATATTTACAACCGAATTGCCGCAGGCGAAGTTGTAGACCGCCCTTTTTCGGTTGTAAAAGAACTCGTTGAAAATTCAATAGACGCAGGTGCAACTAGCATTAAAATCGATATTATCGACGGCGGTATTTCGTCAATCGAAATTTCCGACAACGGCTCTGGCATCGAAAAAAGTGAACTAAACAAGGCTTTACTACCACACGCAACTAGTAAAATCTCTCGCGTTGAAGATTTAGATAATATTACTTCTTTGGGGTTTAGGGGCGAAGCACTAGCATCAATAGCGTCCGTTTCAAAAATCACCATTAAATCAAAGCCCAAAAATCAAGATTTTGGCGCTAGTATTTCGGCGGACGGTGGCGTTAACGCCCAAGTTATTGACGACGCTTGTGCGGATGGTACGACTATTACCGTAAAAAATTTATTCTTCAACACACCTGTCAGGGCAAAGTTTTTGCATTCGGCGCGTTCCGAAGAAAACGAAATCAGTGCAACGGTTGCACGCTTTATTCTTTCTAATCCTAACGTTTCATTCAAATACACCGCTGACGGCGAAACCATTTATCAATCTTTTGGCGACGGGCTTGAATCGGCAATGGTTTGTATTTACGGCGCGGATATTATCAAAAACTGCATTTTAATTGATACTGAAAAAAACGGTATCAATATTAGCGGTTATTTAGGCAATCAGCATTTTTCAAAAGGGAATAGAAGTTATCAAACGATTTTTATAAACGGTAGATATATCGTAAATCAAACAATTTCCGCTGCAATTTCAAACGCCTATGCGCCTTATATGATGAAAAGGCAATATCCGTTTTGCGTACTTAACCTTTCAGTACCTTCAGAAATTGTTGACGTCAACGTTCACCCCAACAAATTAGACGTTAGATTTGCAAATAATCAAATAGTTTACGGCGCAGTATATTCTATTGTTTCAAAGGTGCTCGACGGCACTAGCGAAGCGCTTAACATCGCAAAACAAGACAACAAAAAAAATCAGCAACCAACAATAAATTTGACTAGTGATTACACCACGCATAAATCAGTTCTAACAGAAGTTATTAACTATAAAAAAGAAATTGCTGATAGCAAAAACTTATTAAGGGTTACGCTTGCAGATAGCAACGCGCCTGCAATTTCACAACAAGTAAAACCTGAAACAACCAAAAATGAAGTCCCTGATATTTTTGCTGAAAATAAAGCGTTTTTAGAAAGTTTAGATAAGAAAAACAAACAAATTACTACGCAAGAAGAAATTTTAGTTAAAAAAGAACTTCATTATATAGGGCAGGCGCTAAATACCTACTTAATATTTGAAGACGGTGCTGATATATATTTTGCCGACCAACACGCAGCGCACGAAAGAATTTTGTTCGACAAATTGAATAACGCACTAGAAAATCACCAAGTAATTTCTCAACCTTTGCTTTTGCCGTTTATATTAAACGTAAACAGTATTGAGTTTGATTTCGTTCAGTCAAAAATATACATTCTGAAAGATATGGGCATTGATATAGAAGAATTTGGCAAAAATTCTTTCAAGATTTCCGCAGTGCCGTCTTTCTTAACCGAAATGAACATACAAGCGTTTTTTGACGATATTCTGGGTGATATCAGCAACTTCAAATCATTAAGCGTCACTAGCGTATTGACTGAAAAAATTGCACAAAAAGCGTGTAAATCGGCAATAAAAGCAGGTGATAAACTTTCCGATTTAGAAATTCAAACGCTAACGAATAAACTCAACGAAAATATAGGATTAAAGTGCCCACACGGTAGACCCGTCGTTGTAAAAATTACTAGAATGGAAATAGACAAATGGTTCAAAAGAATAGTGTAAAACCGCAAATAATAATTATATGCGGACCAACCGCATCAGGCAAAACCGCTTTAGCAGTACAAGTTGCAAAGGCGCTAAATAGCGAAGTAATTTCTGCCGATTCTTTGTATATTTATAAAGGTTTAGACGTGGGAACGGCAAAGCCAAGCATTGAAGAAATGCAAGGTGTAAAACACCACTTGATTGACGTAGTTGACGCAACGGCGACCTTTACCGTAAGCGACTATAAAGAAATGGCAGAACCTATCATAAACGACTTGCTAAATCAAGGCAAAATACCAGTAATTTGCGGTGGAACGGGCTTTTATATTAATTCGTTGATTTACGATTTATCTTACGGAAAAGGGAAAGACAATGCTGAAGCCCGTGAAAAATACAAAAAACTAGCCGAAGAACACGGAAATGAATACGTTTTTAATATTTTGAAAACGGTTGATGAAGAAAGTGCTAAAAAATTACACCCGAACGACCTTAAACGAGTTATTAGAGCGCTTGAAATATACGAAAACGGTTGCAAAAAGTCTGAAATAGTTGACGATTTTATTCCTAAATACGATTATAAAGCATTTTCTTTTGATTACGAAAGAGAAACTCTTTACCAAAGAATTGAAAAGCGCGTTGATATAATGTTTGAAAGCGGACTTGTAAACGAAATAGAAGATTTGCTAAAAAAAGGAATAAATAGAACTCATCAATGCATGCAGGCTATCGGATATAAAGAAGTTTTAGACTATTTTGACGGACTTTGTTCGCTAGAACAAGCAAAAGACGCCATTAAACTCAATACTAGACACTATGCAAAAAGGCAAATTACTTATTTTAAGAAATTACCGAATTTAATTAAACTTAATCCAAACGAAGAAAATATAATCGAAAATATATTAGTAGGTATAAAATGATTGACGTTAAACTTATCGAAACTTGCGAATGCGAATTAAAAGAAAAATTTAAATATCTGGAAGACGTTGCCTTATTCAATCAAGAAAAGGTTTTGAACGCTTTTAAAAATAATAGACTTGCACTAAGACATTTTACGGGGTCTACGGGTTACGGTTACGGCGACGAAGGTAGAGATACGCTCAACACCGTACTCGCCAACATTTTTAATACTGAACAAGCAATTTGCTCACCCACAATAGTTTCAGGAACGCACGCACTTTCTCTATGTTTATACGGCGTTTTAAGACCTAACGACAAAGCGCTTTGCATTACGGGAACGCCTTACGATACCTTGAACGACGTAATTTACGGTAAAAATAACGGCTCTTTAAATGATTACGGAGTAGAATTTACTTGCATACCGCTAAAAGATGGAAAAATTGATAAGGATAAAATATTAGAATATTTTAACAAATTCGGTTTACCTAAAATGGTTTATATGCAACGTTCTAGAGGCTATGAATGGCGCAACGCTCTTTCAATTAGCGAAATTAAAGACGCGGTTGATTTTATAAAAGGTCAAGGATTTAATAATTGCATAATGCTTGACAACTGCTACGGAGAATTCGTTGAAAAACAAGAACCTACCGACGTAGGCGTTAGCCTAATGGCAGGTTCAATGATTAAAAATATAGGTGGTGGAATTGCACCCACAGGCGGATACGTCGTTGGGGATAGTAGATTTGTTGAACAAGTCCAAAATCGACTTACAGCGCCGTCAATAGGTGGCGAAGTTGGCTCGTACGCACCGGGATATCAATACTTCTACCAAGGCTTATTTTTAGCACCACACACCGTTTTGCAAGCGCTAAAAGGCTCTTTATTGTTCGGTAAAGTTCTAAATTCTTTAGGTTATGAAACTTCGCCTAGCGAAGACTGCGTACCAGGGGATATTATTAGAGCAATTAAGTTTAATAATAAGGAAGATTTAATCAAATTTATTCAAAATATCCAAGCAAATTCGCCTATCGATAGCCACGTTGACGCGTTGCCTTGGGCTATGCCTGGGTATGAAGACGAAGTTATTATGGCAGCAGGGTGCTTTGTTCAAGGCGCTTCTATTGAATTATCTGCAGACGCACCTATTAAACCGCCGTATATAGCGTATATGCAAGGTGGATTAACGTACGAACATTGTAAAATCGCCTTAAAAAACTTAAAGTTATAAAATAAAAACCGCTAGATAATTTCTAGCGGTATAGTAAACGATATGGAATAACTACAAAAATAAAGTTAAAATTTACGCATCAAACCTTTTACAACGCCTAAAATTACAACTTTATCAAAAACCATATCGTCATATTTTTCATTTTCAGGGTGCAAAACAACTTTATTTTTCTTTTTGTAAAAGCGTTTTACGGTTGCACTATCGTCAACTAACGCAACGACGATTTCACCGTTAACCGCAGAACTTTGCTTATTAACGATAATAACGTCGTTTTCAAAAATTCCTGCGTTAACCATACTGTCGCCCTTAACTTTTAGTGCAAATTCTTCGCCGTCAGTGCAAAAATCGTCAGGAATAGGGTAGTAGCCTTCCAAATTTTCAACGGCAAAAATCGGCGCGCCTGCACTAATCGTACCAACCAAGGGAACTTTTCTAAAATTAGTTTGCATATTAGAAATAGTTAACGCACGCTTTTTTTGCGGTGATTTTTCTAGCAATCCCTGCACTTTTAAGCGCTCTAAATAAGAGTAAGCAGTCGCCGTTGATTTTATATTTAACTTTGCGCAAATTTCTCGTACTGACGGCGGATATCCGTTGTCATTAATAAAATCTACCGTAAAATTATAAACTTGATTAATTTTTTCTTTTGTATTCTTCATAAGTTCATTATAACTTATATAAACGCAAAAGTCAAACAAACGTTCGTTTTTTTAGGAGAAAATATGAAAAATAAACAATGTGAACTATACGATAGGGAATGCATTGATTGTGGCGAATGCGACAAATGCGACCTTGACAGTAATAAAATTTGCGATAACTGTGGCAAATGCATTGAAACTAACGAAAATTACAAAATAATTAAAATAACCAAGATAATTCAATAATACGATTTTTTCTTTAAAACCAAAAAAATAAGCACCTTTTGCCTAAATTTATGCTAAAGTGCCTATTTTGAAATTATTTATCGTTTTTTATTGACATACCTGTAGCCGCTTTTCTTCGTATTTCTTCGGTAATTGCGGCGTAGTGTTTTTTTGTAGTGTTAACGTCTTTATGTCCAAGGCAGTCAGCAACAACGTAAATATCGCCCGTTTGTTTATATAAATTCGTACCAAACGTACTGCGAAGTTTGTGCGGAGTAATTTTCTTTAACGGGGAAACGATTTTTGCATATTTTTTTACCAAATCTTGAACCGTTCGTTGACTAATTCTTCTTTCTTTTAATGATAAAAAGAGTGGGGAATTCTCGTTATCTTTGTCCGTCCTAGTATCAACGTAATCGTTAAGAGCAGACGCAACTTCGTTATTAAAATACAACGTATCGCGATTTCCGCCTTTTCTAGTAACTACAAATCTATTGGAATTAAAGTCAATATCGCCGATATTAAGCCCAACGAGTTCGCTTATACGAATGCCCGTACCAAGAAATAGGGTAATAATTGCAGCGTCGCGCAGTTTAGTGTTTTTGTGGAATGCAAGTTGATGTTTCGTTAGCCCAGAGCCCGTTTCAACAGCGTAAAGCATATCGCCGATTTCATCAACCTTATCGTTAGAATCAAGCCTAATAATCTCTTTTTGATGAATTTTCGGCATTGAAACCTTTGACGGCGTGTTTGCAGGTAGGGCATTCCTATTAAAGAAAAACTTATAAAAAGAGCGCAAAGTTGATAATTTTCTTGCTTTTCCGGTCTCCGTGCATCTTTCGCGCTTATCGTTAATAGTATAATTGCTTAAATAACTTAAAAAATATTCAAAATCGTACGATTCGAGTTTTGCAAGGTCAGATAATTCAATATCAACGACTGCTTTGTTTCTAAAAACTTTTTTGGTTAAAAAATCAAAAAATACCCTTAAATCATAGGCGTAGTTAAGGCGGGTTAAAGCGGACGTTTTAAGTTCTATGCCTATAAAAAATTCGCGCACGAAATAGGGCATAGTTTCAATCATTGCGTTAATACGCTCGATACAATTTATTTCACGTTGTTCGTAATAAGTTTGATTTTTCATATTTTTATTATATTATGTTCTTAAAAAAAAGTAAAGAATATTGCGCAAAATAAATTTTTTAGCATTTTTAATTTCTAATTTCTTTTCAAAAAATTTAAAAAGCGTAAATAGGGTATAAAATAAAAATATATGTATCTATGCGCAAAACGCGTCTTTTGCGCATAGATAACACCTAAAAACGGCAAAAATAAGATTTTTATAAATTTCTAGCAAATCACTAGCGATTTTGCTTATAATTTTATTTAACATAATTTAATTTTAAAAAAACAACAAAATGATTCTTGACTTAATCAAGCATTCGTTGTATAATAAAAAAAACACTTTTACGGAGTTTCTTTATGGAACAACAAATTAGTAGCGATTTAATTCGCGGTCATATTGATACGATTATTCTTCACACGTTGATTAGTAGCGATAAATTTGCCCAACAAATCAGCGATTTTATTGAAGAAAAAAGTAATAATGAATATAAAATTAATCAAGCAACTTTATATAGTTCGTTAAAACGTTTAGAAAGTTTGAAGTACGTTAAATCGTACTGGAACGATTCTGACGCTGGAAGGCGCAAATATTTTTCTCTCACAGAATCTGGTAAAGAATGTGTTGAAAACAACACGTCAAACTGGTCTTATTCTAGGGCTATTATTGATAGACTTATGGATTGCGCGCCACAGCCCGTTTATAATACTGAATACGTTGAAAAAATCGTTGAAGTTCCTGTTGAAAAAATCGTTGAAGTTACAAAAGAAGTTCCCGTACAAGTTGAAATTGTTAAAGAAATCCCCGTAATTTCGCCCGAAAACACTATCGCTAAACCTAGCGAAATTCCCCAAAACATTTCCCCAATCGTTTTTGATGATAGCAAGAATATCAAAAAAGCTAACGAAAACGCGTTAAACAAAACCGAAACTATTCAAGAAATCAATTTTAGAAATATTTTGAACGGCTTGATTAAAGCAACAACCGTGCAAAACAAGCCTGTTTACGAGCAATTAGAGCCTTTACAAAAGCAAGATTTTGCTGAAAAACCGCAAAAACCACAATCAGTTGACAAGTTTAACGAAACGCTTTTTGCAACCGATTATAATGCGGAAAGAAATAACAACGGAAAAATTGATTTTGGTGATTTAACGCTAAAAGCCGCAAAAGAAGGCTTCAAAATTAGAATTTCATCAAAAGAATTATACGTTGAAAAAGGCACTTTATTAATCAGCAAATTAAACTTTTTTAGCACTTTTTCCGTTTGTGTGTTAGCAATTTTAGCAGTTTTAGCAATTTGTTTTAACTTTGCAACTGATACGATTTATAACAAAATCGTTTTTTGGTCAGGAATTATAATTCCGTCAGTTGTAACGCTAATTTCGGCAATTATTTACGCTATCAGCCACGCAAAAACCATTAATAAGCGCATTTACCCCGACTCAATTTTAACCGCCACAATCGTCGCTTTTGACATTCTTTTGATAACGGTTGCAACAAATCTTTTGCTCAACGTTGATTTTACAAATCTAAACGTTATTATGTATACTTTGGTTTTACCGATTGCGGTGTGTGCGTTATCTATTGCTTTTTTTGCTTTAAGGTTGCTTTTCTCAAAAAGCAAACGTTTTATGACCAAAATTAAAAAATAAAATAAATAATAAAAAAAGCGCAACTATGCAGTTGCGCTTTTTTATTATAAAATTACAAGTTTAATAAATAATCAACTTCTCTTGCCGATAACTGACGAACTTCGCCACGATTAAGCCCTGTAAGCGTTAAATCGCCGACTTTTATACGTTTTAAGAAATCAACGTTGTTGTTAACTGCTTCAAACATTTTTCTTACTTGACGGTTTCTACCTTCAGTAATTGTAATATGTAACTTCGAACCACTTTTTAGTGTTTCAATCAGTCTTACGTTACACTTTTTCGTTTTAACGCCGTCAACGTAAACGCCTGAACGCAATTTTGCCAAATCTTCATCAGAAACGGGTTTTTCAGTTTTTACTAAATACGTTTTAGGCACTTCGTTTTTGGGATGCGTCAACTTAAAGGTTAAATCACCGTCATTCGTCAAAATAAGCAAGCCTTCGGTATCGTAATCAAGTCTTCCAACCGGAAAAAGACGCTTTGCGCTCGCAGGCAATAAATCCATAACGGTTTTACGCCCCTTGTCATCTTTAACCGTACAAACGTAACCTTTGGGTTTATTCATTATATAATAGTCGTATTTTCTAACTACGTTTACAGGCCTACCGTTTACAGTAACGGTATCTTTAGAAACGTCAACGTCATTACCGGGGTTACAAATTTTACCGTTGATTTTTACGCTACCTTCTTTTATTAATTCATCTGCTGCACGGCGAGATGCAACCCCGCTGTACGCCAAAAACTTATTTACTCTCATAAATTACCTTCAAATTTATACTACTATATTATAGTATAGATTTTTTCTTTAAAAATCAAGTTATTTTTGATATAAATTTTAACAAACCCAACTTCTTTATCAGAGTTTACGTTTTTATCTATAAATTCTGGATATTCATACTCAACGCGTAAATTTTCACGTTCGTCGCTAGTTAAGGGTAAAACTACGTCATTTTTAACGATGAGCGCACGATTTTCACCCGTATCTTTAACACAACAAAACCCTACTATATTGTCGCTTTCAACAATTTTATAATTTTTATAGTTTTCAAAACTATTGTTTAATAATTTTTTTGACCGTTCAAACATAGGTTGACAGTTTAAAACTACCGAAACAAGTTCCAAATCGCCTTTTTTACAACTCGAAACTAAACATCTGCCCGCTTTTTTCGTATACCCAGTTTTAATTCCGTTTGCGCCTTCAAATTCGGTTAACATTTTGTTTTTATTAATAAGAATTCTATCGTAATCTCTCGTTGTGTGTGGTATTTTAACCATTTTAGTGCCTACGATATCCCTAAAATCGTTATTTTGCATTGCATAACAAGAAATTATCGCCAAATCGTAAGCAGTTGTATAATGATTATCGTTGTGTAATCCGTGCGGATTTTTGAAATGGCTGTTTTTTGCACCTAACTCTGCGGCCTTTTCGTTCATTAAATTAACAAATCCATCAACAGAGCCCGCTACACATTCTGCAAGGGCTATAGCCGCATCGTTGCCCGATTCAAGCATAAGTCCGTAAAGCAGATCGGTAACCGTAATTTCATCCTTTCGCACCATGCCCATTACAGAGGATCCGGAGGATAAATTTGTTGCTCTTGTTGTGGCCTCGGTGCCGGTAT
>JAZRNE010000044.1:0-4266 GCA_045648045.1 Christensenellaceae bacterium
TATATTTGTTACGTTCGTTTGGGCGATAAAAAGGGCGAAAAAAACGTTTTGGTTGGGGAAGGCGAACTTCCTGTTAGTGAATTTGTCAACGCTCTTCGTTCATTAAATTATGATGGCTACGTGTCCGTTATGGATTCTGACGAAATTACTTCTGCGGATATCATTTTAACTCACTTCAAGAGTTATATGGTGGCAAAGGCAGACGAAGGTGTGGAAAAGCCTGTATATTATAACCGTTCAAAAACGGGAACGTTTCCTTGGAAAAGATTTGACGTTTTAGATTTGACTTTTTCACAAGTTCTTGATGAAATGGCGGAAAGGTATCCTAACCAGTATGCATTTAAGTATACCACGCTTGATTACACTAGAACTTACGCGCAATTTAGGGAAGACGTTGATAACGTTGCTGCTGCGTTAATTTCTTTGGGTGTTCAACCGGGACATCACGTTGCAATTTGGGCAACAAACGTTCCACAATGGTTCTTAACTTTTTGGGCAACGGTTAAAATCGGCGCGGTTTTAGTTACTGTAAATACAGCCTATAAAATTCACGAGGCGGAATACCTATTTAAGCAATCGGACACGCATACACTCGTTATGATTGACAGTTGCAAAGACTCTAACTATAAAGAAATTATGGAAGAACTTTGCCCTGAACTTAAAAACGTTAAGCCTGGTCAACCGCTCTATTCTAAAAAGTTGCCTTTCTTGCGCAATATAATTACCGTCGGCTTTGATATGGACGGCTGTTTAGAGTGGAAAGATTTTACGAAGCGTTCGGCGTTAGTGCCCAAAGAAGAAGTGCGCCGTAGGGCAGCGCAAGTTAAGAGTGACGACGTTTGTAATATGCAATATACGTCGGGAACTACTGGTTTTCCAAAAGGCGTTATGTTAACGCACGGGAATATCGTGAATAACGGTAAAATAATCGGCGATAGAATGGATTTATCAACTGCAGATAGAATGATGATTCAAGTTCCTATGTTCCATTGTTTCGGTATGGTGCTTTCAATGACTAGCACGATGACGCACGGCGGAACGCTTTGCCCGATGCCGTATTTTTCACCAAAGTCGTCTTTGGCGTGCATAAATGATGAAAAAATCACTTGTTTTAACGGCGTTCCCACCATGTTTATTGCAATGTTTGCACATTCGGACTTTGCAAAAACTGATTTTACGCATATCCGCACGGGTATTATGGCAGGCGCAAACTGTCCGCCCGACCTTATGCGTAGGGCTGCCGCTGAAATGAATATGAAAGAAATTATCAGCGTTTACGGTCAAACCGAAGCGTCGCCAGGTTGTACTATGGGTGACGTTAACGAAGATATCGACCACCGCGTTGAAACGGTTGGTAGCGCTTTCCCGGGTGTTGAATGTAAGATTATCGACCCCGAAACGGGCGCAGAATTACCCGACGGTCAAAACGGCGAGTTCGTTGCGCGTGGTTACAATATTATGAAAGGGTATTACAAAATGCCAAAAGCAACCGAACAAACTATTGATAAAGACGGTTGGTTGCACAGCGGTGATATTTGTTGTAGAACACCCGACGGCTACTATAAAGTTACGGGTAGACTTAAAGATATGATTATCCGTGGTGGCGAAAACTTATACCCAAGAGAAATTGAAGAATTTTACCTTACGCATCAAGACGTTAAGGACGTGCAAGTAGTCGGCGTGCCCGACCAACGATACGGTGAAGAGGCTTGCGCTTACATAATCTTGAAGAAAGGCAGAACGGCTACCGAACAAGATATGCGTGAATACGGTAATTCTCACATGGCAAAACACAAAGTTCCAAGGTATTTCGTGTTCGTTAACGAATTCCCGATGAACGCCGCAGGTAAAATTTTGAAATACAAAATGCGTGAAGACGCTATTGAAAGAATAAAAAATATGAAATAATATAGAGGTGAATTATGCAAGAAATTAAAATTCAAAAAGCAGAAACCTTAAAACAAAAACCCGATTTTTCAGCGTTGGGTTTCGGTAAATACTTTACAGACCACATGTTCGTAATGGAATATTCAGCAAAAGACGGTTGGCACGATGCAAGAATAGTACCGTTCGGTTATATCCCTATTCATCCCGCGTCAACCGTATTGCATTACGGTGCGGAAATTTTCGAAGGGCTTAAAGCGTATAAAACTGCTGACGGATATCAAATGTTCCGTCCAGAAGAAAACTTTAAGAGATTAAACGATTCAGCGGAAAGGCTTTGCTTGCCTACCGTTGACGTTGACTTTGCAGTTAAAGCGTTATCAGAACTCATCAACGTTGATTACGAGTGGATTCCCGACCAACCGGGCACTTCACTTTATATCCGTCCGTTTATGTTTGGTAACGACGAATCTTTGGGCGTTCACGCTGTTGATAACGCAACTTTCGTTATCATTTTGTCGCCCGTAGGCAGTTATTATAAAGAAGGGCTTAATCCCGTTAAAATTAGCATTGAAAGCGAAGACGTTAGAGCAGTTCGCGGTGGTACGGGTTACGCTAAATGCGGTGGTAACTACGCTGCGTCTTTAAGAGCGGGCAAACGCGCTGCTGAAAAAGGTTTTTCACAAGTTTTGTGGCTTGACGGTGTTGAAAGAAAATATATCGAAGAAGTTGGCGCAATGAACGTTATGTTTAAGATTAACGGCGAAATCGTTACGCCTATGCTCACGGGTTCAGTTCTACCCGGTATTACTAGAAAATCAAGCATTCAAATTTTAAGAGAATGGGGATATAAAGTAACCGAAAGATTGATTTCAGTTGACGAACTTATGGAGGCGGCTGAAAACGGAACGTTAGAAGAAGCGTGGGGCACGGGTACTGCTGCGGTTATTTCACCTATCGGTCACCTTTTCTATAAAGACAAAGACCATATCGTTTCAAACAACCAAATCGGCGAATTAACCCAAAAACTTTACGACGAACTCACGGGTATTCAATGGGGTAAAAGACCTGATACTCGCGGTTGGTGCTATTCGGTAAAAATTTAATGTTTGACAAGCGAATTACTGTTTTTATGGGGCATTACGGTAGCGGAAAAACTTTCGTTGCCGTAAATTACGCTCTTGCACTTAGCAAAAAAAGTTTACCCGTAAGTATTTACGATTTAGATATAGTTAATCCGTATTTTAGAACGGTTGACGCAAACGATATTCTCTCAAAAAACGGCGTAGAATTAGTCGTTTCGCAATTTGCTGAAACTAACGTAGACCTACCCGCAATGAACGCAAAATCGTATAAAATGGTTGACGATACTTCTCGATTTGCAGTTGCCGATATCGGTGGCGACGATAGGGGGGCTTTGGCGCTCGGTAGGTTTTCTGATAAAATCAAGCAAGAAAATAATTACGACGCGCTCTGGGTCGTTAACTGTTTCCGTCCGGAAACTCGCGATATTAAAGGTGCTCTTGAAATCAAAAACGAGATTGAGCGCGCAGGGAAACTTCCCTTTACCGGCATCGTAAATAACGCGAATTTGGGTAATTTAACAACGGAAAAAGATATCTTAAAAGGAATAGAGTTTACCAAAGAGTTATCTTTAGTTACGGGTTTACCCGTAAAATTCACGGCAATTAGACAAGATTTAATTGAAGAAAAATTTAGTAAAATAAATGAAATACTGCCTATCGTACCTATAAAATACGGCGACTGGCAATAAAGGAGAAATTATGGCAAAAGTTACTTTTGAAGTAGAGCGCTGTAAAGGTTGCGGGCTATGCGAAACCGTTTGCCCAAAACAAATTATCGCGCTTTCAAAGGAAAAAATTAATGCAAAAGGTTATCACCCTGCAGAAATTACCGACCAAGAAAAATGTATTGCTTGCGCGTTTTGTGCAACTATGTGTCCTGATTCGGTAATTAGGGTGGAAAAATAGAGGTGTATTATGGCAGAAAAAGTGTTAATGAAAGGTAATGAAGCACTTGCGGAAGCGGCTATAATGGCAGGCTGTAAATATTATTTCGGCTATCCTATTACTCCGCAAACCGAAGTTGCTGCTTATATGGCAAAACGTATGCCTAAAGTTGGCGGAACTTTCCTTCAAGCGGAATCTGAAGTTGCCGCTATCAACATGGTTTTAGGCGTTGCCGCTTGCGGTAAAAGGGTAATGACAAGTTCGTCTAGCCCAGGAATTTCATTGAAGAGCGAAGGTATTTCTTATCTTGCAGGCTCTGAACTTCCCGCGCTTATCGTAAACGTTCAACGTGGTGGTCCTGGTCTTGGTGGTATTCAACCTTCTCAATCTGATTACTTCCAAACTCTTAAGG
>JAZRNE010000045.1:0-16351 GCA_045648045.1 Christensenellaceae bacterium
TAAAGGGTACGCACGAATATGCGGATAGCCCCTTTATGGGGCTATTGAATATCGTGCGTACCGTAGGAAATTTATTTTAGCGATTTTCTAGTAGGTTGATGAAACGCTCTCTAGACGTGCAAAAAATTTGTATAAAGTCAAACCGCAGAATAGAATTAAAATAATGTTTATACCGAATTGAATTGAAATTTTTTGCCGAAAATGTGTAGGCAAAAAATTTCCTGGCTTTTTTAATTTGAGGTTTATTATGGAAATGATAAATATTTACGATTTAAGTGTATTTGGGAACCGGCTTAATTATATTAAGTCGGCTATGCTACTTTTAAATATTTACATACAAAAAAAAGATACGTTAAATCGTATCGAAATTAAAAAAGATGATATTGCTAACGTTCTTGGCAAATCTCGGCGCACTGTAACAAACTGGATAATTAAATTGGCAAGATGTGGGGCTATCAAATATAAATATTCTGGCTCAACACGTTTAAATCCTTATTTTTCATTTGATGGAACTGCAACGCAGTACAAAGAGGCAATTTCAGAATGGAACAGTTTTGAAAGCGATATTAAGATGATAGAAAATTGACAAATTTTTTTGAGTGTGGTAAAATCCGCTATGAGAGAGAAAGTACAAGAAAAAAGAGAAAACTATTTCCGCACGTTTTTATACGACGGTGCAATTTTATCAGGGAGATTTGGTTTCCCTGTGCTTAAACGTACGGACTTTATACCGCAAAATCCATTGTCGTTCGTAGAGAGTAGGACGAAACGACGTTTAGATAATCGGTGGCTTCATTTTTACGCAGAAGACTTGAATTTTGAGTGCGTATGGACTAATCCGAAAGGATACATAAAATTGCTCAAACGTTTTGCTGGCGTTATGACACCAGATTTCAGTCTTTACGGAGATTTACCGCGCGCGTATCAAATATGGAATTGTTTTAGAAATCGCGCCCTGGCGTTGTGGATGCAACGCTCTGGTGTCGATATAGTACCGTCGGTCAGTTGGTCAGATTCCGACAGTTTCGAGTGGTGCTTTGATGGTATTCCGCAAGGCGGAACCGTATCGGTATCGGCTAACGGTTGCTATTATAATCCATTTAGTCGTCAGCGCTTTATTGCCGGCTTTGAAGAGATGCGCAAGCGTATTCAACCTAACGTCATCGTCGGCGTTGGCTATATACCCAAAGAACTGCGCAAGACGTCAGAACTTATAATCCTGCCCGGATACTCTCAACAAAGGGCGGTGCGTGAAAATGGGTAGTGGCGCTAATTTTTTGCTTGGGAAGTTTGATGAGTATGTTTATTTCGATGATTTTAATGGGATTAAAATAATAACAAAAAAAGATACGGACGGAAAGCATGATAATACTCCATGGCATTCTCACAATCCAAATACCATGTATGCAAAAAGAAATAAAGACGGATTTGTAGACCAAGTTAGTGTATATATAAATAATCGAAAAGTTAAAGATATAGACACTTCGGGTACGCATGGGGGGCGGTTTAAAGAAGAGGATGGACACGTTCATGAGTACGGTGAAAACAAACAAAAGATTATATCTCGCGAGCCTAACGAAGAAGAAAAAATTATAATACAACAAATAAAGGAATATAATAATGAAAAAAAATAGGGAGAAATTATATTGGGGTAAAAGTTTTACTTACAAGGAATTACTAGAAGAATTAAAACATAATACTTGCAATTTAGAATTTGAATATAGGGGAAAGACATATTATCTTACCGATGTTTCTCCGAAAAATAAACCGTGCATTATAAGACGATTTAAAGATTGCTCACCAGAACAAGTTTTACAATACAACGACACGTTTGAAGAATTGCTTGAAAACTTTAAATTTGATGATGGTGTAGTTTTGTTGGAGGCGCTTAAAGAAGTTTAGCACAACCAAAAAGGTTAAAAGTAAATATATAACTGACGTTGAAAAACGTCAAAGCGTTTCCTTACAACTCAATAATAAAGGTTAAGATAGTTGCATCCGACTCCTTTACAAAAAAGTCGGTGGGTTAGACTGCAGAGAGCAGTAGGGCAGACCTTGAGAGCAACCGAATTGAAGTAAGCCAAAAAATCAACGGGGAAACGGAATGCGGTTATGATTCCGCCGCGCCAGTCGGGAAGGGCGCGTAAAATATGCTACACGGGGTGGTTCCGTCTAGGATAATCCTAAAAGGGCTGATAAAACGTCGTACGGATTGACGGAGTATGGTGACCGGTAACGGATAAAAGATATCAGAACGAAAGCAGCGACGGGTGCGCGATAAACGCAGAACGGCGCAAGACTACCCTCTTAAAAAGCATATCACTTTTTACAAGGGGGTAGTGTCGGCTCTTTACAGTTTTGTAAAGGGAAAACTCTACAGGCTCGGGGCTAACGATTCCGCAGTATAACAGCGATATGGAAACAAGTCAAGCGTTTTTAGATAAAACTTTGCAAAAAAAACGTTCGTTCGTCCACGGTAGGCGTTTTCGTATCGTGAGTTGAAGTGCATCCACTTTTAGCAGTCAGTTATCTGATACAATAAAACGGATAAAAGGCATTGTTTGGTTTGGGGAATTTTCGCGAAGAAATATAAAAAGCAAGTGTTTTACTAGTTTTTTTTAGTTAAATTTCGGGTTCAAATCCCGTCACTCCGACCAAAACAGGCAAAAAGAGGGTATTTTTAGTGTAAAAATGCCCCCTTTTTTACTTTTAAATCATTAAAATCTTTGATTTCTGGGGAAGAATTGGGGAAGAATTTACCATTCATCCATCTTTTTAGCCTCGTTCAAAAAGTATTCGTCTGACAAATCTGTATACGCTTGAGTTAGTTTTCCAAGGGAATGCCCCATAAACAACTTACGTGCAATATCGTCAACCTTATATTCAATGCATCGAGAGTGAAATGTTGTTCTTAAATCGTATAATATGTGGTTCGGTAGGATATCTTTTATTTTTTCTCTTAACGTTCGTACCGGTGGTTTGTATTCCGGGAGCGGTAAAAACTTTTTTAAGCCGTTCATTATCGGTATGCGCTTATAATGAATTTTTTTGTTTTTACGTTTTGAGTTTATAGCGATAATAAATTTACCCTCAATTTTAACTGAATCAAATTCGTTTGGACGTATTCCAGTATATAGCATAAGCATAAACCAAGGAGCGTACTGAGCACTGCTTTCTTTTAGTAATATTTCTTCTTGCTTGCTTAACGCAGTTCCGCTCTCTGTTTCGTGCTGGGTGTGCATAACGATATCGAGAGGATTTCTATCAAGTAAACCGTGCGCAATTGCTGATTTGAAAATGATGTTCATCAACGAATAAAGTTCATCTGCAGTTTTGCCCAAGCCTTGAGATTTGATATTATCCAGTAGACTTTTGCAATCAGATGGTAAAATTCTTTTCAACGGTGTCTGCTTAAAATGGGGTTGTAGATGTTTCTTGTAACGGTTTAAGTCGGTATTAAACGTTGCTTTCGAAACTTTCTCTTTTCTAAACGTTTCAAAATAGTATTTTGAAAATTCATCAAACGTTGTTGGTACGGTGGACGATGTTTCGTGTTTTGGTTTTGCAGTTTTCAATTTTTTTATAAAATTCTCTTTTGCAAGTTCTAATGTTTTTCCGCAAGCGGAAATATCGTAACCATCACACCTGAATCTTATTTCGTAAGTAGAAGTGTTTTTACCGCTCTTATGTAAGCGCAAGCGACATCTCTTTTTTTGTATTATGATTAGTTTTCTTAAATTTTTAGGCATTGTGTTAATCTCCTTTTCTGTAAAATTTACAATGCCTTTTTCTCCGTCAATATTATCAAAAATATTTTGTTGTGAATCTTCTATGTTCCGCATCGGCGGAAAGGGAACTGCGCTGTCTTTAAATTCGCGCAGTGCGTTTATCGCTGCGCTCTCTTGCTCATCGGGTGGCAAGAGCGGAAAAGAAAGAAGACGTCTTGTCGACGTCTTTCGATTCTTTAGTTTTTCGGAAAACTCAAAAATCATCATTGAGAGTTGCCGAACGGTTTGTTGTATTTTTTCAAAATCGTTTGTCATAGGTATATCCTCCTAAAATTTTTTAGGAAAATATTGTAACCTATAATTAGACTAAAATATCAATCTATACTTTACTCACTTTTTTAACAGTTAGTAGTTATTATACTTACTAAAAAAAGTGAGTAATTTTTTTATTGTATGTAGTTAATTTTTTCGACATTTGTCTTTTCATTGATTCTAACAGCGTTTCCGCAATACGAACAAACCGCAAGAAGGTGCGTTTCGTGCTTGTATGGGGTTAACGCTTTTATAAGTGATGCCGTTATGTAAAAAGCGACGCAAATACCTAATAAAACTAGTGAAACAATACCGGTGGGAATAGACAAGAACGATACACTTTGGTTGATGCACGAATCCAGAGCAAGTAGCAATGTAACCACCATAACTGCAAGTAATATAGTTGCCGTTACGTCAAGAAAGAATACAACACCACAATGTGGTTTTTCTTCAAGTTCAACGTATTCGCTTACAAATTTAAATTCGTGTTTGCCACAACATTTACAAGTGAGAGGCGTTACTTTTTCTTTTGGCTCGTTTACTTTCGGTTCTTCTTGTACCGCATTTTCTTGCGGTGCTTTTTGTTCGTCTTTGGGAACAATATTTGTTTCTTGTTCTAGATTATCTTTGGGTTGTTCAATTTTATCGTCTTCTTTTATATCGAAAATTGACGGGTCAAATTCTTTGCCACAAAAAGAGCATCTAGATAAAGTTTTACTTAATGGATAACCGCAAGAAGAACATCTAATAGTATTTCTATTACTTTTGTTTTTCGTATTCGTATGCATAAAATTCAGCGTCCTCTATAATTTTTCGTTTAGCAATATCTGGCATAGAACGGTATGCTCTTAATAATTTCTTTTCATCGTTAGACATCTGGTCAGTTAACTGACTGAAATTTTTCTCGTGTGAAGTTCCTAGTAGATAATCAATAGTAACACAAAAAAAATCAGCAATTTTTCTTAAGTTTTCAAATTTAGGTTCAGTGTTGCCGAGTTCGTATTGAGAATAAGAATTTATTGAGATATTCAGCATCTGCGCCAAATACTGTTGGGTAATATCTCTTTCTTTTCGCAACGCTCTTAATCTATCTGAAAAAGTTTCCATAATACCACCTTTTTTTAAATTTTAGCGAAGAAATTAAAAAAATTCAAATTTTTTGTGAAAATACTTGATAATTCATAAAAAATATGATATTATAAATAAAAATTCACAAAATTTATGAATTTTATTTAAAATTTAAACACATTATCAAAAATCAGTCAGTTAACTGACTTGAAGGTTAAAAAATATGCTACAGCGAGAAGTTATTAAAAGTGTTGGCTATGACCAACAAGAAATTATAAATAATATTTTAACGCTATACAACAAAGGAAACCCGATTGATTTTGACCCCTGCTATAACGTTGGCGGATTTTATAAGAGCGGTGTTGTTGCTCAACCAACAATTAAAAGCGATATAAACCCTTTACTGCCGGGAGTTGAAAAACTTGACGTACAAGAACTGCCATATAAAAATCAATTCAAATGCATAATGTTTGACCCTCCGTTTATTGTTTCGGGTGGTAGAGATTGTAAAATGGCAAAACGTTTTGGGAGTTTTGAAAGCGTTGAAGAACTTCGAGTGTTTTTTAGCAAATCTTTTTACTCTCTGCAGAGAGCGTTAAAAAATCGCGGAATTTTGATTGTAAAGTGTCAAGACTTTGTGAACGGTAGAAAAAATTATATATTTATGCCCGAAGTTATATCTATGGCCCGAGATAAAAATTTTAAAATATTAGATATCTTTATTCTTTTATCTCGTTCAAGACCTATAAGTATGAAAACACAGCAACACGCAAGAAAATATCACTCGTATTTTCTTGTTTTGAAAAAGTAGACTGCGGTCAGTTAACTGACTAAAAAATATAAAGGAGAAAAACTATGATTAAAATTGAAGGCGAAAACGGCATCATTTTAAAAGACATTTTGAAGTGCGTGCAAAAACGGTGCGGTTTGAAAGACGAAAAAGAAACTCTTAAACGAGTTATTGATGCACTGCAACGTGATGGTGTTATTCTAACGTTATGCAATATGATTGAGATGATTGACAAGGAAAACTCAATAATTGATGCAATAGAGGCGGATGCTCACACGTGTAATTATAACAGCAGAGGAGAATGTGAAATTTGCGGAGCAATTCAACACGGTTCCCCATTATATCGTGAACTTTATGGGGGAGAATAATGGGTGATATTTTGATGTATTTGCTATTAAGTGGGGTGGCTCTTGGGTTTGCGATTAAGTCATACAAAAGTGATATGCAAAATGAAGAGTTGAAAAACGAAAAACAAAGAATTATAAATTTGAAAGATTATGAAATTGAAAATTTGAGATGCCGTAGTAGTCTTGATAGAAGTATAAATAGGGCTTTGTTAGAAAAAATAAAAGATTTACAGGAGGATAAATAATGAACGGAAAAGAGAAAAAAGCAATTGAAGGCGCACTTCGAGAAGCGCAAGATAATAATAACAATGCAGTTATCGAGTTTTTAAAAGCAAACTTTGATTTTAATAAGGACGGGAAGTGCCTTGGGTTTAACGAGGGCAAAATTGCTCACTTAAACTGGTATGCTAAAAAGCCGGAGGAAAAATAAAATGAAAAGAAAAGAAGACCCAAAATACATAGAAAGAGTATTAAAAAATCAAGACCTAAAATCTGGCGATAAAGTAACCATACACGATTGTTTTGAGGCAGACCTTTACGAAGGACAAGAGTTTACGGTTACTGGAGAGCCATATCAAATATGCGGAACTAAATGCGTGTTTTTAAGTGGTGTAGGTGCTTTTGATATAGGGAGGCTTGAGAAAGCGAATTAAGATGAAAGAAAGGGCAAAAAAGGAATTTAACAAGTTTAAAGAAAAAGATGCAGAGTTAAACAAGTTATTTAACGAGTATGTAGAGGATATAGAGATAAGGTTAGAAATACCTAAACGTATTGCAGTTTCACTTGTCACGGATGAATTAGTTAACCGTTATGAAAAGCAACTGATTTTACGAAGTATTTTTAGTGAAACGACACTTAAGAAGCACGAGGGAGAATTAAATTATGGTGTCGATAAGGATTGAAGGCGCGGTTAACGACGTTAGAGAAGCAAAGGAATATTTAGTAGAGCATTGTCAAGTTGTTTCATCTTCTGATAAGTTTTACCGCAACCGTGCGCCTAGTAATGATGTAAGAGCGTATATGAGTGTAAACTTTCCGTCGCAAAAAGAAAGCGTATCAGAACAAGAAATAAAACAAGCGTATACAAAAAGTAAAGAAGAAAAGTTGATTTAAGGAGAAAAGAAAGTGGAAGAAATGACAGTAAATAAAGAAGTCAATGAAATGAGCCTGTCGTTTGCTAAAGATTTTATTAAATATACTAATTTAGAGATTAACGACATAGCGCGAAAGTACTTCAAAATCGGTTTTAGGCTTAACGAGGCTAATGAATTTGGGTACTACAAACTGCTCGGCTATAAAGATATTTATGAACTTGCAGAAAGTGAGTTTGGGTTTAAAAGTACAACAACGAAGAATCTGATGGAAGTTAATCGTGTATATAGCGACCATCTAATGAGTGCAAATAAGTTAGCCGGCAGTACAGTACATTATCGAAAATATTCAATGGAAATAGACCCTAAGTATAAGGATTATACACAAACTCAACTAGTTGAGATGTTGCCTTTATCGGATAAAGAACGTGCGCACGTTCCTACTGATTTTAAAACACCAGATTTAAGAGATTATAAAAAAAGTTTGAAAAGTTGGAGTGGTGGTTGCGTTATTGGTTACTATGAGGCGATTGAAAATCCTAGAAAAGCAGTTGAGGCAGTTAGGGAAGTCCGTAGAAAAAGTGAAATACCACAAACTACAAGTTATACGGCTGAAGACCATACTGCTCTTATGAAGAACTTGGATAAATTGATTAAACCAAAAGCAAAGGTTGATGACGTTCCGCCAGGACAACTATATTTAGATGAGAATGAAACGGTAACTGAATTTCATCAAAACAAAAATGAAGTTAGTCAGTCAACTGACCATACAGAAAAACAAGATTTGAGTATATATCTTTTATCCAAAGATGATTTTGCAAAACAGACTAAAGAACTGTTACAAGAAGAAAGTCAAAAACGTCCACCGTTATTGAAATTAAAAAATAGGCAACAACGAGAAGATTATATTAGAGATGAAAAAAATTATCCTATCTTGGTTCTTGATAATGACGAGTTAGGGATAACCGTTCGTAGGCTAGATTTTAGAAACGGGATAAGGGTTTATAGAACAAGATTTGCCGAATATCACGCTTGGAACGATATGTCAGTAAGTATAGTAAGATATCATTTAGTTGACCCAGATAAAATGAGAGAAAGACCTCAATCTGGTTCGTGTTATACGGATTATACTTGTAGACATTACACGCTTGATGGTACGGCTATTGGTTACATAGTCGATTATATGACAAAATATAAGGATGAGATTTAAGGTGTATTATGATGACGTTACAACAGTTTATAAACTTGCATCCGAATATTATCCAGTACGATAGAGCAGGCGTTGGGGGTATTGATTTTGATATTCTCCACCAACGTATCGAAAGTTCAAGATATTTAAAAACGCGACAGTCTTTCGTCTATTTTGTAAAAAACTATGCTCGTATTATAAAAGGCGAATTTGACGATTTCAAAGAAAATACGGTAGAAATAGAGTTGGATGAGCGTACACGAAAGCAAATTGAAAAAGCAAAAATGTATCTTGAGAATTTAAGGACTTTCAAATTAAAAACGACTGAAGAAGACTTACGCGATTATGGTTTGGGATTTTTTTACAAATTAAATGGAACGATAGAATTGCTTGAAAAAGCAGTACAATCCCCAACGTGGTTAATTACGGCGTTTATGGAATACAGTTCAATTAAACAATCAATAAGTGAGTTTTACGAATGGAAAAAGTCAAATGGTTAACGAATAGCCAGGGAATGGTGTTATCCCCAGAAAAAGAACGTTCTGAACGCGCGTTACGGGCGCGTAGAAAACGGAAAACGAAGACTAATAAAGACAGTTACTCTAACCGCAAATTAACGCGTAAATGCCCGAAATGCGGTTCGATAATAACGAAGAAAAGAACGCTTAATCGTAACGACGAAATAGGGATTTTTAGAGATTCAACAACGGTATATATTTGTGATGATTGTCTTGCGGTATGGAGCAGTAAGCAAGTAATCAAAATATGGCAACGTTTGAAGAAAAACCCAACACCGTCAACAAATAAAGACTTTAAAAACAAGTTAAAAAATGCTTTCCGAATAATAGGGGAGAAAGTATGAAAAAATATTATGTTGCGCCAGCAATAAAAATTCAAAATATACAAGATATTGAATATTGCGTGTTTTGTGGCGCATTATGTCCTTGCTCGCTTGGGTGTGCTTATTACGCTGATAGTGTGCAAGTAAATAAGTGCTTAACGGTTTTATACCGAGCAAATAAATAAAGGAGGTAATGCTGAATGAAACGTTGGATAATTATCGTAATTTCGATTTTGTTAGCGATAGGTATAGGCGTGGGCATTTTCTTTGGTGTTAGGTCTTGTTATAACAAAGAAGAAAATAATCCCAACAATACTAGATACGAAATAAGCCATATTAACGATTCATACGTTGTGGGCGATACTATCGTATATCGCGTACTATTATGTTCTGATGTTGAAATGGAACGTTTGGTATACGTTTTGAACAATGCTGCTGAACAAAACGTTGTGAGCAAAACAGGCGAATCGAAAGATGCGAAAGAAACTGTCGGCTCTGGTAAATATTACGTTGATTCCGACACGGAAGTTCTTGATTCAACGGGTATGACGGCAGGCTTTTACACGTTAGTATTCTATACATACGATGCAGAAGGGAACCGCTATATCGTAAATTCAAAGCCTATCGTCTTTGAACTTAAAGCAGGTTAAGAACAACACATACCCGACAAAATATAATTTTGCCGGGTTACGTCATTTATCGGTCAGTTAACTGACCGCTTAATATACAAAAAAGAGGAATTAAAAATGAAAAGAAAAATTGTAATTATTGTTACAACTACGTTATTGCTATTGAGTATGTTTCTAGCCGCTTGCTCGGTGTCGTTTTCATTGGGTAGTTGTACGGGTAAAAAACAAAGTGGCACGATAACACTTGATTCCACCCCCACTCCGCATAGTGTATTCAATTTATCTATACAAGAAGATACGGAAACCTTTTACTGCGTATTGTTTGACGGCGAAGTTAATTTTGCTTATTATCCAGAAAAAGTAACTGTTTCGGCAGCAGGGGAAGAATATGAAGTTAAACCTACAAGCGTAACTGCCGGCGATGGATATTACACTTTTAAGTTTAATAATAAATTGATTTTTAATAGTTTAGACAAAGGAGAATACGACGTAAGGGTTTACGGGGTTAAGGCAGGAGAAAAAAAGGTAAAGCCCGAAAAAGCAACATTATTAGTTGATGATTTTTATTTTATTACGACAATGTGGAATATGGAAACAGGGGAAATCAAAACCGTTATGGATAAAGAGTCAAATTGGACCCCGTATTATTAAGGAGAAATTATGTTAAAGAGCAAAAGAAATAATCTTATATTTATATTAGTTGTTGCGTTTGCGGTTGCTTTTGGTACTTTTTTGTGTTCGATACAATTAAATAAAAAAGTGGTTTTAGCAGATGCGATGTCTGTAGAAGATTTGTATTTTACACCAGGAGCAAGACTTTCCGCAACGGACCTTTCTATAATGTCTTTTCAGTTAAATTTAAGCGAAAGCGCGTATGATAACGTAGAAATTGAAAGTATAGAAATTGAGTTTGATACTGAAGATGGGTCACTTAAAAATTGTTATATAGATTATCCGTCTTTATCTATAGATGATTTTGATTATTACGGAAATTCTTATGCTACGGAAGTTGTGGTTAACGTTTTGAACTTTAACCAAGGGGTTAAACTTAAAGCCACTGTTAACTACGTTGATAACGACGAAAATAAAACACTTACGGCAGTTAGTTTGAAAAGAAGTATATTAGAGTTATTGAGAAGTATGGACAATGCAGGGGCTATAGAAGATTATTTTGAAGAAGAGGGAAATACATACAATACCGTTTGCAAAATTCTAGAGGCTGATAATGATGGCTTTTCGTTAAAAGCGGAGAGTGCGGTTTATAATAATATTTTCAAATATTCCTATGAAGAAAATCTTGGCGCAGGAGATGGTGGTTTTTACGAAGGGATTGAAAACACGTTGGTAATTATAGATAATGCAGAGGCTATTTATAGAGTAAAGCATCAAAAGGACATCAATTCCGATATACGTATTATGTTTTCTTTTGCACACGAATCGGTAACAAAAAAACTTAATTTATACGTTGAAGAAAAAATTGTAAGAATTGACAATCCCATTTCATCTATACTATCTGATTTAGAATTTAAATATTGGAGCAATGATGAATATTATTATTTTCAATTTGGATTTATAGAAGACATAAATAACAATTTTAGCAATTTAGCAGTTGAGTCTTGGGATACTGATATAGACGTTGGATTAAATGCTGCGGATACCGAGTATACAAATTCATTACTTGCTGAAATCGAGCAGTTAAAAGCGAGGTATGATGAACAGTTGGCTCTTGTGGAACAAAAAGAAAAAGAAAAGAACGAGATTTATGAGAGAATAAATAGCCTTGAAAGTGAGATAGAAGAACTTAATCAAGAAATAGAAACGTTGACAAATGATTATGAAACACAAATAGCAACGTTAACGCAAGAACACGAAAGTGAAATTCAAAGATTGAATGAGGAACACTCTGCAGAGATTGAAAGTTTAACTGAAACTAGTGCGGAGGAAATTGAAGAACTTAAAGAGGCTCATCAGACTGAAATAGATGAATTAAATGCGCAATATGAGCAGGAATTAGAAGAGGCAAATACTGTTTATAATTCCAATCTTACTAAACTTTCGGAAGAACTAGAAGAGTTGACAAGTAATTATGATTCTCTTGTTATAGAAAAGCAAAATCTTGAAGAGCAACTTGATGCGCTTGGTTCTTCTCTTGAGGGGGATAATTCTGAACTCATTGCATTAAATCAAAAATTAGTGTCAGAGAAAAATCAGTTAGTAAAAGAAAAGGAAGAATTGCAAGAAGAAAATTCAGAATTAAAAAAGCAATTGGCAGAACTACAACAAAAAGAAGATGCCGAGTTTTCAATCGGATGCGGAAGTGTATCCAACGGGAAAGGTTCTGGCTCTAGCGGTGGAATGGGTTTTACAACAATGTTAACGTTAATTGGTATGGCTACGTTATATACGGGGGTTCAATATGCACGAAAGAAAAATAACAATTCATAAAATTATATCATTTATTTTTGCATTTATATTTTTTATTAGCGCGTTAAACGTTTGTAATATAAACACAGCAAAAGCGGATGGGACTGCATATCCGTTTGATAAAACGGACGTTTTAGAAGATTTAGAAAGTTCTGAAACTTTTAGCCTTACAGATTATTATTGGGATTATTATGGAATATATAAATCTCCATCAATAATGAATTTTGTTGAATGGTGTTATTCCCCTTTTCATACAGATGATTTTGCACTTTATATATATTTTTACAATCCGCAAGCGCTCGATATTGATGAAGATAGCCCTATGAATAATATTCAAATGGCATCAGCATATAGTAGTTATCCTATTACTAGAAGTAGTGTGCCCACTGATTACGACACTTATCCGTTAGTATTTTGCAATATGTCTATGCGAGAAAATTATGAGGGGATGTTTTATAAATTTCGCGTTATAGACCAAAAGGGAAGTGACGGAATGTATCTGCGTGAGCGTGTATATTCTGGAGAGCGTAGATACGACGTATCTGGAGTAACACTTGCTACAGAAGATGGCAAGATTAAGGAACACGGCGTAGGCGGTACTTATTATTTTAGTGGGTACGCATCTGGCTATGGACCTAATGAATTTGCAGAAAGCACGTTGAAAAATTCTGGCTTTCAACCGCTTGAAACGATTTCTTTAGAAGTTCATCCTACTGTATATCGTCAAAATGGATATAGCAATCTTGGCGATGGTCACCAATGGGATATAAATAGCGTTTATTTTAGCGTTCCGGAAAGATTTTTTAAGAACTATGGTGCGTTGCAAAAAATCAAGGCTGAATGGTGGGAGTATGAAACTCAACCTATTCTAGTAACTGATAATAATACGTTTTACGAAGGTTTAAAGCGCGGGCTTGGAATAAATATAGGAGAAAGCAATAATGAGATTCCTTATGGTATTGCAAATTGGTCTTCAGATTATGATGACAGCGGAATAACCTATAAAAACTACTATGGTTATCGCTACAATCATCCTGTCAAGTCGAGCAATTTAAATGGAGATTCATCTACTATGATGAATGCCTTATATTTATTATTTAACTGCGATTCCATAAATGACGACATACTTATTACGTCATCACAGATGACCGAATATATAAAGAATTATTCTGCATCAAGTGATAAAGGATTTTTGCCAACGTTAATTGACGGAAAGCAAATAAGCGCAGATTTATTTACCGACACATTAAGTAATGGACGTGCAGAAGTAAATTATGCTGATGATATACATCATAAATTAGTTAATTTTGATGCAAATGATGAATTTGATATGTTATCTTACGATAGTAATCATTCAGGCTTTGAAAAGTGGCTTACATATTTATTTAATCCACCAACAACTAATGACCAGTATAAAAATATTTCACCCATTGTTACGGATATAAGCAACTATATATCATTATCAGAAAGCAATTTGGCAAAATCGTTGCTTATAAACAAAGCGGACGTAAATGCATTCAAGGCGTTTTATAATGATGCAAAAGTACAAGATGAGAGAACCGTTTTATTCCGTTTTGCGATGACGGATTATTATTCGGAAAAGACAAATGTCGTTGATTCTGCTGGGGCTAAAAAAGGTACTGCATTGGTTGCTAAAGAAAGTGTATTTCTAAATTTCAAGATTATACATTTAACTTTTCAGGCAGACGGAGTTTATACTGTTATTCCAGTAACTCAAAATCCTATAAATGTCATAAATTCTATTACTAAAAATCCAGAACCTGAAGAAGGTATAGTATGGAACAATTTTTTAGATTGGTTAAAAGGCTTTGGGAAATCGGTTGGTTCTTGGGGTATGACAATTTTAGGCATTGTGGCGTTAGTAGTGTTGGTTATTTTTACTTTAAAATTATTAAAATTGGCATCAGGAATAGGACATTCGGTAATTAAAACAATAATACTCGTTTCAATTATTATAGTTGCAATAGTTGTTGGAATATGGCTTTCTACAATATTCTTTGGAGTAGCGGTTAAAATAGGTGGATTTTAATAATGGGAAGTATTGACGACTTTTTGAGAAAACCATCAAAACCAACAGTCAAACCAAAAGATGAAAAAGGGCAAGAACCGTCGGTCAGTCAACTGACCGGCGAATCTCTTGGACGAAGTATTACTCTGGAAGACGGACGAATTATAACGTTAGAGGATATCGGTCAAAAAGATACCTTTAAATTTCAGAAAGAAAGACATAGTCCACTTGGTACGGATAAAGGTATTAAACAACATTATGCGGTCAAGTGGGTATATCGTGAAAAACAATATCCGGCTATTTATCAAGAAGAACCAGAATATATAAAAAAATTCAAAGATTTTGACCCAAACAAAGGTCTTAACGAACGTCAAATTGAGTATAAAAACAACGTTATAGATTCGGAAACGTTGCGCACACCATCTCCTCGATTGATAAAAAATAATAATAGACAGGGATTATATAGATTTGTTTTTATAAATGAATTGCGCGCTTGTAAGAACGGTTTTTTATATTATACTATACCGTTGTTGCTGAATATTATATTTTTAATTTTTAATATCTTCAAATATAATTTTTGGGCTAACATTTTGTTTTCTATTGTAGTGCTGATAGATTTCTGTGTGATTAAAGGAATTGTAAACAGTGAACGGTCTTTGTTGTTTCAAGTTTTTGCGATAACGTTAACAGTAATTTTGAATATTTTACTTCTAGCGTTAGGTTCAATGATACCAGGTCTTTATCAACTGATTTACATTCCTTATACAATTAAATTATTTTTTATATGTTCTTGTATATATTATTTTGGCAAATTTTACGTTGGTTTTTTGCTTTGTTATGCAGGGGATTGCAATTTGGATTTTGGTAGTACTGTTCAAATAAATGCAGGAAAACCACGTTGTGGAAAAACTTCAACTGCAGTTCAAGATTCTTTTGTTTTAGCAAAATTGAAGTGGCAACAATTACAATATGATTATTGGTTATGGCACAGTCGTTCTGATGAGATTAAACGTCGTGGAAATAAAGATGAACTTTTGGAACTGCACGAAATAGAGTTGTCTTACAGTTTTTATATTATGCGCCCGTGCATACCTTGTTTATGGTCCATTATAGGTGTATTTGACCGTAAAGGCAGGGCTGCGCATAAAGTTACTATTGAACACATTAAAGGTCTTGAAAGATTGCCTATATATTCCGTTTTACTACTTGATGAAATCGGCGCAATGCTTAAAGCCGATGACGGAATCGCAAAAAGTGGATTTGAAAAACCACTTGACGTTAGTGATATGTTTAGACTTGGTGGGCATTACGTTAAGTGGGTTGTTATAGGATGTGAACAAGATTTCAATCATATTTATATTGATTGTCGTCGTGTTGTAGGTTTTAATCGTGTTATACACGGTCAAGAATGGGTTTGTAGACCTACAATTTTATATGGTATATTCAAGTTTATAAAGTTATGGATATCCGAATCGTTAGATAAAGGAATTGCCAAGAATCCAAAGACGGCAAAGTTTATGTTAGGATTTGAGAGGTTCGTCCGTTCTATAGGATTTAGACGGATAAAATATCAATACGCACATAATACTGAAACTGGTGCAAAGGTTCAAGGAGTAAATGAAGAATCACAGTTTGAAACAGCAGGAAAAGTAAAAACTCGTTGGTGTCCGTCTATATTAGTTGCAGACTATGATGACCGTGCATATAAGCAAAAATATCCGTCTTATTACGATAAGAAAATAAAGGGAGAGTTGCACACGGTTAAACATATTGATGGGCTTGATAAGAACACGGCTGCGTTTGTAAATACAACGGCATCTTTGTTAGAAAAGAGAGCGGCAATCGAAGAAGAAATAAAGAAAATCGCGTAAAGAAATAAATTTATAAAGGGTACGCACGAAT